>JAGWWZ010000111.1 GCA_018970165.1 Planctomycetota bacterium | reverse complement strand
TTCGCAATCAAAGCCCGAGAGCACAAGCTCTCGGGTGGGAACTGTCGGAATCATTGCAAGGTTCAGTGCGATTCAACCCGGATGCTTGCGCATCTTGGCTAGCATTTGGAGCGGTGCAACTGTCTATCGATCGTTCTTCGGGAGATTCTTCATTTCGATGGGGCTTGTCCCCATCGGACGACAATCGCAAGGGAGCACGCGAACGCAACGCGCCCCCATCACGATGCGGGTTTATCCCCGTCGGATGATGATCGGATGGTCGCGCGCCTCATCGAATCCCACGCCCGTCGCAAAGCCTCCGAGCGTGCCACCCTGCATCTGATCATCGCCCCACGTGGACAAGCAAGGCTCCATGCGGACGGGCCACGCGGTGGCCTTTTGCCCTTCCATTTTTTCGCCCAACATTTTTTGCCAGAGTGTTTTACCTGTACCACGGACTTCCTAGTCGGTCGTCGTGGCAGGCAACGGACTGGAAGTCCATTTTACTTAATGGTTAGTCGTTCTCCTCCTATCGGTCTACCAACCGGTCGGCATGACGCCATGGAACGGTTGTCCGTGTTGCGTTACTTACGCGAGCGCGTCGGTGACGACTCGGCCATGGACGTCGGTTAGCCGATACTGGCGGCCTTGATAACGGAACGTCAGCCGCTCGTGATCGATGCCACACAAATGAAGAATCGTGGCTTGCATATCGTGCACATGTACCGGTGACTCGGTGATGTTCCACGCAAAGTCGTCGGTCGCGCCGACAACATGTCCTCCCTTGACGCCCCCTCCGGCCATCCACCAACTGAAAGCTCGGCCAAAGTGGTCGCGACCGGTTGGCTTGTTCGGATCCCCCTGACCAAACGGCGTGCGACCGAACTCAGCGGCCCAGATGACGAGCGTATCTTCCAACATGCCGCGTTCTTCGAGGTCGCGTACCAAGGCGGCCGATGGTCCTTCGGTATCCTTGCACTGTTCCTCGAGCTGCGTGTACAAGTTCCCATGTTGGTCCCAACCCGCGTGCATCAACTGCACAAAACGGACTCCGCGTTCCAATAACCTGCGCGCGATCAGACAATTGTTGGCGTAGCTCCCTTTCGTCAGGGCGTCGGGACCGTAACGCTCGATGGTTGTCGCTGACTCGGTCGAGAAATCGAGCAGTTCCGGGACGCTGTCCTGCATGCGGTACGCCATCTCGTACTGTGCGATACGAGTTTCGATCTCGGGATCACCGTACTCGGCCAAGTGCATTGAATTGATCTGCGAGATATCGTCCAGGATCGCACGCTTGGCATCGCGACTGATCCCTGAAGGATTCGCGAGATACGGAACGGGGTCTCCTGTGTTGCGGAATCGGACTCCTTGAAAACGAGACGGCAGAAATCCGCTCCCCCAGTAGTAATCAAAGAACAATTGCCCGCATGTCTTGCCGCGATCGCTTGAAGTCATAACCACAAACGTAGGCAAGTTGTCGGTCTCAGAACCTAAGCCGTAGGACAACCATGCACCGAGACTGGGTCGACCTGGAACTTGAGCACCCGTCATGAAGAACGTGACACCGGGCGCATGATTGACGGCTTCGGTGTACATCGAACGTACGAGTGTGATCTTGTCAGCAAGGGAACCGATGTTGGGAAGCATGCTGCTGAGTCGCATGCCGCATTGACCATAGCTTTGAAATGGCTTGATAGCCGGCAGGCATGGCCACTTGGCGTAGCCGCTCGACATGGTCGAGAGCCGAGTCGTGCCTCGGACCGAGTCGGGAATATCCTTCATCGCATGCTCAACCATCTTCGGCTTGTCGTCGAACAAGTCGACGTGCGAAGGACCGCCACCTTGCCAAAACATGACAACCCGTTTGGCCTTAGGTGCATGATGCGGCAGACCGGGCAATCCCTTCTCACCCGAGCCAAAGGGGTTTGCGAGTGCGGGTTGACTGTCCCGGCCCATCAAAGCGGCCAAGGCGGCCATCCCCAAACCGCTCGAGGCACGTCCGAACAGCGTGCGGCGAGTGACGCGAGCCTGGTTCTGCAGAAGCAATTCGTCGAACATACGGCATTTACTTTCGGTGCGGTTGCTCTCGGGGAGATTATTCCCAAAGTGACTATTCTCGGGTTAATGCTTCATCGATATTGAACATGGTCAAGCAGACATTAGTCATCGCAGCGTGAGCTACCACATCCAACTGGGGATTGCGAGTCTTGGTGCCGACTTCCAATAATCGTGTCGCCGCATCGCGATCCCCTTCATAGATCGCGCGATGTTTTTGATAGGCGCGGACCAGCAAGTTCAATTCCTCATTCGATGCCGGTCTCGCCATGATGCGCGAGAAAGCGGTCCGCAATTGAAGCTCGACATCTTGTGAGTCTTGCAGACATCGCTGCGCCAACTCTCTCGCTGCTTCGACCCAGGTGGGGTCATTCAACGTGGTCAACGCGTGCAACGGTGTACTGGTCTGCGATTGTCGAACGCGGCATGCCTGACGGTTCGAGGTATCGAACATGTTCGCGGGACCGACCGTCCTGCGCCAGAACGTGTACAAACTGCGTCGGTAGAGATCCGCTCCCTGCGATTTGGGGTAGGTGAAATCTCGTTCTTTGGTAATCGCCAGCGATTCCCAGATGTCCTCGGGTTGATACGGATAAACAGGTGCACCGCCGATGCGGCGATCGATCAACTGTGCGGACGATAGTGCCCAATCGCGCAGCAAGAGAGCGGACATGCGAAAGCGTCCTGACCGTGCGAACAAGCGGTTCTCCGGATCCTTGCCCCGCACCTCGTCGGTGAACTTGCTCGACTGAGCATAGGTCGCACTGGTGATCAAGTCCCGATGCATCCGTTTCGTATCCCATCCAGATTCGCGATATCGAACGGCCAGGTAATCGAGCAACGGTCCATGCACGGGGTACTCCGATTGCACCCCAAAATCCTCGGCAGTCTTCACAATCCCCATGCCGAAGAAGTGTTGCCACATGCGGTTCACTTGAACCCGGGCGGTCAATGGATGCTCGGGCGATACAAGCCAATTTGCCAATCCCAACCGATTGCGCGGCGCATTCTCGGGCAGCGGTGGAAGAAAAGCGGGTGTGTTGAAGGTGACCGGATCCAGCGGTTTAAGATATTCGCCTCGATCGAGCAAGCGTGTCTCGCGCGGTTGCGCATCGCTCATAATCATCGGCCGCGGGATTTGATCGCTGCGATAATTGTTCAGCTCGTTGCGTACGGCTTGCAATTGCCCTAGAACCGGGAGCTTGCCATGCAGTCCGGTCAGCACCTTCTCGTCGAAGTATTGGCGCAGCCCCTTTTCGAGTTGACTCTTCTCTTCCTCGTTGCGTTCTTCGTCTTTCTTTTGTAGAAGTTTTGCGATCGGCTCGGGGAGTCCGGCTATCGTAGCTCCTGCACCCAGACGCCAACCTGCATAGGCTGCATCGGCCAGCGGTTGCGATTCCTTGCGAAGGGTTTCAATTCGCTGTTCGTACTCCGCGATCTTGCGTTGATTTTCGGGAGTGGGAACTTCGATCAAGGGGGGAGCCACACGAATGCGGCTCGAGAAATACTGTGGGACTCCGCTTTCAGGAACACGATTGAATGCATCCATCAGCGAATAGTAGTCACGACTCGTCATGGGATCGTACTTGTGATCGTGACACTGGGCACACGCCATCGTCAGTCCGAGCCATGTCGTGCAAGTCGTGTCGATCCGATCGAACAGGATGACGAATCGTTGCTCCTCGGCGATCGCTCCACCCTCGCCATTGAGTAGATGATTGCGATTGAATCCGCTGGCGATCTTTTGATCGAGAGTGGCATCGGGAAGGAGATCACCCGCCAGTTGCCATACGGTAAATTGATCGAAGGGGAGGTTTTCGTTCATGGCTCGCACGACCCAATCACGCCACAACCATTGCCACGTGTCTCCATCTTGTTGAAAGCCATTGCTGTCCGCATAGCGAGCTGCGTCGAGCCACGGCAACGCCATGCGTTGACCGTACGCAGGATCGGCCAACAGCGAATCGACCAATCGTTCGTATGCCAACGGATCATTGGATTCCGCGAATCGGGTGACTTCATCCGGCTCGGGAGGGATGCCGATCAAATCGATGTACAGACGTTTGATTAAGGTGTGCCGAGGGGCGAGTGGCTGAGGCGTTAGGCCGCGTTGTTCATGTCCTGACGAGATGAAGGCATCGATCGGGCCAGTGGACCAGTTGGCACCGGAATTTGGGGGACTCGATTGCTTCGGAGTCTCAAAGGCCCAGTGGTTGGTGTAGTTGGCACCCGACTCGACCCAGGTTCTCAGCGTTTGCTTTTGCTCGGGTGTCAATCGACGATTCGATCGCGGGGGTGGCATCAGCGTTTCCGGATCCTCGGACAGAATCCGCTGAATCAACTCGCTGGCGGCCAGGTCGCCCGGCACAATCGCTCCGGAATCGACGGCCTCCTGACGGTTATCGAGCCGCAGACCTGCTTCACGTTTCTTGCTATCTTGCCCGTGGCAATAGAAGCAATTCTCAGCGAGGATCGGCCGAATGTCCCGATTGAAATCGATCTCGGCCCCTTGGGTTACCGGGCCGGTGCTCCAAAGGATCGAGAATATTAGAGATACCGTGAGCACCAAACTCCAAACACGACACATGGTGGGTTTCTTGGGGCGAGAGTTCCGGGTTAGGAGCGGATGGATTAGGGGGGGATGCGGACAGAGGCATCCGATCTCGGCCCGCAACCGCTTCCGGGTTAGTGGGTTAGGGCCGACACCCAAGACTGATTATGGTTTCTCCATCCATGGACCGCAATGTCGCAGCCTGCCGTAACGTTACAGTTTGCCGAAACGGAATATGCGGCACGTCCGTAATTCAATGGATTTGCGCCCCAGGTCGGTCGATCTTTCCAAAGTACCCGATCGTTTTTTGGGGTGCGTTCCATCGGTTTCGCCGGAGATGCCATTCGTGCCGCGACTGTCGTTGATTGTTCCGTTCCAACGCAACGAATCGGCGTTGGAGACCACACTGGTATCGATTCTGGAATCAAGGACCTCGCAAGACGAATTGATCATTGTTCATGCGGGAGACTATGAAGATCCGTACGAACTATCTCGCGATGAAGCAGTGGTGCTGGAGACCGAGCAGAACTCGTCGCTGGCCGAGAGACTGAATCTGGCAGTCCGAACGGCATGCTCCCCAGTAGTTCAGGTCGTCCTTCCGGGCACGATCTTGGATCCGGGATGGAGCGAGGAAGGTCTTTCAGTTTTGGAGGACGATTCGATACATGCCGTATCACTAGCGATACGCGACGCAACCGCAGAACGAATCATCTATGGGTTTGACGAAACCCAACTGCCTCATCGCCGACTAGCGACATCCCCGAATGCTGTTGCAGGCCCCTTGCTCGCGGGGACGATGATTCGGCGCCGTAGCCTTTTGAAGCTCGGCGGTTGGAGCGAACTGATCTCCGAATCGCTGATCGATCTCGAGTTGGCGATGCTGATGCGGACCATCGGATTGCAAACGGACGTGGTGCCTACGCCCCGCATGGAGCGTGACTTGAAAACGGCAGCGAATGCCGGTTCGCCATTTGAAATCGGCAAGGGTTGCGGCATTCTGGCATGTGCTTACAGCGAGTTGCCCGACTCGCACATCATGATCGAGCCACTGGTCCGACGGTTAGGTCACTTGGCCTGGGGGCTCATGAACCCGCAAGCTGCTGCTGAGCGGCTCGGTTGGGTACTTGGGGTGCGAGACCGTAGCTTGGTGCGTTACATCGCTCAACGGGTGGACTTCTCGCAGCATGCGTTCGATGCGCCTGTTTCGTTACCGATCTCCGCAACCGCTGTAACCGAAGGTCACAGCGAAATGGAATATGGCCCCACGAAACAACGTAAGGCCGCATAGAGATTCTATCAGTCGCGTAGCAGCCTGTTACGAAGCACCGACTTTCTTGAGTGCACTCTGCGCGACTGCAAAGCATTCTCGCATGTCGGCGATCGGATTCTTTTCGTTCTCTTCGTATTCCAACGAGAGTGCGCCATCGGATGGAAATTTTGCTTGGAGCAAGGCATCGAATACCGCGACGCAATCCAGGTGCCCCTTGCCGAGGATCACGCCTCGCGTGTTCTCTTTCATCTCGGCAAAGTCTTTGAGGTGGATTCCGTACAGTCGACCCTTGAGAGCGCGAATGACGTCGACCGGCTTTTCACCGGAGCGAATGAAGTGACCGAGGTCGGCGCACGCACCGATCCGAACATCTTTTCCTTCGATAGCTCGCAGAACATCGACCACCTTATTGAAGCGATCCGACGGCCCGTGGTTGTGGATCGCGATCCGAATATCGAATTCCTTGACGAGTGCATCCAAGCTGTCGAAGGAGTCGGGAGTCGGGGCGGCGGATATGTTCTTGATTCCCGCTTTCTTGGCGAATTCGAATATCTTTCGGTTGGCGGCGTCGTCCTTGGTGAAGCCATTGACCCCGTGCGCGGAAATCGCCAATCCGAGTTCTTTCACTTGAGCGACCATGCTTCGGATCGCTTCATCGGACGAGTTCAATGGAAACATGCCGCTGTAGAACTCGACCTCTACGAACCCCAACTCCTTGGCATACTTCAGTGCCTGATCGGCAGGAAAACCTCGCAGTGAATAAAGCTGCACTCCGAGTTTCAACCCTGCAGACTGGGCTTCGCGAGCCACCAGTCTGGCGATGGGGCTGGCGGCCACTGCCAAACACCCTGCACCAACCAGGCTATGACGCATCAGGGTGCGACGATCGATGGATTTCCGCTCGGGGGAAGACTGTTCGGGTTGTGAATTCTTGAGGAACATCGTCAAGTCCTTGGCTTAGGGAAGGGAATCGGGATTGCCGGAAATCGGGTCGAACCTACACTTGAAGATCCGGACGACAGCATCTTACAGGATTTTCGCCTCTTTATGGCAAGCAAAGACCTCGATATCGATCAACTCGCCGCGTATCTCCATATCACCCCTGACCAGGTGACGAAGATGGTGACTCGGGGAAAACTACCCGGCCGCAGAGTCAACGGCCAATGGCGGTTCTCCGAATCGGAGATCCATCATTGGCTCGAGGAACAAATCGGGGTTAGCGATGCGACCGAACTCGAGAAGGTCGAGAAAATCCTGGAGAAGAACTGGGATACCACGGTGGAAGACCGCACGATGCTGTCAGAATTCATGACCGTCGAAGCGATCGAAGTCCCCCTGCTGGCCCGCACGCGTGGCTCGGTGATTCGCGAAATGTGCCGATTGGCGGCCTCGACCGGTCTGCTTTGGGATGCCGACACCATGGCGGAAGCGGTTCAAGCCCGCGAGTCGCTGCACCCCACTGCTCTAGAAAACGGGGTGGCTCTCCTCCACCCTCGTCGCCCCCAGGTATCGATCTTGGCCGATTCTCTAGTCGCCCTAGGGATCTCGCCGCAACCCATTCCGTTCGGAAACGCAGCAGGTCATTTGACCGACGTCTTCTTCCTGATCTGCTCGACCGACGATCAAGTTCACCTTCGCATCCTGGCTCGATTAGCTCGGCTTGTAAGCGATGAAGTTTTCTTGACCATGCTTCGCTCAACGACCAGTCCTGGGGAAGCCCTGGAATTGATTCGCACGACCGAAGTCGATCTGCTCCAGGCCAACTCGAAATGAAATCCCACCTGTGCGTAGGTTGGTGGGGCCCATCGCATGGCCCTTGGGAATGGATTCAAAGCCAATTCGAACGCACGACTCTGCTGAATCATCAAACCATCGACGACTGGGTGATTGGATCGAGGGATAAGGATCCAAGTGTAAAGCGTATCGTCTTGCTGGGTATCGAACATCGAACCGATACCCGTCCAGTCGCATGGCTGGAGCAACAACAACGATCAGAGGGATCATCGCGCAGGCCTTCGATCCCGAGTTCCGAGATCGGAGTCATCCTAGGCAACGACTGGCATGGTCATCGACGGACTCATCCGCTTCCTGATCTCTCACCGACTTTCTACTGGTATCAATGGTTCGATCGAATCTTCCCGTGGTTGTCCGAGTTCATCGAGTCGGATTCCTGGGACAGTACCGCAGCCTCGAAACGAAAGCGTGCGATTCAAAAGCAGAGTGGAGCATCGCAAAGCCATGCGACCCCAGCCCGTATCCAGTGGTTAATGGATCGATCCCAGTGGCAATCATCGAGGTTGGGAAGGGAGCAGCATGATCATCCGTTGGCTTGGGTCATCACCGATCATCGGGACCAGAGTGAGTTGTGGCAGGACACTTGCCAGTCCGTCGGGATGCGCGTGGTTGCAAGCCGATGGGATCGAGATCCACCCTCGCTGCAACCGCAACTGATTGTCGTCGATTGCGTTTCTCGTTCCGACAACTCAAAACCCTCGATCGACTCGGCCACGCGTGCTGCGCGCGAGCAGTATCCCGACGCCTTCCTGGCCGTGGTTTCTTCGTTCCCGAGTTGGAGCGAGTGGTCTGAATGGCAGCAACAGGGGATAGATGCCGTCTTGCCTAGGCCTGCGGCCTTGCAGGGATTCCTGTTTTACTGGGAACAATGGAGATCCCGCACGGCAGCTTGAGCGGTTGCTGGTGCTGAGAGGATTGCGGTCTGGTATAGTAAAGAGTCTGCAATTCTTTCTCTCGGATACCCATACTATGTTTCGTGTCTCGATGTTTCGTGTCTCGAAGTATTCAATCCGTATGGTTCGGCCCGTGGCCATGGGCTTTATCGCCCTTGGCTTGATCGCGTCGTTCCACCCAACTGCCTTTTCACAGACTCCTACATGGCGGGCGGGTGTCGCCAAAGCTGACATCACCCCTGAGATCCCCATCCGACTCAGCGGCTATGCATCTCGCACCCAACCGTTCGCTTCGGTCGCGGATCGATTGAATGTGCGAGCCCTGGTCCTTGAGCCGACCGCAGCGCAATCTAGTAGCCAATCGCAAAACGTCCCTCAACCGTTAGTGATTGTCTCCGTCGATGCGATCGGCATTTCGTCGGTTCTCACCGAACAGATCCTGGCCGAGGTGCTACCCAAGCTCAACATTCCACGTTCGCGAATCGTGTTCTGCACCACGCATTCGCATACCGCTCCACACTTGGACGCCACCATCCCGAATCTCTTTGGCATTCCTTTGGAAGGTGTACAGCGCGATGAGATGGTGCGATACACCGATCGCCTGCGCCGCGAGATCGTGTCCGTCATTTTGAAGGCATCGGACAATCGACGCAGCGCATCGGTGGAATATGGACTCGGCCGAGCGGACTTTGCAATCAATCGCAGACAACTTAAGGACAAGCAATGGACCGGCATCGGCGTTGTCGAGAATGGACCGGTCGACCGAAGCGTGCGTGTCATACGAGTCGCGGATGAAGCAGGTAAACCGATCGCGGTCGCATATCAGTACGCTTGCCACTGCACATCGATATCTCCCGATGACAACCGGATCAGTGGGGACTGGGCGGGAATATCCGCCGCGCAGCTTGAATCCGAAATGCCGGGTTGCGTTGCCTTGCCGATCATTGGTTGCGGCGCAGACGCCAATCCCAATCCTCGTGGCACCATGGAGTTGGCCCAACAGCATGGGAAGGAGATGGCAACCGCAGTAAAAGAAGTGATCGGCAATCCGTTGAAGCCTCTTCCACACCCTGCACAAGCCGCCTTCGCTTTGGTTGCCCTGGCCTCCGAACGCCCGAACAAGAAGAAACTCGAAGAAATGCGGCAGAGCAGTTCCGCGCACGAACGGAACTTTGGCAATTATTGGCTCGATCTCCTAACACGCAAAGATCGCATCCCGGAAACCTATCCCGCACCGATTCACCTCTGGGCCTTCGGCAACGAACTGGCATGGGTGTTTATGAGTGGTGAAGTCGTCGTCGATTATCAGATTCGATTGGAGAAGGAACTCAGTCAGTTCGCCAACGTGTGGGTGGCTGCCTATGTCGATGATGTCTTCGCTTATGTTGCCAGCGAACGGGTGCGAGGCGAAGGTGGATACGAAGTCGACGGCTCCATGCTGTATTACTTGCAACCGGGGCGTTGGAGTACAGGGACCGAGGCGACCATCATTGACCGAGTCTTGCAAATGACCAAACAAAAACGGCTCGCAGATGAACCGATGACTCCTCAAGAATCGTTGGCTTCGATCCAAGTACCTGACGGCTTCACGATCGAACTGATGGCTTCCGAGCCGATGGTCATGGACCCGGTCAACATCGCCTTCGGCGGCGATGGCACCGTATGGGTGGTAGAGATGGGCGACTATCCATCAGGGGGTGGAAGATCGGGTTGCGTAAAAACACTTCGGGATACCAATGGCGATGGTCAATTGGATCAAGTCAAGATGTTCCTCGATAACCTAGACTATCCCGCTGGTGTCTATCCATGGCGCGATGGAGTCGTGATCGCATGCGCTCCGGATGTCTTCTTTGCTCGCGACACCAACGGCGATGGAGTCGCCGACGAACGCCGAGTCTTGTTGACCGGCTTCCCGGAAGGCAACCCGCAACACCGAGTCCATGGCTTCACTTACGGTCTGGAGCATCGACTCTATTTCGGGACAGGCGGAGCCGCGGAGCGGATCACCGCAACAGGCGATGGAGTCACAACCAAAACGGAACCTGTCGTTCACACTGTTTCGGGATTCGATATCAGCCTGGATCCCGATACGGCAACCATGCGGATCGAGACCGGCGACTCGCAATACATTCGGGCAACGGATGATTTTGCGAACTGGTTTGGCAATGAGAACAGCTATCCGATGTTCCATTTTGTGGTCGATCAAAAGTGGGCCAACTACGGAGGCAAACTTCCGTATCGCCGCTATCAGTGGATGACCAATCCTCCAAGCATTCCGCCGGTCTATCCGATCAGCCAACAAGCAGACCGATTCAACGACTTGTACACCATCAATCGATTCACCTCGGCATGCAGTACGATCATCAACCGAGGTCCAGGTCAGGGAGAATCGATGCGTGGATGGGCTACGGTGTGCGAACCGGTCCACAACTTGGTTGCACGATTCCGTCTGGAGCCGCGCGGAGCGACCTGGACTGCGATACGCGATGCGCAAGATACGAAATCGGACTGGGTACGCAGTAGCGATCCTTGGTTCCGACCCGTCCGGATCGAAAACGCACCAGACGGCACTCTTTGGATCGTAGACATGTATCGCTATGTGATCGAACACCCGGAGTGGATCCCGGAAGAATGGCAACGTCGCATCAACGTGCGCGCCGGCGATCACGCAGGGCGCATCTACCGCGTTCGTCAAAACGATTACGCTCCGACGCCCATGGTCAACTTGACCAAGATCCCAGAAACATCGCTCGAGAAATACCTCGCGAGCCCCGGCTCGGCACAAGCCGACCAAGCTCAGCAGGAACTCGTCCGACGACATCGCGATGCTGGGCTCGCACCGGGCACAATCGAGCAACTGCGGCGCGTTGCCAACGAACACTCGGAACCTCGCGTTCGATTCCGAGCGTTTGCAACCCTTTGCGCGTGCGGGATTGCGACCAACGACGATTTCGCGAATCGATTGCGAGATACCGATCCGAGTGTTGCTGAAGGAACCGTTCGTTGGATCGATCGCGCGCCCGACAGCAGTGCGCTGCGATCAACACTCTGGCAAACAATTCGACCGGAACATTGGCAAAACTCCGCATCGCTCGCCTTGGCCTTGGCGATCGAAGGGAGCGTTGACACCGCACCGCAATCGCGTGCGATAGCTAATGCATTGTCACTACACTCCAGCGATCCGTGGATCCTGGACATGACGAGCATGCTTGCTCCCCGCTCCATCGATGGCACTGTTCGTTCTCTTCTCGAACCTGCGAATCCATCGCTGACCAAGGCTGGTCCAGGTGGCCAGCGACTTTTGGAAAAACTGGTCGCACGCATTTCGCCGGATCTTCGGAACGAAATCTTGGCCTCAATATCGCGTTCCTCGGGAACGCGACCTGCATGGCATTTCGTTCTTGCTCGACAATTCGCATCCTCCGAGTCGTCCGGCATCGATGCAGCCGCTCTCGAACAGATCATCAACGACGCGAAAACTTCGCTCGCCGATTCGCAAACATCGACTCATGCGTCCTCGGCCGCAATCGAATTGCTCGAGACTCGTATCGGGGAATCGTGGAGCGATCTGCATCAACTGTTCTTGGATGTTCTCAAGAAGCAACGCGGTCCGGAAATCGATCGCAAACTCGCTCTTGCACTCGCCCGAACCGGCAATCCAGCTCTTTCAAAACTTTCAGATACATGGAAGGATCTCAGCGCCGATTCGCAGTCGGTTGTGTTGACCGAATGGACCAATCGTGTCGAATCGGTTCCGATGTTACTCGATGCGATTCGCGAGGGAAAGATTTCGCGCGATGACATCGATGCTTTCACAACGATGCGATTGCGTCAGCTGCCCGAAAGCCCTGCGGCGAAAATGGTGCTCGAGTTGTTTGGTCCTCCTCCGGGTAGTGACCGAGCCGCGATCGTACGCGATGCGTTGGCCAACTGGCCTTCCCACACCGATTTGGAAGTGGGCCGCACGGCATATCAAAAGCATTGCGCTGTATGCCACGACTCCCGTGTAGTCGATGGTCGCACGCAGGAAAGCGTGGGACCAAACCTGCGGGGCTTGATCCACTGGACCAACGAAGCTTGGGTTACTGCCATTCTCGACCCACATCGCTCCGTGGAAGAAAAGTACTGGGCGTTTCAAGCCAAGACCGATGAAGGTGAAATCATCACAGGCTTGAAACTTCGCGAAGATGGCGAGGTCATCGAATGGGTGAATACCAACGGCCGCGTAGAACGGACGCCAAAATCGCAACTGACCGAGTTTCGAATGTCCAAGATGTCCCTCATGCCGGAAGGCTTTGAACAACTCGTTGCACCGGAGTCGCTCGCTGGCATCATCTCGTACCTCAGAGCGGAAAGCCAGTGACGAACACGGCGATCCGAACGGAAATCCTCTCCTTATGACTGCTTCGCTAATTCTCGCGCTCGACCAGGGAACGACTAGTTCACGAGCCATCCTGTTCGATCGTCAAGGAAACGTACTGGGTGTCGCACAACGCGAGTTCGCACAGCATTACCCCAAGGCTGGCTGGGTCGAGCATGATGCCTCTGAGATTTGGGAAACGCAACTGGCGGTAGCTCGCGAGGTTCTCTCGAAAACCGTCACTCCGCCTGAAAAGATCGCTGCGATCGGGATCACCAATCAACGGGAAACGACTGTCTTGTGGGACCGACGCACAGGCAGGCCACTGCATCGCGCGATTGTGTGGCAAGATCGGCGAACTGCGGAGCGATGCGACGAATTGCGACAACAAGGGATCGCGCCGCGCATCGAAGCGACGACCGGTCTGGTCTTGGATCCGTACTTTTCAGGGACCAAACTCGAGTGGCTTCTCAATCATGTGTCCGGCGCTCGGTCCCTGGCGGATGCAGGACATCTGGCCTTTGGAACCATCGACTCATGGCTGATCTGGAATCTGACCGGTGGAAAACTTCATGTGACCGATTCGAGCAATGCATCGCGCACCATGTTGATGCGATTGCAGAATGGGGCTTGGGATGAAGAGATGCTGCAATTGTTGAATATCCCGCGATCGGTGTTGCCGGAGATCCGACACAGCAGCGGAGTTCTCGGTATGACCGATGCCGAGCACTTGGGGATTGCACTTCCGATCGCCGGAGTCGCCGGTGATCAACAGGCCGCATTGTTCGGACAAAATTGCGTCCACCATGGGATGGCGAAGAATACATACGGAACCGGTTGTTTCATGCTGATGCATATTGGCGACAAGCCCACGCCATCGAAGCGCAAGTTGCTCACCAGCGTTGCGTGGAGCACTCAGCGAGGCATCGAGTACGCGCTCGAAGGAAGCGTATTCATCGCAGGTGCCGCCGTTCAGTGGCTGCGCGACGGGCTGGGGATCATTCGGAGCAGTGCTGAAGTCGAGGCGCTTGCCAAATCGGTCGAAGACAACGATGGCGTGTATCTTGTTCCCGCCTTTGCAGGATTGGGAGCTCCTCACTGGGATGCCTATGCCCGCGGAACGATTGTCGGTATCACCCGTCGAACGACCGCCGGACATCTCGCCCGCGCCGCCCTCGAAGGAATCGCGTTCCAAGTTGCCGACGTTCTATCCGCGATGGAGCAGGATTCCGAGATTCAAATCCGACAATTGCGAGTCGATGGCGGTGCCAGCGCGAATGATCTACTGATGCAATTCCAGGCAGATATCATGCAGGTTCCCGTTGTGCGTCCTCGGATCATCGAAACGACGGCCTTGGGTGCTGCATATCTTGCCGGCCTGGCGGTGGGATATTGGTCGAGCATGGAAGAGATCGAGTCCCTTTGGCAAGCGGAAAAGGTCTTCGAACCGATCATGTCTTCCGACGAGGCCCAACAACGGCGCGCTCGCTGGGTCAAAGCGCTCGAACGGTCCCGCGATTGGGAAGAGCCCGACTCGATTAGTTCCCAGTCATGACGATGGCATCCATGACGACGGCATCCATGACGATGGATCGCGACGCCATGATTCAAGCTGCGAGTCAGGGACGCGAGCCCTGGGATATCGTAGTCATTGGCGGCGGTGCTACCGGGGCCAGTATCGCATTGGATGCTGCGAGCCGCAGGATGCGCGTTCTCCTCTTGGAGCGAAGCGACTTCGGGAAAGGAACCTCTAGCCGTTCTACGAAGCTGGTTCACGGAGGAGTCCGGTACCTGGCACAAGGGAACATTGCACTAGTGCGCGATGCATTGCGAGAACGAGGGCGATTGGCTCGCAATGCACCCCATGTGGTGTTTGAGCGATCGTTTGTGGTTCCATGCAGCAACTGGCTCGAATTTGCTTGGTATCGTATAGGTTTCTGGGTGTATGATCTGCTCGCGGGCAAGAGCGACTATCGTCGCAGCCATGGTATGCGTGGTAGCGAGTGCATCGAACGCGTCTCTACCTTGAAACCGGATCGGGCGCGGTGGGGAGTTCTCTACAGCGATGGGCAATTCGATGACACGCGACTGCTGATCGATATTCTTCGCACCGCCTGTTCGCTCGGCGCGGTAGCCATCAACTACGCGAACGTAGATCAAATCGTCAAAGATGACTCCGGAAACATTTCAGGTCTCCGCTTCGTCGACTTGGAAACCGATCGGGCGATTGCTGTCTCCGCGCGGTGCGTCGTCAATGCCGCGGGACCGTTTTGCGACGGTGTTCGACGACTCGATCAACCTGATTGCGAGCCAATGGTTGCCGCCAGCCAGGGAGTCCATGTCGTACTGCCGCGATCCTTCTTGCCCGGCGATACCGCAATCATTGTTCCCAAGACCAGCGACGGCCGCGTTCTGTTTCTGATTCCTTGGCATGACCGTGTGGTGGTGGGAACCACCGATACTCCCATTCCGGATGCCGCAATCGAGCCACGAGCGATGGAAGGTGAAATCGAATTCCTCCTGCGCACTTGCGCCGACTATCTCGTATGCCCTCCCACACGGTCCGATGTGATGAGCGTATTCACGGGGATTCGTCCGTTGGTTAGGCCCAAGCGGGAGCGAGGCAAAACCTCCTCAATCTCACGCGACCATACCATCGACATTTCGGAATCCGGTTTGATCACGATCACTGGTGGCAAGTGGACGACCGCTCGCAAGATGGCGCAAGACTGCGTCGATCGATGTATCGGCTTTAGAAAACTCCATGCTTCTCCTTGCGGAACAGAAAACCTCGCGCTCGCTCGAGGTGAATCCGGTCACGAATCTCCGTTCGACCCCTATGAATTGACTTCGGCGCATCGACTTGTTAATAATCAGGATTTCGATGAGAGAGTCGTCTTGGATTGCATTCGAAACGAGATGGCTCGGACTGTCGAAGATGTCTTGGCTCGACGCACGCGATGGTTGTTCCTCGATGTCGCTGCAGCCGAGTCGATGGCTCCGCGGGTAGCGGAGATCATGGCTAGGGAACTGCGACGGGGGCCAGAGTGGGTGTCGCAGCAGTTGCAATCCTTCGCGAAAACGGCCGCGAGTTTTCGGATTCCCGGAATGACTCCTGCCGAGAAACACTTCGACAGCTAAACTGATGGTTAGCTTTCGAAACAAGGGAGACGGCTCATGACAAAGATTGCGTTAGGTTTATTGGGTGGCGGACAGATGGCGACCGCGATTGCCCAAGGAGTTTGCAAGGCGGGTTGGGTTAATGAGTCCAGCTTGCTGTTTTGTGAGCCGGACGCGAATCAAGTCGCCAAGCTGCGAAGCAAGTTTCCCACCGCAGGGATCGAATCGGAAGCATCGCGGTTGCTCGATCGGTGCGAACGCATCGTGCTGGCGGTCAAGCCGCAGGTGCTCGAGTCGATTGCAACGAGTTTGGCTCCGCATGTACTTCCTCATCATTTTTTGGTTTCCATTGCCGCGGGCATTCCGCTAGCGAAGCTGACTCATTGGCTACGCACGGAGCGGATCGCGCGTGTGATGCCCAACATCGCGGCTCAGAGCCTCCACGGAGCGAGCGGAGTGGCGTTTGCTCATGGAGTCGAGGAATCCGATCGAGCGTGGTGCGATCAAGTTTTTCGGTCGATCGGCACCTTAGTGCATGTTCAGGAGGATCAACTTCATGCCGTGACAGGAGTGTCCGGATCCGGTCCAGCATACGTGCTGATGATGATTGAGGCGATGAGCGATGGTGGACTGCTGGCCGGTTTACCTCGCGATGTGGCGTTGCAATTAGCGACACAAACCGTTCTCGGGGCTGCGGCGATGGTTCAGGAGACTGGAGTTCATCCCGCGATTCTGAGAGAGCAAGTGACCAGTCCGGCCGGAACGACGATCGCGGCCCTGCGGGTGCTCGAGGAACGCGGATTTCGCGGAGCGGTCATGGATGCGGTATTTGCGGCCGCCCAAAGATCGCGAGAATTGGCCGGGCCGATACGCAAAACGGAATCGGCAAGCTAAGATATTCTTACGAACGATCTCGTCAGTCAGCGATAGATCGACAACGCCCGCCCCACCTGTTGGATTGGATACTGATAGAGTTTTCATGGTTTGGCAACGTGTGTGTATCATCGGCGTCGGCTTGTTGGGTGGCTCGATAGGACTGGCATTGCATCGCCGACGATTGGCCCATGAAGTGGTCGGAGTGGGAAGGACCAAGTCCCGACTGGAAACAGCTCTGCGTCGCGGCGCGATCGATATCGCAACCGACGATATCTTTGAGGGAGCCAAAGACGCGGAACTCGTGATCGCGTGCGTACCGGTCAAGTCGATCGTCGATTCGCTGGAACAAGCAGCCAGTGTCGTCGCCCCCCACGCCATCCTGACCGATGTGGGGAGCACCAAGCAGAGTATTGTCCGCGCCGCCTCGGGGCGACTGTCCGATTCTCAGTTCGTGGGAAGCCACCCCATCGCTGGCGGTCATCACAGCGGCGTCGAGCATGCCGTAGGAACTCTCCTCGAGGGAGCCATGGTCGTCATTACTCCCTCGGAAAACACCGATCCAAATCTGGTAGCGCGTATGACCGATTTTTGGGAGAACCTAGGCTCTAGAACCTGCCAACTGTCGCCGATGGAACATGACGCAGCCCTCGCGATATCTAGTCATTTGCCACATATGGTGGCCTCTGCCCTCGCAATTTCTACACCGGATGAATTGATTCCCTTCGTCGGCAAGGGATGGATGGATTCCACCCGCATCGCCAGCAGCAATCCCCAATTGTGGCGACAGATCCTCGAAGAAAACCACGGCCCTGCCTTACAGGCTCTCAAGAAGTTTGCCACAATCTGCGACACATGGATCGAGGCCCTCGAGAGTGGGGATTTCGATCGAGTCGAGCACCTTTTGAGAACGGGGAAGGCAATTCGTGAAGCTGTGGCAAGTAGACATTCGGTCGGCTGATGGACAACCCGACGCGTTAGGCACCGATGCGGCATCCTCCGCGCGTGAATTAGGAATCACAGCCGAACTCCATATCCTAGGCATCCATGGTTTTCTGCTGCAAGGGGATCTGAACGACAAAGTCGTTCATGAAATCGCAACCAGCTATCTAGCCGATCCCATCGCCCAGCAATCGATGACCGCAAGCGTCGGAGATGCCAAGTGGAGCGATCCGCAGTCCGTGGGACTCGGAAAAGGAACGTTGATCCATGTGATGTTCAAGCCGGGGGTGATGGACCCGGTGGCGCAGAGTACCCTCGCTATGTTGCGCAATATGAATTACAGCGTCGATGAAGTTCGTACCTTTCGAAAATATTGGATCGACCACAACCGTTCCGGCACCATCGATCCGACCGTCATCGATCGATTGAGCAAGAAAATTCTCGCGAACGATTCGATCGAACAAGTAGTGATCGGTCCGTTGTCATTGGATCGTTTGACTCTCGGCTCGGAGTATCACCTTCAACTCGTCCAGGTCCCCATTCGGCATCTCGACGATGTGCAACTAATGCAACTGTCAAAGTCTGGGCAGTTGTATCTCTCGATCGCAGAGATGCAAACGGTGCAAAAGCATTATCTCGATCTCGGACGCGAGCCAACAGACATTGAGTTGGAGACCATCGCGCAAACCTGGAGCGAACACTGCAGCCACAAGACACTCGGAGGTCGAATTGAATATCGCGATGAGCAAGGAGTGCGACACTTCAAGAGCATGCTCAAGGAAACCATCTTTGCTGCGACCAAAGTCATCCGCGATCGCCTCGGTGATAAAGACTGGTGCGTTAGCGTGTTCAAGGACAATGCAGGAGTCGT
>JAGWWZ010000293.1 GCA_018970165.1 Planctomycetota bacterium | reverse complement strand
ATGTCCAGTCGCCAAGTGATACTCGCGAAGCTGCATGATCAAGTCGCCAGTGGCAAACCGATTATCGGTGCCGGGGCAGGGACGGGGATATCGGCAAAATGCGAGGAGGCGGGGGGAGTTGATCTGATCGTGATCTACAACTCGGGCCGCTATCGCATGGCAGGGCGCGGATCGCTCGCGGGACTCTTGGCCTATGGGAATGCGAATCAAATTGTGCGAGAGATGGCCCATGAGGTGCTTACGATCGTTCGATCTACCCCTGTATTGGCCGGGGTGAACGGGACCGATCCGTTTCTGTTGCGAACCTCGTTTTTGAAGGAACTCAAAGAGATCGGTTTCGCAGGGATTCAAAACTTTCCTACCGTGGGGCTCATCGATGGAGTTTTTCGACAAAACCTAGAAGAGACCGGAATGAGCTACGCACTCGAAGTGGACTGCATCGCCGAGGCCCATGCCCTCGATATGCTCACCACTCCGTATGTATTCAATACGCATGAGGCAAAGCTAATGACCGAGGCGGGAGCTGATGTGATCGTCGCCCACATGGGATTGACGACCAACGGTTCGATCGGCGCTCAAACAGCCAAGACACTTCAGCAATGTTTTGGCGAAGTCCAAGCGATCATCGATACGTGCAAAGGCATTCGCAGCGATGTGTTGGTGCTGTGTCACGGCGGTCCGATCGCAACACCTGAGGATGCGGAAGCGATGTTCCAAAAATGCCGACATCTCGACGGCTTTTATGGAGCGAGTTCGATGGAACGATTGCCCACGGAAACGGCGATCACCAGCGAGATTCGGAAGTTTACTTCGCTGAATCTGAGGTAAGACCGCAATGGCAACCATCGCTGTACTAGGCACCTTCGACACCAAAGGAGCCGATCACGGTTTTGTGGCAGATGTCATCCGTTCGCTGGGATGCGATGTTCTCACGATCGATTTAGGAACTGCGGGACCATCGACATTCGCGGCAGACATCGATCGGCATGAACTGCGCCGGAGATTCGAATCGGCAACGGGCGAACGTTTAGGTGAGATACCAACCGATCGAGGCGAAGCAACCGAGCAGATGGGGCGGGCGGCGGAGGTGGTCCTTCGCGAATTAGCCGATACTCGCAAAATCGATGGTGTGATTTCGCTCGGTGGAACGGGGGGGACGTCCATGGGCACCCGGGCCATGCGGGGACTGCCGATGGGGTTTCCCAAAGTCATGGTCTCCACGGTCGCGGGTGGTAATGTCTCAACCTATGTCGGGATCAGCGACATTGTTATGATCCCGAGCATTGTGGATGTCAGCGGCCTGAATCGCATTTCCGTCGGTGTGTACCGTCGCGCTGCAGCGGCGGTGGTTGGGATGGCGTCTGCGAATCGATCCGATCTTGGGGCGGCCACTACACAACCGCTCGTCGTTGCATCGATGTTTGGCAACACCACCCGTTGTGTTGAACGTGCGAAGGAACTGATGCAGCAATCCGGTTTTGAAGTCCTCGTATTCCATGCGACGGGTGTAGGTGGCCGAACGATGGAATCGCTGATCGAGGCGGGGATGGTTGCAGGGGTTCTCGATATCACCACTACGGAATGGGCGGATGAACTGGTAGGAGGTGTGCTGGGAGCCGGCCCGTCGCGTCTGGAAGCTGCGGCACGCACCGGGCTTCCCGCCATCATTACGCCGGGCTGTTTGGATATGGTGAATTTCCGCGAGCCGTCGACCATTCCATCGCAATTTGCCAATCGACTGTTCTATCAGCACAACCCACAGATCACACTCATGCGAACGACGCCCGAGGAATGCAGCAGACTTGGAGAGATACTCGCCGAGAAGATCAATCGTTCGATTGGTCCGGTCTGCTTCCTCTATCCCTTGAAAGCCATCAGCATCATTTCGGCTACCGGGCAACCGTTTCATAACCCAGCGGCAGACGAAGCCTTGCGAACGAGCCTCAAGAAGCACCTGCGCAGCGACATTCCGTTCGAAGAAGTGGATGCAGAGATCAACGATCCGATCTTTGCCGAGCGATGCGCCACTCGATTGCTCGGCATGATGAACGATTCCCGCGGCTGATACCGTTCAATCTTGCATTGATTTTTTGAATGCATCAGCGATCGATTCATCGAGCCCGACTGTCCAACGCTTGCCTTCGGTTTCCAGTTCGAGGAAATCGGGGCGAACATCGAGCACTTTGCCGGTCAGCGTTCCAAGCTTGAGTTCGTCCCCTTTGCGCAATTGAAGCGTCTTGCCTTCGGTTTTGGATCGCACCCACGCTGCGGGGCCCCGGGTATCGGCGATCAATGCGGTGAGGTATGCCTGCGAGGCAACATCAAACTTCAGTGGCTCCTTGGCGGGAGGAGGAGGTTCGGCAACGCGAATGGAGACCATTTGCACCGATGATTTGGAGGGGATTCCGGAGTCGGACGCTCGCACGGCGACTTTGAAGTCACCCAGTTCGGTCGATGTCCAACTCAGTTTCCCGGTGCTGGGATCGATTTGCATTCCCTTGGGTGCCTCTCCTTCGATTGCATAGGTGACGGTCTGTCCGGGGTCGACATCTTGAGCTTCGATGCCGACATCCATGCGGATACCGATGGTGGCATCGACGCGTTTCGATGCGGCCAGTTGAGGAGGTTGATTTGGTGGGGCGAAGATGTTTCGGCCAGAAATCGATGTTTGATACTCTTCGAGTGGTTTCGAGACTCGAGGCGAATCGTTACCTGGTGCAAGCTGATTGGGTTTCGCTGATTTGAGCGCGAGAGCTTCGCAATCGAGCTGAATGTTCATGCGATTGGGGACCTTGCCGGTGGTAATGGGGCGCAGATCGAATCGCAGAACGCGATGCAAGTAGTTCTTTGATTGGAACTCATAAAGGAGCTTGGTTGCGTTTTCGATCGTGCCTGTTCCGGATAGTTGAAATCGAAGGGTTTGGTACAAGTCCCCTTCGTTGCTACTGCCGAGCACGCGAGGTTGTGGATCAACCAATCCAACTTCATCTGCTATTCCGATCAACCATTCCATGTACTCAGCCTGAGCTCGCTCTTCATTGCTGGGGAGAGAACGCGGAAGGACGCGA
>JAGWWZ010000110.1 GCA_018970165.1 Planctomycetota bacterium | reverse complement strand
CGGATCCATTCGCGGCGGGATTCGTAATTCTTTCCCGATACGGGGTCGAGACCTGCCAGGAAGGCACGGCGGACACAGCGTTGGATGCAGTGCACGATACAGACTTCGTTGGGATCGAACAGTTCGGACCGCAGGGGTCTAGGCATAGTGATTCTCCTCGGCAGAGCAGGGTAGCAGAAAGGGGAGGAAAAGCAAATAGGTGGGTGGCACGTAAAAAGCGTTTCTTGGAGCACCGATTGAGGTCGACAACTCGGCAAGCACTTCAGACAACCGCCTCGACTCGCGCAGAAGCTTGACACGTTTTTGCTCACGCGTCGTCGCACTTGCTCGAAAGAAACACAACTGTATTTTCCGAGCATTTAATTTGGGTAAGCTTTGGCGATTTTGACGGATCTGTTGATTGCCTAAGCCTTGATGGTCGATAACTCGGATGAAGGTATCCGTTCCGCGGAAACGATAGCATTTCGTCCATTGCCGAGAACTTGATGAGTCGCGTTGCTGTAGCGGTCAAAAAGCTCAATCGATCCCTGGCTGTCCTTTCCAGACTGCCAAGTGGGATCATGGCGTGCCCTGACTGCGGATTGGCCAATGCGAGTGCTCGTGTTGACGTGTTGTCATCCTTCATCTTATCGCGACGATGGCTGTCCCAATTCGTACTCTCTGTTTCACTGCTCGCATTGTCGGGTGAAGGCACACTTGCACAGCAATCCCCTTTACCTACCCGTATTGTTCCTCTGCCGTCGGCGGATCTTCTGAATCCACAAAATGTCGATGTCAATCAATTGACTCGCGAGGCGCTCGGTTCGATTCAGCAATCGCAAGGCAATAGGCCGGGAGGCGAGCGGTCCGCTGGCGAACGTTCCCAGGGGGGACTGTTGACTCGCATGATTCAAGCGGAACCGCCGGTATCCAACAACTCAAGTCCGAATCTCATTCCGCTCGCTCAACCACAACAGGGTCCCGGACAGATTCAATTGCAAGTACACGACAACTTGGTCCATTTGACCAGTCGAGGCGCCACGGTCTCGGAAGTGCTCGCGATGATTTCGAGCCAGATGGGGCTCAATATCGTCACCGCCGAAGATCTCAATCAACGCGTAAACGTCACTCTCAACGGTGTCCTGCTCGAGGATACGCTCAACTCAATCTTGAGTATCAATGGGCTTGTGTGGGCACGCCAGAATAACATCATTACCATCAGCACCGCTGATCCCGAGAAGAAACTCGCGCCAAACGTGCAGGGAAAAGCGATTCAGGTATTCACACTCAACTACGCGATGGGTGAAGATATCAACCAGGTGATTCTTGGTTTGCTATCTCCGATCGGAAAATCGTACGTGATCAAGATCTCTAAGGAGGAGCAAAGATCGGCCCGTGAGCAGTTGATCGTAGAAGATCTTCCACCCTACATCGAACGAATCGCCCAGTACATTTCGCAAGTCGATGTCGCGCCAAGGCAAGTGATTGTTGAAGCCAATATCTTGCAGGTCACACTCAAGGACAGCAACAAAAACGGTGTGAACTTTGACCAGGTTGCTCGTGTCAGCAACTCGGCGGTCAAATTCCGAACGATCGGCCTAACAGCCCAGGCTGCCCCCACGGCTGCAATGGAGATCAATGGTACGGACTTGACGGGGTGGATCGAGTGCCTCAAATCGACCAACGATACCAAGACGCTCGCTTCTCCAAAAGTTGCCGTTTTGAATGGTCAAGAGGCGAAAATCAACGTCGGTGGCAAATTGGGATATCTACTGACGACTGCCACACAGTCCGCAGCCCTCCAGAGCGTTAGCTTTCTCGATTTCGGCGTCATGCTGACCGTCTTGCCGATCATTACCGAAGATGGCCGCGTCTTGCTGAAGGTCCATCCTCAGGTTTCTACGGCCCGGATCAACAACACATCGAAACTTCCCGAGAGCGAGGCGACCGAGGTAACGACCAATGTCATGCTCTACGATGGGCAGGCGATTGTGATCGGTGGATTGATCAAGGAAGAGAAAAACGACAGCCAGAACAAGGTGCCATTCTTTGGAGATATACCGCTCCTAGGGCGGCTGTTTCGATCACGCTCGCTGGCCAAGGAGCGGAGCGAGATCATCATTACCTTGCTGCCTCGAATCGCGATGCCAGGGGATTGCGAGTGCCTCGATTTCGACCCACAGGTCGTCCAGGCCAGTACGCCGATCATGGACAAAAACCTCAATCCCATCAATCGTGCGGCATGGGAAGGAGAAGTTGTGGGAGCTGCCGATAGGCGTAAAAGATGGTTACCATGGGGTGCGCATCGCGAGGACAGAAAATCACCACAAGCTCCCCCGCATGCAGCATCGATGTCGTTGCCAACATATGAACCGATGGTTCCTCGCGAGAAGCAACTCGCACCGCTGATCGGTTTTACTCCCCAGGGTGAACCACTCGGCATGCAATCGAATGTCCCTCAGCCGATCGTGCCACCACCGATGCCGATCTCCGAGCCGATGCTGACCGATCTTCCACTGCTTCCAGCACAGAGTTTTCCTGTGCAAGGAAACGGGCGGTCAGGCCAATAACGCAATCTGCCCGAGTAGCCTATTCGAAACCCATGAGCCGCGTTGGCATGAACTGCAGTTTTCTTGCCACGTTATGGCGTTCTTGCAACTGCTGGCGTGGTGCTAGATACCTCATCGATGGAACTGGGGATCAATCGCATCGGAGTAAATGCAGGATAAAATCCCGGCGGGGGATTCAGGATCATGTTGGAATCAAAGTTGATGTCCTTGGTAGTGTTTTGAACACTGATTGTATTCCTGGCAAGAATAGGTCCAGTCAGTGTTCGGATTCTCCCCATAGTTGAGTTACTATTCCCAAGGTTGATCGTCTGCGTCGACAGGATTGCGCCATCGATTCGGCAGGGGAACGTATCGAGGTGGTCGGAGTCCGATGCTCCGGCGAAGGGAGTATGGGTCGGATTGAAGTTGAATCGTACGTCGCTCTCTCTCAGCAGGTTCATTCCCCATGTATCCAGCGTGGTGTTGTCGACGATAGGTGCCTCGGCAATGATTGCCGGGTAGTTTCTGCTGAGTGTTTCCCAGACGATACCGCGCGAGAGGACGACGCGAGGACAGTTACGGAACACCAGAGTGGATCGGATGCGAGAGTTCTCGATGAATACATCCCGGCCACGACAATCGACGATGTAGATCCCCACCGATGATCGGACCGAGTTGTTCACGGAGAACGGATTGAATGCGTCGCTGAGCAAGGTGTTTTGAATATGAACCGCGCTAGTATTCTGTGAATTGTTGGTCATCGATATGATGTCGAAGTTGAAGTTGCAATTATTGTTGCTGATTACCCCTAATTCGACTTTGGTCGGTTGTCGATTGAGGGCATCGGGAAGATCTGGAAAATCCCAAGTCCAAGAGACTTGGCCCCATGCATTAGCATTGATGTTCACGGAGGGACTAACGTAGGTCTGGGTTGCGGAGGGGTTGTTGAAGAAGAAGGTAATTTGCCATTGAAACGAGGCGGCTTGGTTTTCCGGTCTTACCCAGCCACTCATGACGTATCGATTCCATCGGACCAGATGCCGCGAGATTTCAAGAACAATAGAGTTGTTTCCGGAGGTACGTCCGGTCAATCGACCGGAGTACCCCGAGTTGTAACCTCTGGTTGTATCGTGAGTCAGTATCGCGTTGGAATTGCTGTACCAGGGGGATAGCTCGTTTGCGAAACTCCGATTGACAATGAGTTCCTCTCCTCCGAACGGAGGGTTGATCGTCACTGCACCAGAGGCGTTCCTGTAGGCGACTCCGGGATAGGAAGTCGTATTGTTCGGGTCAAAACTCGGGACTTGTAAGTTCCACGGGATCGATGCAACTCGCCGCTGCTGAAAATTCGACATGGTTCCGGTGAATGCATTCCCTGTCATCGCATCCATGAAAATACTGGACGAAGAGGCAGACGTGTCTTGCCTGGCGATCGACCAGTGATTGGCATTGACCGTCGATGAGGTATGGTTGATCGATGCGTCGTTGGAATACAGAGCGCTTCGAAAACCTTCGTAGAGGGTTGGTCGCGCTTCGTACCGAGCGGTCAATCGCTGAATCGCGCTGCCGAAGGTTCCTACGGAGGTGACTTGTGCCGCTCCATTGGGGCTGACTCCTAACGGAGACATCGTTGCGGAGACGGTGAATCCAGATCGGGAATCGATTCTGACATTGAGAGTCGCCGTGGGATTGGTTAACACCTGGGCGTTGTATTGGCGTTGCCAGTATTCGAGTCCTGCCTGCGCCATCCGCCGCGCTTCGACCTGATCCCGTATCTGCTGATTCACTCTACCTGCCACCCGCGATGTTTCTAACCCAGCAACGGCTAGACATGCAATCAGCGCGGTCACTCCCATGACCACCGGATAGAGGCTGCCGAGTCGTCTCGGTCGTCGCGACGGAACAGGGCGACATATGTTTCGATAGGTGAACATGGCAAGCATTCGAAGCGTTAGGGGCCTTGAAATGGGCTACTGGTCAATGGATCGCCGTTCTTGTAACCGACCGAAGTTGCTATCGTCCTGCCTCTGCGAGAGACCACCACCGTGACTCGGTACACCCGATCATAGGTCGTACTGGTCGTCGTCCAGTTATTGCTCCGTAGTTGTTCGACCGTTGTGCTTCTGGACCAACCGTCGTAACCGTTGATGATGACGCCCGATCGATTGCACGGTGGGGATTCAGAAAGCTGGTGATAGTCGTCGACGTCATCCCAACCGGATCGGCTAGTTCCACTGGATTCGCCTGTTTCGCGACCCAAGGTTGTGGAGGCACCTTTCTCTGGGTCTGCTGCTGGAAGCGCGAGGATCTCCGTGAGCAATTCGTTTGCGAGAGAAGTCCCCTGCAAGCGAGTCATTTCCGAGGAAGCTCGCGTGCGCGAAGCAGCGATCGAAGTCATGGTCGCCGTCATGACAATCCCGAGCATAGCGGTGGAAGCGACGACCTCGATTTGAGAGAATCCTCGCGGCATATGTTTCCGATACCAACGATCCGCCTGCTCGCGAAGCATCATGGCACCTCCGGTTGCGCTAATAGCTTTGCACTGGCCATCATGGTGGGATTCATACCGGGCAGCCCGGTCATGAATATGTCCACGTTCGTAAGATTTCTTCTTGTGCTCGCAGAGCTACTGCTTGATGACGTGAATCCCATAGCGAGAAATCGGGGAGATGTATTTGTCGTGGTGGTCCACGAACCACCGCTGTTAGTGGTTTGAAGCATTCGCAGATCCGCAGGCAGATTGCTCGCATGGGATAGACACTGCACGCGAATCGGTGGATTCGCGGCACTGGTCGACAGGATCACTGCTAAAGTGGAGCGGGTAGGGATCTGATCAACGGGCGCCAACGGGAACTCGACGTATTGATACTTCGAACTTAAGTCTTGGTTGAGTAATTGAATGTCGGCGTATACGGTAGAGGGATTTGGGAGCTCACTTGCGGTCGCAACGACCCTTATTTGTAAGCTTCCTGCGGCGCTCGGATTATCGGTCTTCAGCATGAATTCGAGCGAGCCAAGATCCCAGGTTGTAAAGGTGGTGCTTTGATCGGGACGGAAGATGATGCACACATGATTCGTGAATGTCAGTAATCGTTCGGAATAGCTTACGGACGGAACGGAATCGACTTTCTTGAGTAGCACACTTTCCGAGCGGAAACGATTGGGGATCGTGGATGCCGTTGCATAGCCATATTGCAACTCGAAACCCGTTAAGTTGGAGATGACCGGAGCTTCGGGCCCTTGATTCACTCGACGATATAGATCTCGCTGCCTAAGGTTGCTACTGGTTTTCCACTCATAGCGGATCTGCTCGGGCAACGAATCGCCGTTGCGATCGGGAACGCAAAACTCGATCGCGGTCGGGGAGGTAGTAGCAATGCCGTTTGCCAACTCAATTTCCATCGCCATCTGCAAAGAGGCGTCGGATATCTGCTGAATGTTCTTGTAGAACTGCTCGTCCTGCTGGTTAGCTCGCAGCATCAAAGTGACGCATGTTCCTAGGCCGGCAATAATGATCGCGGTACTGGGTAGCGATATGAGAAGATCGAGGGAGGTTACCCCCTTGCGGCGAGAACAACGATTTCGCCGTCGCAAATGCTTTGAACGGATCATGATCGGGTGACCACTCCCTCCGCGGACAGACGCACGATCCCTGTCGCTGTGCCGCATCGAATCCCTATTTCCGCGCTTTGATTCGGGTTGCCATAGCGATCGAAAACGATGTTCAAATCAGGCGAGAGGGTTCTTGATCCGCTGCTGACGATTCCATTGACGACTGGACAAATCGCTCCGACGCTCGCACCGTCTCCGACGACCACTTCATACGGGTTTCCCGGTCGAAGAGGGGAGTCCACCGATGAGATTCGATAAAAGCTCTTCGCAAACGAAACAGTGAGTGTGACATTCTGCGACGTAAAACGGGCATGTCTTCTGCAGAGCTCAATATCCTGAGCCAATCTCTGAACGGCAACTTGGGTACGATAGCGATTGAGGCTGGCAGTGTATCTCGGGATAGCGACGGACGCCACAATCCCTAGCGTCAACATCACGATGACCATCTCCAACAGGGTGTACCCTTGAGGTCGGCCATGCTCGCAGCGATGGAATCGTTTTGGAAATTGCATGATCAAATGATTCCGGTCAAGCAAGCCAAGCCGTGACTGTTGGTGCGTGAACTGAGATTCGGAGCTTCCAACCTCTCGGAGACCAAGTTTCTCATCTCATCGTCGGACGTTGCAACCCGACCTGGTACAATCAAGCCATCACTTATACATCCGAGTGCAATCTCGACGATTTCCGTGTCCCACATCCTGCCGCAATCGGTGCTGAGTATGCGGGTTGCCTCGTCGATCGGCAGGGCATTCCGGTAAGGTCGCGTGCTGGTCATCGCATCGAATGCATCACAAACGGCCAAGATACGAGCCATTCGAGGAATATCTTGCCCACTTAGACCATGAGGATATCCTGAACCGTTATATGCCTCGTGATGAAATAGTACGCCTGGAAGTACGTATTCGATGTTATTGAGATGCTTGAGGATGGAGTACCCAATGACTGGGTGAGCCTTGATCGCGTCGAACTCTTCATGGGTGAGCTTGCCAGGCTTCTTCAGAATTGCGTCCGGAATTCCGATCTTGCCGACATCGTGCAGCAGACCGGCCATATGCATTTGATCACATTCCTTCTTCGTGAATCCCATGCGAGTCGCCAAACATTTCGCAAACGACGCCACTCGCTCGCTATGTCCAGCGGTGTAGCAGTCCTTGGCATCGATTGCGTTGATGATGGCCAAGACCAGTCCCTTGGTGAGTTCCTCCTGGGCAGCAAACAACTCGGAGTTGCTGGCTTGAGACGCCAAGATATTTGCAGCGGTCGTTAGCAATCCGGCTTCGAAGGTGCTGAATCTTGCTCCCGTGGGGTTGCCAGCCAAATCGCAGGAGGCAACGCAATTTGCATCGATCTCCACCTTGTTGATTGCAATTAACCATCCGTAGACGCGATCACCCTTGCCAACAACGGTAATCATGCAATTGCGGATAAACGGAAATCGCTCGAGGTACTTTTCATCGCGCAAGCAGTCCAAGAGAATGGGTGTTTTTCGCCCATCATCGGTCAACTGCTGAGTCAGTTGCTCGAGGTTCCATGCGGTACAGGGTATGGGTGGTCCTGCCAGCACATGAAGACGAGCCGGGTCCATCGAATGCTGTAGATGCAGTCCGAATAGTTCCAAAAATAACAAACTCTCGGCATGAATTACCGGGGCCAAGGATGCAACACAGGCTTGCGCCACTTCAATCGATGAGGCATTGACGGAATAAAGATCAGCGAAGCGGTGCGATTGCCGAAGCCATGTCAGTTCCTCAAAGTCTTGCGTGATCTGCTCAATGAAGGATTCGGTGTACTCCTCTGCGGGATCCTCGGCGAGCGAGGAATTATTTCTCAGCTTCGCGCATTCCGATTCCACTTGCGAGCGCGTTGCGGATATGAGCGCATCGATCAATGTCACAGGCGCATGAGGTTCCGGAACGAGCATCCACATACTTCGATCGCACCGTTCGGATGCATCGATTGTGAGTATTCGACGGTTCGGACCGATTGCAATTCGGGATATTTCACTCTTCAAATTGTCCGGGTGAAATTCATAGCTTTGTAGGTCCGCTTGTAGTGATTGCACGGATTGAGTGTGCGTACCGACCATCCCAAGGATTTCTATCCTGGATCCGACCGACCGATTGGATTGTGCAGCAATTGCGATGGAACACTCGAGGGCGTGGGCGAGCTTAGATGCAAATTTCTCTGCAAAATCCATGGATGTACTGGCATTTGGAGCCATTGGAACTCTCCCCGATACCTGCCCTCGCGGAAGTCGCGGCGGCCAAAGCATCATTTCTATTTAGCATGTGAATTATCGACGGCATCAGAGAATCTTTCCCAATGCGATTTGCTTGTCACAACTTCCCAACCTACGTTTTTGGCGCTGCATTCGCAGGTTGAGTTCGGGCTAGGCAGCCCCACGAATCGGCAAGAGAGTTTTGTTTTCGGGAGTTTGATAAGATGATTGCTTTGCGATCCAGTGTTTCGAAAGCGCGACGCGCATTTAGCTTGGTTGAATTGGTGGTGGTTGTGTTGATCATCGGGATCCTGGCTGCAGTAGCTGCCCCCAAGATGTTCGATACCAGCACGAAAGCAAAAGAGTCTGCGACGAAGGCTTCCTTGAGCATCGTTCGCAACGCAATTGAGTTGTACAACGCGGAAAACGGCACGTATCCGGCTAGTTCCGCAACTCTTCCAGCCGCACTCGCCAACTACATCAAGGGACCGTTCCCCAAATCCCCCTACGCCAATAATACAGACACGATCAAGCAAGGAACCGCCTCGGGTGGAACCGAAGCTTGGGTTTACGATCCAGCCACAGGGAATTTCTGGGTGAATACCGGTAATTTCTCTAACTGGTAATTTCGGTTTCATCTCGGTACGTATCTCAACCCCACTGCGTTTTATCATGGCTGAGAGTGTGAATGGAAGAATCTTAGTCGCCGAAGACAACAAAGTCCTCGGCGACGTACTCCGCTTCAACCTGGAGCGGAGTGGCTTCCATGTCACACTGGCACGCACGGGCGATGCAGCTGCAAAACTGCTCGCAGGCGAAAGCTATGATCTGATGTTCACGGATATAGAGATGCCGGGAATGAACGGGGTCGATCTTTGCCGTTATCTCCGTTTCGAACTCGGAAACTCTGACTTGCCAGTCGCAATTTGCTCTGCACGCGGTCTCGAAGTGGATGAGCAAGAGATGCGAACTAAATACGGTGTAGCCGAGATCATTTTCAAACCATTCAGCATGCGGGAATTGGTTGCATTAGCGAGCCGCTTGCTCAATTCATCAGCAGCGACCGATAAACAACCACTCGATGCTTCCACAGCCGAGTGAAAGTCTGGCGATGTCCAAAGCGAAAAATGCTCTATCTTTGGCCTATCGTCTCTGCGGCCAGCATTTGCTGTTCGCAACGATTGGGTTGCTGTCCTTTGTGGGTATTATCGCGATGCTGGGCGATCCCACGGCTCGCGTGGACTTGATGTTCCTGGCACTGTTAGTCCCCATCGCCCTATTCCTTGCCGGATCATTCTTCATCAAAAGGTCGGTCGACTCGGTAAGCCAAGTCGAACGTCAACTCGTCTCGTTTTCGGCTCCCGATTTGAGCATAGAAACGCTTCGACAGATTCCGGAATCAACTCCACTCGCAAACGGGTGGAACCAACTCGTATCCAGAGCGCAACAGCAAGAAGTATGGAATGGAGTCGAACGGAGACTCTCGGAAACGATCAATGCCCAGCAAGTGAAGCGACTGGAAGCAATTTTTCAACAGCTCCCGGATGGTGTTGTTCTATGCGATGAACGCGGAATCATTATTGAGTGCAACAGTGCATTCCATAATTTGGTGGGAAACACCGATAGCAACGCGTTGGTAGGCCAATCCTTGCTGGAATCGATCAAGCCGATCGTCCAGTACCCCAAGGCCCTCGATGCTCTCGAGCAAATGTTGCATGGGCCTGCGAACCAAGTCTGCGAGCTGCGGTTGAGCGATCGCATCGAGGAGGGAGTTTGGCGTGTGAGCATGAAACGTGCCAGCCAAGAGACTCTCGGTCAGGGTGCGACGGTTTGGTCGTTGCGAGATGTCACCCAGTCTCAGCTTGCGGAACAGGCTCGTGAACAGTTCGTAGCGACTGCGACGCATGAGTTGAGAACTCCACTCGCGAACATCCGCGCTTATGCTGAGACACTGGCCACCGCCACAGACATTCAGGTCGACCAACAACTGGACTTCTTCAACATCATCAACAACGAAGCGACTCGCCTAGCTCGCTTTGTCGATGAACTTTTGAATGTCAGCCAAATGGAGGCAGGTGCGATCACGGTTCAGACCCACGAGATCTACTTGGATCGGCTGTTGACGGAATTGGTCGAACAGCAGCGTCCACTGTCCGTGGACAAGGGACAGAGTCTCGAACTTCTTGTTCCTCCTAAGATTCCTCGAATCCGCGGCGATAAAGATAAACTAGCGGGTGCGGTCAGCAACTTGATCGGCAATGCGATCAAATACACGCCCAACGGTGGAACCGTCAAGGTTCGAGTCGAATATGATCCGTCGCAAATCTACATCCATGTGGAAGACACTGGCTTTGGAATCTCCAAGGAAGATCTCGAGCGACTGGGAAGCAAGTTCTACCGCAGCAGTGACGAACGGGTGCAAAACCTGAGCGGTAACGGTCTTGGTTTGGCCTTTGCGCAAGAGGTCGCGAGATTGCATGGTGGTCGACTGACCATCCGATCCGAGATCAACGTCGGTTCCTGCTTCACGCTCGAACTCCCCACTGGCTAACGGAATGGGAGACAATAAATGATCGCGTCGAAACGGACAGGGATGATCGACACGCTGGAATGCGATGTTCCATTGACGAAAGATACCGATTCGGCGTTCCGCGCTTGCTGGCAACAGCTTTTGGCGACTCGACAGCCGCGCATCGTTCTCGACATGAGAAACATTCCCCTCCTGGATAGCGCAGGTCTGGAATCGCTGTTGGATCTGAAGGACCGTTGTGATGCAGTCGGAGGCATGGTGGTCCTCGCCCGTCCCAATCCACTGTGCCAAGACATCCTTCGAATCAATGGAATGAACCGGGATTTCCAAATATTTACCGACTACGTTCACGCTCTTGGGAGTTTCTCGAAATGAGTGTTGAAACTCGCAGCGGTACCGAACTGTCGTCGTCATCACCCTGGAGTCCTCAGACGGCCTCTGGAAAAAACCAACGCGTCGCTTTGCATCCGATTCGCGTTACCAAAACTCCTCCGAGTACTTCAATAAAACTTGGGGAATCGCTCGTCGGAGCGGGTGTCATCAGTAGCGACGACCTCGAGTCAGCGCTTCGCACCCATGCCAAGAACCGAAATCAACTTGGCGAGACACTTCTCGAGATGGGGATAGTCGATGAAGACTCGCTCCTATTGTTTCTAGGCCAACAAATAGGCGTGCCCGCCGTTCGTTTGCGAAACGGTTTAGTCGATCCGATTGCGGTGAAGCGAATACCCCGAGGAAAAGCAGAGAGCTTATGCGCTCTGGGGCTCTTTCTGGTAAGAGACACGCTGACCGTCGCGATGAAGGAACCGAAGAATCTCCGGCATATCGACGAACTGAGCCGAGTCACGGGACTCAATATTCGACCTGTATTAGCGATGCGAGGGTCGATCGAACGGATGCTCAAGAACTGCTACGAGGAAAACTTCGCAGTCGACGAAGTTACCGCCGATTTGGATGAAGACTCCGTATCGATTGACACCGAAGCGATCGACGTATCCCTGAACGATGTGGTTTCACTGACGGACGGCAGTCCGGTTGTCAATCTTGTGAATTACATCATCGTTCAAGCGATTCGCCAGAAAGCGAGCGACATTCACTTTGAACCTTCGCAGAACGCGTCGGTCGTGCGATTCCGCGTCGATGGATATCTGCGAGAAATCCTGCACCCCAAACGCGAATACCATGCAGCGATGGTATCACGTATGAAGGTGCTCGCCAAACTCGACATATCCGAAAGACGGATGCCGCAAGACGGACGCATTCACTTGCGAGTCGATGGTCGCGAGATCGATTTGCGTATCTCCACCTTGCCCACGATCTTGGGTGAGAAAGTGGTGATGCGTGTGCTCGACAAAAAGAACGTGACGTTTTATCTCGACAAGCTCGGGATGCGGGACGAGGCTCTCACAACAATCAAAGAACTTTTGAAGCGGCCGTACGGCCTACTGTTGACCACCGGGCCCACAGGAAGCGGAAAAACAACTACTCTCTACTCGGCCGTTGAACTGATCAAATCGGTGCAACGCAATATCGTTACCGTCGAAGATCCGGTCGAATATCAACTCGATCAGATCAACCAAGTCCAGGTCAGCAACACCAAGTCGATGCAATTCAACGATGCGATCCGGTCGATTTTGCGTCAGGACCCGGACGTCATCATGGTGGGTGAAATCCGAGATGCGGAAACCGCATCGATCGCGATTCAAGCCGCATTGACAGGCCACCTCGTACTCAGCACTCTACACACCAACGACAGCTTCGGAGCGGTTACCCGATTGAGAGACATGGGGGTCGAGCCCTTCAAGATCGCGGCAGCTCTCCTCGGTGTCATTGCACAACGCTTGGTCCGGACGATCTGTCCCGCTTGCGATATCGCATATTATCCGGAAGCTGGGCAACTCGATGCCATTCGATACTCCGGGGATCGACGCAAGCAATTCCATCGCGGGCAAGGTTGCCGCGAATGCTTCGATACAGGATATCGGGGGCGAACCGGTATCTATGAAGTATTCACTCTCGATCGAAGCGTCCGCGAAATGATCATTCGAAACAGCACTTCGGACGAACTGAGATCCTACCATCGGAAGCAAGGTCGTAGTCTGCTGATGGACGAAGGAATTTACTTAGCAGAGGCCGGACGGACAACGATTGAAGAAGTCCTTGAAGTCGCTTACTGCGACGAGTAACGGACGGGGCTTCACCGAAAATGAAATTCCAGTATCAAGCGAAAAACAAACAAGGAACTATGGTCCAAGGGACCATCGAAGGGGCATCGGCGATGTCGGCCCGCAGCGCACTACGCCTCGCGGGCTTGACCGTATCGAATATTGCGCCTTTTGCAACCAACCCGAGTAAGCCGACGATCGAGGTGGCGAAGAAGCCCATCGTTCGAGAGTCCGATTCCCAACGAGACGCCTGGACGGTCTTGGGTTCGCTGCTGAAAAAGCGAGTGAAGCACAGCGATCTTGTGGTATCGCTCTCTCAGTTGTCGATCATGCTGCAATCGGGAGACGATTTGGCTGGCGCGTTTCAGGTGGTCGCCAGCCAGTGCAGCCATCCTACTCTTCGCGATGTTCTGCAAACCATTCATCGCGATGTCGAAGAAGGAATGTCTCTCTCGGAGGCAATGGCCAAGCATCCTCGAGTCTTCGATGTATCCATGGTCGCAGTCATCGATGCCGGGGAAAATTCCGGAAAACTGGTGGAAGTCATCGAGCGCATGACTGCACTACTTCTGAAAGATCAGCAACTCAAAAGCAATGTGATGTCGATGCTGACGTATCCTGCGGTTTTGATGTTTATCACCGCTTCGGTCGTGTCATCGATGTTCTTCTTCGTGTTGCCCCAGTTTGCGAAGGTGTTTCAGGATATGGAACGCCCCGTCCCCCCCTTAACATCGTTCCTGCTGACGATCGGCACAACACTGCAGAGTCATTGGATGCTGATCCTGGCCATTATCGGGGCGTTCATCGGGATAATCGCATACGCGCGCCGTTTGCCTCAGTGGCGATACATGGTCGATTACTTGGTACTAAATGCGGTCGGTCTTCGTCGGGCAACTCGTCCCTTGATGGCCGGTCGAATCTTCCGATTGATGGGAACCATGATCGAAAATGGGGTGCCTATTCTCGAGACAGTCCGCTTAACTCAACGAGCGACCCGGAATATTTACTATCGGAATATGTTCCAGAAAATGGAGCAAGAGATTCTCGAAGGTAGAGGGATCGGTCCAACCGTCGCTGCGGTTTCCTTTTTTCCAGTTGGGGCCGGTCACATGCTCGAGACGGCCGAACGATCCGCGAAGATCGCCTTTGTGCTCCAGACGATCGGTGAATACTTCGAAAACGAAGGGGAACAGAAACTCCGTTGGTTCGTCAAGTTGCTCGAACCGGCGATGATCATCACCCTGGGGGGCGTCGTTGGAACCGTCGTAATGTCAATTGTGCTGCCTATGCTGGACATAACGACCGCTTCATAGCACCCATCATCGCTTTGACCCCATTGGATTGGGTCTGTTTGCGGATTGAGAACTAAGTTTTCGCAATATGATTTCCGCACCCTTTCGCACACTGACCGGACTGCTCAAAAACCCACGCCGAGGTTGGGTGGGGATGGATATTAGCCGAAACGCAATCCACCTGGCACAAATCGACAAATCGGGCAGTAGGTATACGCTGGAGTCGGCCTGGACGGCGACGGAAGCTGACATCAGTCAGTCAGCAAGCGTCGGCGTCGATGGCGGTTCAGAACGAGACGCGAGGGAGTCGATCGCGAGCATGATCGATCAAGCCAAGCGAGCGAGAGCGCTCTTCAGCCAATCCGCTACCGCACTCACACTCGGCGACGGAACGATCGACTACCGCGAAGTGGAAGTCGATGTCAAGGAATCCTCTGGGATCGACTTAGCCGTTCAGAGCGAACTAGAGAAAGAACTTGGCCAGGATCTTCAATTTAGTTTGGTCAAGGCTTGGGAGTTGGGCACCAATCGCAAGTCGCAAACTCGCAAACAGAGCGCGGCGGTCGTCTCGGTCACACAGGAATTTTCCATGTGGCTTGGGGAGAGGGTGACCGAAGCAGGCTACACGCCCGAAGTGCTCGACGCCTTGCCGTGTGTCCTAGCAAGATCGGCTCAAATGTTTTTGTCGGGTTCGGATCAATCGTGTCTCGTCGTTCATATCGGCAATGCGTGCACAACGCTGACTCAGGTTCAGAATGGACAGCCGATCATCACGCGTGTTTTGAACGAGCATGGTTTCGACAACGTTCTGTTGCCGCTCGGAAATGAATTTTCGATCCGTCCAGCCGATGTCAACTGTGTCATTATCAAAGCTTCTCGGAATGCTACGGAGGCAAGCCAGCAATCCGCAGAGTTGAGAGAGATCGTCTACGAGTATCAACTCCGTTTCGTACAGTCGTTGGCTTCTGAAATTTATCGTACGCTCGAATACATTCGATCAGAGCCATTCGGCAACGAACCGACCGGGATCATACTCTGCGGTAGCGGCTCGGTACTGCCGAACGTTTCCCAACAATTTGAGCAATTGTTGGAGTTGCCGGCCGAGAACTGGAGCATTCCGCTCGGAAATGGCGTTTGCTTGGCCTCACCGATCAGTCTTTATGCTGTCGCTGCGGGCCTGTCCGCACTTGCTTGGGAGCCCTCGTAATGCACGTCAATTTGCTCCCTCCGGAATTGATCGCTCGCAGCCGTTTGATTCGGTCCACCAAGAACTGGTGCTTGATCATTGCGTTGTGGGTGCTGACGTTGATCGCAGTCTGTGCACCGCTGGGGTGGAAAGCTCACCAGTTGCATGAAAAATCCGAGCAGATCCACGCCGAAGTCGGACCATTGCGGATGAAAGAAACCAAGACGCGGCAACTCCGGTCTATCACAGCGGATCTCAAAAGACGTAGCCAACGTATTCAGATCGTTTTGCCTACCAATCGAATACCAGCTTTGCTCGGGATTTTCGGAAAGACATTTCAGTCGAAGGGTTCGCTCATCGCGTTGCAGGACTTTGCCGTGACCATCCAAAGCGACGCTAGATTGACCGATCCCTCAAGCAAGAGTGCGTCCACAAAAGGACCTACTAGCGATCTCTTCTCGACCCAAATACTTGCCCGAGGATACACGGAGTCCAATCCCTCGGTGGCCGAAGTCATTCAAAGGTTAGAGAACTTCGGAGTGTTTCAAAAGGTTATGCTGAAGTCCACCAGGGATTCCGTAGTGGCGGAACAACCTGTGGATGAGTTCGAGTTGGAGTGCGTTTATGTTGAGTAAATGGCAACTCTCTTATCCGTTGTTGCGACGACTTCGATGGCTGGTGCATGTATCGGGGCTACTTGTGCTGATTGCCCTAGGGTATGCAGGGTGGCGATTCCACACTTCGATCCAGGCATGGCGTGTTGAGATGGAGCAAGACATTGAGCAGGATCAACAGACTCTGCTCCAAGCGACCAAAATCGAAGAACAGTTGGCCGAGGCCATGCAAAGCCGCGAGGTCACCTCAGCATCCTTTCGGGCCCTTCGAGACCGAGTACCCAGTCGCCTAATCGACTCGGATATCCTGAAGGAGTTGGAGCGAATTCTCACCGCATGCGATTGCAAGCTGCTCGACTTTCGCCCAGTCGGAAGCCAAGTGATCAATACAACCGAGTTAAAATGTCAAGTCCGATCCTTTCAATTGAGCATGGAAGGATCCTACACAGGGCTCTTCGCATTTGCTCGCCAACTGGATGAATTTCCGTTCTTGATACAACTTAGGAAAGTTCATTGGGTTGCGCCAACGGAATCGAATTCCAGTAGTCGCATCGAATTGGAAGTTGGAATTCTTTTCGAACCTCAATGGGGAGAGAGTGCTCTGGTTTCGGTCGATCGCACCTAGTGTTCGGCCCAAGGCAATCGCATTCCATGCGGGAGATAATCGATGTTAGGTACATTGCCAAAACTCAAGCTGATTCTCATTCCCGTTCTCGCGGGAGCCTTGGGATTTATCTTGATCGGCGATTCCTCCAAGGAACCTGACTCTGAACCGGTTGCCTCGAACAAAAAAAACACCTTGGTATCGACGCGGAAACCAGCGGTTTGGCCGGAGTTCGAACTTGAAGAGATCGCACTCCTGCAACCCTACAAAACCCTTAAGCAGTTAGAGCAGATTCAAAATGCCGAAGGGCTCGCGGCAGAGCAATCGTCATCTGCCGGTGCGGAACAGGTGGAGCGAACTTCTGATATCATGCAGGTTCGCGCTGTTTTCCAGACTCCGCAAGGCGCATCGGCCCTACTAGGAAATCGTGTGGTACGGGTAGGTGATGTTCTCTCCAATGGGAAAAAGATCACCGCGATCCACGCACATGGCGTGGAGATCGCCGATCAGTAAATCGGTCATCCGTTGACGCAACCGACACAGCCGACAAGGGTCTGTGTCTAGGCTGGTGGATGGATCGCGTTTCTTAATCCCAAGGACACCAAGGACAAATTGTGCCACCCACCTATATGCTTTTCCATTCTGGAAACGATTTTCGAAACTCGTCGCAGGTGCCACCGATCCAAGCATACTGGTCATCGATCTTCTTTGCGTAGACCACGCGACATCCATAAATGCCGATCAGTGCTGGAATCAAAATCCCGAACGGAAATTGCACCAAACTGATTACTGAGAGGGCCCCTCCACGGTCTGCCGTCGCAAGCCCCAGGATGAAAAGCCCGAGACTGACTAGAAAGATTGACCAGGCGGTGACGGCCCACTTGATTCGGGCTGTCTTGTATCGCTTGGCAAGAGGAATTTCAAAAGCGGCTGTTTTGCGAACAATCAAAGCTACGATCACATAAATGAAGATATGGAGAAATATGAGAAGATAGATCAACGGAGGATGCCACATCAACTTGCGTCGTAGGCGATCGCTGGTCGGCTCATTGCTCTTGACGCATCGGTTTGGAAGCACCGCCTGCTTGTGCACAATCAGCCATTTCCCCTGTTGGAAAATTCCATCCGTTTGCGGAATATCGAGCGGCTCGTGCGCGGTGTAGGCTGCATAGGGATTGATAGGGTTGTCAGACATAGAAAATCCGCGGCGAATGGTCTTTGGATAAAGGATGAATAGATCGCAGGAGAGTACCTCGTTCTCCATCGAAACTCAATCGTTTTCTCGACAGAAAAGTCCAGGTTATTGGTTGACCATCTCTTCGAGCTGTTGAATGGTGAGAACCTAATTACGTGCCACCCACCGATTATGCGATTTGCAAGCAAATCAGTACCCCAGCAATCCGAAAATAACCAAAAACCCAAGCTTTCAATCGCTGCTCTCTTTCGGTGCAGACGCTTGGAAACATCCCCCACTATCCCTGAAGGCGATTTTTCCCGATCCAGCACCAAGGATTTCCAATTGCGTCAGCAAAGACGGCAAATGAGGGCATCGATAGTTGGCAAAAACCTTTTTTCGGGGCATCGGCAATCAGGAAACCTACAAAGAAGCAAGAGAGCACTCGAGATAGGAGTTTTTCGCTCCGAATTGAAGTCGGCGACATTTCGAGCAAAAGCCTCAACTCGCCGCAAAGATATGCCGGACCGCACGTTGTCCGCGGCGCCAGCGATGCTGATGCTCCGCCGCGTGACGAGCCATCGTGTCAGGCGTTCCCGCTGCCGCACCCTGGTAGTACTTCTTGAACCTCCATACCAAGTCAATCCATAGCGATCCATCGATCCCCAAACGCTTCAGAATCGATTCCACCTCCGGTGTCCACTTCGGCTTGCCTAGACTCGGACGATTGCTACCCGTCCAGACCAACAACGCCAAGTAATCCTTCAGCGACATCGACAGGAACCCCTTATCGCTCGCCCTCACCCCAGTGTCGCTCTTCTGCGGGCCTGGTTTGCCTTGCTCGTCGAGCGTCAACGGAGATAGCCACGCATCGCGCAAGATCGCTTTCCCACGACGCATCCGACGC
>JAGWWZ010000109.1 GCA_018970165.1 Planctomycetota bacterium | reverse complement strand
GTCATCTCCAAATCGAGTTTCCCATCGCGATATCGATCCTTGAGTTCCTCCCAAGCCGCGACACGCGGTCCGAAGGAATTGGCGAAATCCTTCCCCTTGCTCGGGCCCAGTCCGACGGACATCTCTTTGCGTTGCAAATCGCGGGCTGAGAAATCGTTGTAGATGGTGAAGCCTTCGACGCAATCCATGGCCGAATCATCCTCGGGCAAGTTGCTTACCTCCTTGCCAATGATCGCGGCGATTTCCAATTCAAAGTCGAGTTCCTTAGAACCGATCGGAGCGCAAACCGGATCCCCATGCCCAATCACCGAGGCTGGATTCGAAAAATAGAAGACAGGGATTTGATACCATGCATCGACCATCGGCAAACCGCGCTGTGCACGGCATGTAGCGACATGTTGCTCGAATGCGTAAAAGTCTCGGATGCTGCGGATGGTTAGCATGACGGCACCCCCTTTAGAGAGTTCCGCGAAGGGACTGCTCGCGTTCGATAGCTTCGAACAAGGCTTTGAAATTCCCTTTTCCGAAGCTCTTCGCTCCTTCGCGCTGAATGATCTCGAAAAACAGCGTCGGTCGATCCTGGACCGGCTTAGTGAAAATCTGCAGCATGTACCCTTCGTCGTCTCGGTCGACCAAGATCCCGAGTTCGGCTAATTCATGGATATCCTCCTTGATATTGCCTACACGATCCTTCAGGTCGTCATAGTAGGTTCGTGGGACGCGCAAAAAGGAGACGTCGTTAGCCCGAAGTGCGGACACCGTTTTGATGATGTCGTTGGTCGCCATCGCGATATGTTGTACCCCCGCGCCGCCATAGAAATCGATGTACTCTTCGATCTGGCTGCGACGCTTGCCATGCGCTGGCTCATTGATCGGAAACTTGATTCGACCTCGACCCCCTTGGACCACCTTCGACATGAGTGCCGAATACTCGGTCGATATATCGCGATCATCGAAAGAGACCAGTTGCTCGAAGCCGAGGACTCGACGATAGAATTCGACCCATTCGTTCATCTTTCCCAGCTCAACGTTACCCACGATATGATCGATCGCTAATAAACCGGTCGGATGATAGGTTGCTGGGCTATATCGCGATGGATCGATCGGATCGAATCCGGGTGCGAAGGCCCCATGATACTGATCGCGATTGACAAAGGTGTGGGTGGTGTCGCCATACGCGCGAATCGTCGCGTATTCATAAACGCCGAAATCGTCCTTGAGTTCTGTCGGCCCAATAACTCCGATCGCTCCCCGTTCAACAGCGAGATGATAAGCCCTTCGAACATCGTCGACTTGCAAAGCGATATCGGACACTCCATCTCCATGCAGGATCAGTCGCGAAGCATCGGGATGGTTGGCTCGAAGCGGCGACACCAAGACGAAGGTGATGCCACCTTGGCGAACGACATAGCCCGCCTCATGCTTGACCTTGGTTTCGAGCCCCGCGTATGCGACGACGTCGAACCCATATGCGTTGCGATAAAAATAGGCCGATTGCCGCGCGTTGCCGACAAAGAATCGAACGTGATCGATTTTGCGAAGGGGCATTTCGTCAGAAGAGGTCATTTGGCATTCTCCAAAAAAGCGATCAAGTCCGCCAACTCCTGGCGGGTCAACTGCTGATCGAGCCCTGCGGGCATAATCGATATCGAACTCGGTTCACTCGCCTCGACCTCCTCGCGCTGGACCGTGATGCGTCGGTCTGCGGCGATCTGCAACGTGATTGACTGAGGAGACTGCGCAACGATCAAGCCGTTCAGGATTTCACCCTCGCGAGTTTGAATCTTGGTGCTGCGATAGCTTTGCTCCAGTCGCGCGCTGGGAAAGGCGATGGCTTCGATCAAATCGCGCCGCGAACGGGTTCGACCAATCTGGCTCAAGATCGGCCCTACATTCCCGCCGACATATCCGATCCGATGACAGGCGCTGCAGGCCGCCTTGTCCGATCGAAATACATGGTAGCCTTGCTTGGGATCTCCTGCTGGGAGTTCCGTCATCCAGCGATCGACGGCGGCCGCGATATCGGCAGGCGGTTGCTGCAGACGCGTCAGCGTTTCTCGCCACGATTGGATGACCTTCGGTTCGCGGTTTCGCAGCAAGGAAATCGTTCGGTCGATATTCAGCGATTTGGCACCATCGGTCGATTCCAATTTCGCGAGCAGTTCCCGATCGACTTCCGGCTGATTCATCCGGAGCAGTCCATCGAGCGCCTGCGGCATCTCCAACGGTCCCAATCGATCCAATCCTCGGATCAGTTCGCTTGCTGCGGAGCGGTCGGTCAACTGGATTCGTTGCAGTGTAGCCAGCGCGAGGACGCGATTCTCGGATGGACCATCGAGACACTCGGTGACCAAGAGCTTTTCCTGACGGCTTGCGAGGGTGGCCCCCATGGGCATACCGCGCGACCACACGAGCCATGTTCGCGGCTGCGCCGACTCATGACGCGCGATCTGGCGTTCGAGGGCAGTGGCGATGATCGCTCGGTTCTCCCCGAGTTGCAATTTGGGGACGAACTCCGTCAAGGGATGATCGCTATCGACGACTTCGATCCATCCGGCCAAAGGCTTCCCCCACGACGCAGGCAAGGGCCGATCCGCGCATCCGGCCAAAATCTGCATCAAACAAGCTTGCTGACCATCGCTCCAACTCGACCCCCGGCTGAGCCAATTCTGAACAAGTCGCTGCACCGAAGTTTGTTCGCTCCATCGAGCGAGGATAGGTGCGATTGCTTGGAGTTGGGATTCGTTTCCGCTGATGAAACGCTCCTCTAGCCAAGGGGCTCCGCGATCGGACCATTCAGGATGGCGCTGCAGGATTTCAAGAGCGGCGTTCGCGGGGATGGAATCATCGCTGGACGCGAGATGACAAATCGCTTGGGCATCCTCATCGCGCAGCGCCTTGCGTTGATCCAAAACAATAGCACATGCTGCGGCTTCGGAAGGATGGTGTAGCAACCTTTTTCGAACCGGTTCGATTTCTCCACCTTCCATCAAGGCCAGGACGACGGCATGCTGGATCGAGCGATCGGATCGATGGTGTGTTAACAGTTGCAGTTGATCGAGATAGTCGCCGCCGTCGCCGTCGCTCGCCACTTTCAATCCCAATCGCCCGATACATTCGGTGGCGAGCCGGGCAGTTCGAAGGTCCCGGTGGTCTCCGTATCCGTAGCGGTATTGGCAGTTGCTCACTGCATTGCGGGAACCTTCATGGCGATACAGCGAGATCAAATGGAGTGCTGCCAATCGCACGTCGACCGAATCGGATTGGAGCGATGCGTCGATCTGACGCCATACCTCCTTATTTTCGGGGTCATCGATGAGGATCTGAGCCAAGTCATCGATCGAATGATCGGTGGGTGAGGGGCGAGCAGTCGTTGCGCTGCGCAGGCGATAGATGCCTCCGAGAGCAACCCGTTGATCGGTCCCGGAACTTGGGCAACACAGATCGTACCAACCTCCGGTGTCGACAATGATCAATGATCCGTCGCGATCGAGCAGGACATCGACGGGATGAAAATCGATGCGTGGCGAGGAGACCAGATCGATCGAAGCGGATGTGTAGCCGGATGAATCGCCGCTGGTGTGGAGGGGGTGGAGCGAAACCTTGTGCAGATTGAATTGCGCCGTTGCGAGGTAACCCGAAACCTGTTTGCCGATTGGGGTGGGCATTCGGGAGGCGATACGCTCGTGTAGGGAGTTCAAATACAACAGTCCTGCCGGAGCTGCTGGTCCCATTTCGACAAGCGGCTCCATGAGCGGTCCGGTTTTGGGATGACCGTCCAGGACTTGATGGGGTTTTCCAAAGACCGAACCGTACATTGCATGACCGATCCCATCGCGGATCCCATCGGCAGGATGATGAAGGAATGTCGCGCAGAAGAATCGTTCGCCACTCGGATGCCAGGCGACATCGACCAAGTTATCCATACCTCCGGTCATGACCGGTTCGATCGGACCACCCTTGGGATGGCGACGATACAGATGCGAAGCGGTGCTGGTGAATTTTCCTCGGTGCAGGACTTCATGCGTCTGTTCCGCAAAGGCGCTCTTGGACCAATAGATCCAACCGTCCGGACCGAGCCATGGGCCATGCAGATCGTTGGCGCAGTTCGTTAAGGTCTTGCCATCGAACCAGACCTCGCGCGATTCGCATACTCCATCTCCATCGGCATCGGTCAGTTTCCATATCTCCGGCGGTGCGGCAACGAGAATATCGTTCCCCAAACAGAGAACTCCTTCGGGAAAACTGAGCGACTCGGCGACCAGTTGTCTGTGATCGAACTGGCCGTCCTGATCGGTATCGGTCAAACGGATAATACGGTGGGGGCGAGTTTCGAGCTGTTTGTGCACCGGCTCGCGTGTCCACACCGACTCTGCCACGACGAGATTCCCCTTTGGATCCCATGTCGCGACGATCGGCCAAGTGCACAACTTCGGTGCAGCTACTTGTTCAAGAGTCGTGCCTGCTGGGATCGAGAAGGGAACGCCGTCGATCGAAACCTGTTGCATGGGCTCTCCATCCTGAGCGATCACCGAAGAGCACAGGAGAGAGATTGCCAGTAACCAAGCTGAAGGAAGTGGGGAGAGGACCTTAGCCATAGGGGACTTCTGTCATGAAGGACTAGTCGAGTAAGTCGGCTTCGTTGATCAGGCGAAATCCTTTGCGTGCGAGGATATCGAGGCCGGCCTCGGTGTTGTCGACCATGATGGCGATGCCAGGTTGTCCGTGAGGATGAACCAGGAGGGGATAGGCTTGAACGATGTTGATTTCCCCTTGAAGCAATGCGGTACAGATTTGCTGCATCGGTTGGCCTCCTTCGGGGAGTTCGACACCGATGAGATCGCTTTCGATGATGGATAAACCTGCTCGTTCCAAAATCTCACGTCCTCGCTCGGCATGGCTGACGATGAATCGGACAAACGCGCATTCGGCAGCATCGCTGATCGAAAACGCGGCGATACGGATACCAGCTACTTCGAAACGGCGGACCACTTCAAGCAGCTGTCCGACCCGATTTTCGAGAAACAGCGTGAATTGGCGAAGCGTGGGATAATCCCGTCCGCGCATGGTTTCAAAGGAGGTGTTGGCCCCTTCGCCCGTACTCATATTGTCTGGCTCTTTCTGCGAGTCAAAAAGGATGAAGCAGGCCTCAAGATATCGCGATCCGCCGCTTCAGATGAGCTTATTCTAGCAGAATTAGGCAGACCGTGGATTAGTCGTTGGAAGCGATGAGAGTCTTCAGTTGCGACCAAGTCCGTTGGACCGCCCCGCGTTGCTTTTGGACCAATTCCTTCGCCCTTTCCTGCAGGGCCTGCCGTTCGGAGGGGTTCTCGATCATGGAGGTGACCCAGGGCACGATCTGTGCAGGGTCCTGGAATTGCACTGCGCCGTCAGATTCGAGGAGAAGTTGAACGACATCGGTGAAATTGCGAGTGTTGGGGCCAAAGGACGTCGCAACTGCATAAGCGCACGGTTCGATCATATTTTGTCCGCCGCGCGACCCGAAACTTCCTCCGACGAAACCGATATCGGCCAGTCCCCACCACCATCGAAGTTCGCCGACCGAGTCGGCGAGGAGGACTCGCCACTGTGTGCCGGTGGGTGCATCGGTCAGTTGACTTCTGCGAATCCAAGGCAGGCCGCTTGCCTCGACCAGTTTCGCGACCTCGTCGAATCGTTCCGCATGACGCGGCACCAGGATCATTCGCAATCCGGGGAACCGTGGTAGCAATTCCGACATGGCCTGGAGGCACAAGGATTCTTCGGGAGACTGGGTGCTGCCGCACAGCCAAACGGTCCGCTCGCCTTCTTCCTGCGGAGCATTGAGCGACAGCATCGAACGCCGCATTGCAACCTCGGGATGTTTGCGATCAGGAGTTGCGCCATCGAACTTGATATTGCCGGTGACGTCGATACGTTCGTTGGGATAACCCAATTGAAGGAATCGGTCGCGATATGTCTCGCTTTGGGTCCCGATCCAGTCCACTCGCGATAGAACGGAGGTGATGATGGGTGCGATGCGAAGATATCCCGAAAGCGAACGAGCGCTGAGTCGAGCATTGATGATGGCGATCGGGATCCCTTGCCGAGCAGTGATAGAAAGCCAATTCGGCCACAGTTCCAGTTCAGCCATCACTAGCAGATCGGGCTCGATGCGATCGAGTGCCCTGCGAATGGCCCAGGTGAAGTCCAAGGGGGCAAATGCAACTTGATGTTGTGAGTAAAGTTTCTTGGCCAGTTCGTAGCCACTGTCGGTGGAGGTGGTGACAATGATTTGCAGATCGGGCCATTCGCTCTGTGCGAGTTCAATGACTGGGCGGATGACTTGCAACTCGCCGACACTGACTGCATGAAACCAAATGCGCCGTTTGGTTGGGTCTTTCTTTAAGGCTGTCGTGGCAGTGGATAGGCGAGGGAGATTGCCAAAGAGTTTTTCGCGCCACCCTTGTTTGTAACGCCCCTGTGTGACCCGTCGCCAAACAATCCATGGGCTAGCAACGATGAGGAGCAGGATATAGATCAGGTTTAGCAAGTGAGACATTATTCGGCACAACACGTTGGGAGCGAGTCCCCAAGATCGTAGCCAATCCTATCGATTGCGGTGGGGACCACGCCCATCGCAAAGCCTCTGGGCATGCCACCCTCGTTCTCAGCGGTAGCAATACACTGCATCCGAGGAGCGGATCAGGAGAGAATCACCTGCGATGGCGGGGGTAGCCCAATAGACTTCATTCTTGTTCCCGGTTTTTATTTCCGCGAGCAAGTTATACTCCGGCCCGGTGGCAAACAGGAATGTATCCCCCGATTCGTTGACTGCATAGATTCGATCGCCAACCGCCACGGGACAGCCCGCAATCAACTTGCCCCCCGGAGTCCGCTTTCGATAGATCTCTTTACCCGTTTGTGTCTCGTAACAAGTGATCGTGTTGCCGAAGAAGTAAATGTATTCGCCGACTATAACGGGCGAAGGCATTCCGGCGCCACTCTTGGACCCCGACCATAATACTCCTTCACTTTTGTTCTGGCCTTTGGCAGGTGTTAGGTCTCCTAGATGTCCAGCGCCGACGGCACCGATAGGTCCTTTGCTACCGGGGCTCGAGGTTCCGTAGTAAACACCGCGAGGGTCGGCAACCAAAGAACAAGAGAACGATGTATCGAGTCCGCCGACTCGCCATCGCTCGGAGCCATCGGCCAGATCGTAGGCGATGACGGAACCCGAACCGGCGGTCACGACTTCTGTGCGATCGATGTTCTTCCACAGAATGGGTGTGCTCCATGCAGATCCTTTGTCGCGCGCTGCCCGCCATAGCTCCTGACCATCGGCTGCATTTAGGCAGAACAGAGTTGCTGAATCTTCGTTGTACATTTGGATCAGCAATCGATCATCGGCTAGCAGCACCGACGATCCGGTGCCAAAGTCGTTGGTGATCTTTTGAGGTTCAAACGACTTGGTCCACTTGGGTTTGCCTTGGAAGTCGAAGGCGGTCAGAACGCCTGCCGCACCGAAAAAAGCGTAGACGGTATCTTCTGAAGCCGCGGGGGTTTCGGTTGCAAATGTATTCGATGCATGCTTGCCAAAGGCCGGAACAGCCTCTGCTACTTTCGACTGCCAGAGAACATCGCCGTTGGACAACTGCAGACATACCAGTCGCCACTCGACGGCATCCTTGGGCTTGGGTGCTCGACCCATAGTGCTCGGATCCATGACACCGCCGGTCATCCCCTTGGGTTTGACCGACTTGGAACCGACTGCGGTGGTAACAAAGATTTTATCTCCGACGACGATGGGTTGAGACCAGCCGCTTCCGTCGATTTCGGTGCGCCATGCGGGGATGGGAGTTTCGGGCCAGGATTCGGGTAATTTCGCGTCTGCGACAACGCTCATGGCACTGCCGCCTCGGAACTGCGACCAGTCCTCCGATCTTGAGAAGCCGGGACTCATGCTGACCGAAAGACCCACGGAAAGGCAGGAAAGAAGGACGAATCGAGCACGCTTTGGCAAGGAATCCAACATTGTTTTTCGCTCCGCACCGGTTTCATGAGATTTACGCCAATTGAGTTTAGCCGTTGGTCAAATCAGCTTGAAGCACACTCTTCTTGGTTCGATCAGAATCGATTGAAGATGTGTTCGCTCATGGCTAGAATGCCTGCTGTTTTGATCGGTCAATAGTCGTCGGCGCCTGCGCGCCGTTTTCGCAGAGCGGAGAATGAGCATGAGCGAGCTATGTGATTTCGGCCTGATTGGCCTAGCAGTCATGGGTGAAAATCTGGCACTCAACGTGGAAAGCCGCGGGTACCGGGTAGCAGTTTTCAACCGAACCACTGAAAAAGTTGACGATTTAATCCAGGGGCGAGCCAAGGGGAAGAACTTCGCAGGTTGCCATTCGATTTCGGAATTGGTGAAGAGTCTTCGAAAGCCTCGCATTGTGATGATGCTTGTCAAAGCTGGACCGGCCGTCGATGATTTGATCGAACAACTTTTACCCCATTTGGAACCAGGGGACATTCTGATCGACGGCGGCAATACCCATTACGTCGATACGGAACGACGGACCCAGTATGTCGAGAGCAAAGGTTTCCTTTTTGTCGGCTCTGGCGTATCGGGTGGCGAAGAGGGAGCTCTCAAGGGACCCAGCCTCATGCCGGGAGGGAGCAAAGCTGCATGGGAGACGATCCGTCCCATCTTCCAGTCGATCGCGGCCAAGGTTGGACCCAAGCATGACATTCCATGCTGCGAATGGGTTGGCCCTCGCGGTGCTGGGCATTATGTCAAGATGGTTCACAACGGCATCGAGTATGGCGATATGCAATTGATTTGCGAAGCTTACCTTTTGCTCAAAGAAGCAGGTGGGCTCAGCAACGACGAACTCTATGATGTTTTCGCAGATTGGAACCGCGGCGAACTGCAAAGCTACCTTATCGAGATCACTCGCGACATCTTCAGCGTGAAGGATGACCAAGGGGGGAACGATTACTTGGTCGACAAGATACTCGATGTCGCCGGTGCCAAGGGAACCGGTAAGTGGATGAGCCAGTTGGCTCTCGACCTTGGAGTCCCGAGCACATTGGTGACAACCGCTGTGTATGCGCGATGCCTCGCAGCTTTGAAAGATGCTCGCGTCCGGGCGAGCAAGGTGTTACCTTCACCCAACGCTTCCCACAATCCCGCGTTCACGTCGGCGGTCCAATCGATGATTCACGATCGCAAGGGCTTTGTCGAAGCGGTGCGACAAGCTTTGTACGCTTCTAAGATTTGCTCTTACGCTCAAGGGTTCGTCCAGCTTCAAGAAGCGAGCCGCGAACACAAGTGGGATCTCAACTACGGCGACTGCGCACTTTTGTGGCGAGGTGGTTGCATCATTCGCGCCCAGTTCTTGGATCGCATCAAGGATGCGTTCGATGCCCAGCCAAACCTGGAAAACCTCCTCCTGTACCCTTACTTTAGCAAAGCGATTGAACAGGCGCAGGAGGCTTGGCGAGCAGTGTTGATGGCGGCAACTCACTTAGGCTTGCCCGCCCCCGCATTCTCGACCGCTTTGGCTTATTACGACAGCTATCGATTGGCGAGATTGCCCTCGAACTTGCTGCAAGCCCAGCGCGATTACTTCGGAGCCCATACCTACCAGCGCTTAGACCGAGAGGGAGTGTTCCACAGCGAATGGCTGGACTTGCGCCGGCAACCCTCGTGATAAATCGCGCACGGTAATTCGCTCCTTCCAATATGGCACGTGAACTAAAGACCATTCGCAACATCGGCATCATTGCTCACATCGATGCGGGCAAGACGACCGTTACCGAGCAGATGCTCTACATGAGTGGCACCAAGCACCGAGCTGGGGCCGTCGACTCCGGTACGACCGAAACCGATGATGACCCCGAAGAACAGCAACGGGGCATCACGATATTCGCCGCTTGCGTCACCTTTCGTTGGAAGGACTGCACTGTCAATCTGCTCGATACACCCGGCCACGTCGATTTCACCGCGGAAGTCGAACGGTGCCTCAGAGTACTCGACGGTGCAGTCGTCGTTTTCAGCGCCCGTGAAGGGGTCGAAGCGCAGAGCGAGACGGTTTGGCGACAAGCCAATAAATATGGCGTCCCGCGCATTGTGTTCATCAACAAACTCGATCGCGAGGGAGCGGATTTCTATCGTGTCCTCGATGAAATCGGTCCGCGACTCAATGCCGACCCGCTCCCCATCCAAATCCCGGTCGGCCAAGGGCCCAGCCACACCAGCGACCCGTTTCGCGGAATCATCGATCTGGTCGATATGAAACTCCTCACCTTTAGTACGGAGGATGCGGGGCGCACGGTCGTAGTTTCTGATATCCCCGGGGAACTGCGCGGCGATGCCAACGATTGGCGCAATGTCATGCTCGAAAAGCTCTACACCTTCAGCAATGAAATGATGGAGTTGGCGATGGAGGAAAAGCCGATTCCAGCCGAGTTGATTCGAAAGACGCTCCGAGCAGCATGCATCGCGCAGCAAATCCAACCTGTTTTATGCGGTTCGGCTCTTCATGGCGTGGGAGTGCAACCACTGCTCGACGGAGTGAGTCACTACCTTCCGTGCCCTCTCGATCGGCCTCCCGTTCAGGGATGTGATCCCAAGAAGCGGGATAAATCACTTTTGCGCAAGCCCGATCCGAAGGAGCCCTTTTGCGGTCTGGTATTCAAGATCCTCCCCGCCAAGACCGGCGATATGTTTTGGATCCGCGTTTACTCGGGCCGCCTGGAGTCCAACTCCCGCGTTTACAATCCCAATCGCGACAAGAAGGAAAACGTTGCCCAGCTTTGGCAGATCCATGCCACCAAGCGAGAGAAACAAGGGCAGATCGACGCTCTGGAATGCGGTGATATCGCCTGTGCGATCGGACCTCGCGATTCGATCACCGGGGATACGTTGTGCGATACGCGGGACATGATTGAGCTCCCATCGATCCAATTCGCGCAATCGGTCATCTCGATGGCTATCGAACCGGAAAACACCACCGATCGAAAGAAGCTGGCGGAAGTCCTCGATATGCTCAAACGCCAGGATCCCACCTTCCACGCGACCGACAGCAGCGAATCGGGCCAGACAATCATTTCGGGGATGGGGGAGTTGCACCTTGAGGTCATCAAGAATCGGTTGGTTCGCGACTACCACATGAATGTCAAGTTCTACAAACCGCGTGTCAGTTACCGCGAGACGATCGCTTCGGCCGCTGAAGTGGTCGGTCAATGCAATCGTCAAGTCGGTTCACAGCATCTGTACGCGCGATTGAGTGTCCGGTTCGAACCTCTCGACGATCTATCCGCGAAAGTGATCGTGCTCGATCGAACCCCTCCCGAGAAAATGCTTCCGGAGAATCTTCGGCAAGCGGCCTTGGAGGAACTTCGCAATCGCGCTGAGGGAGGCGGGCTGATCGGTTCGTTCCCATTGACCGGCATGCGCATCAGCATCCTCGGAGGAGAGATCGCCGAGATTGGTTCGGACGAAGTCGCGTTTCGAATCGCTGCCAATGACGCATTTGACTTAGGGTTGCGAGAAGGAGGTCCATCGCTGTTGGAGCCGGTCATGAAGATGGATATCACGACCCCTGCGGATTACCTCGGCGAGATTGTAGGGGATCTGCAGCAACGGCGCGGATTGATCGAGCGGACCGAAGCTCGCGGATCGATGACCAGCATCGCGGCCATTGCCCCGCTGAAGGAACTGTTTGGTTATTCGAGCGCCATTCGATCGCTGAGCCAAGGTCGCGCGGGATGCTCGATGGAACCCCATGGTTACCAAGTCGCATCGAAGGAAGATCTCGAGTCGTTCGCAATGTGAGATGGCGAGCGTGATGAAAGCCCAAAGCATACCCAAGGCATAAGGTGCGATTGCGTGTTCATTGTTTTTGACGGGATCGATGGGGCTGGGAAATCGACGCAGATCGCGATGCTCCGAGATCATTTGATATCGCGAGGTTGCAGCGTGTGCAGCGCGAGGGATCCGGGAGCGACGAAGCTCGGGGATGCCGTACGAGAGATTTTGCTCCATCGCGAAGATATTCCGCTGTCGATGACCAGCGAAATGCTTCTCTACATGGCTGCCCGTGCGCAGCTCGTTGAGGAACAAATTCGACCCGCCCTAGCTCGAGGCGATGTCGTGCTGTGCGATCGCTTTCTGCTCGCAAACGTTGTGTATCAAGGGTGTGCAGGTGGACTGGATGTCGAGACCCTTTGGCAGGTAGGAAAGATCGCGACCGGAGGGCTGTTGCCCGATGTTACGATCGTTCTGGATATGGATGTCGAGAGGGCAGCCAGCCGCATGCTACGTGGCCTGGATCGCTTGGAAAAGCGCGGACAGGAATATTTTCAGCGAGTGCGAGAAGGTTTCCGAAGCCAGTTGCCTCGGTGCCCTGGGACAACCATTTTGGTCGATGCTGACCGCGAACCATCAACAATCCACGACGAGATTCGCGCGACAATCGACGGGCTACTGTCTTAGCTAGGATCCGGCTTTAGCTGGATGGCTAGGTCCCGAATTCCACCCGGCGACGGCCGAGTTGTTCCTGCAGTCGCTGTACGATGCTGGTGTGCATTTGCGAAACGCGGCTCTCGCTCAGATCGAGCGTGGCGCCGATTTCTTTCATCGTCAATTCTTCGTAGTAATAGAGAATGATGATCAGTCGTTCATTTCGGTTCAGCCCTTTGGTGACCAAACGCATCAAATCGCTCTTGCTGATTCGGCGCGTTGGATCTTCGCTCCGTTTGTCCTCGAGCACGTCGATTTCTCGGACGTCTTTGTAGCTGTCGGTCTCGTACCACTTCTTGTTGAGGGATACCAATCCGACTGCGGAGGCATCGGCCTTCATCTTTTCGAGCTCATCAATCGATATGCCCATGTACTGGGAGAGCTCATGATTGGTCGGAGCGCGACCGTATTTGGTTTCGAGCAGCTTGGTTGCTTCGTTGAGTTTGCTCGCCTTGCTTCGCACTAAGCGGGGAACCCAGTCCATGGTTCGTAGCTCGTCGAGCATCGCACCGCGAATTCGAGGTACGCAGTAAGTTTCAAACTTGACCCCACGATCCAGGTCGAACGCGTCGATCGCGTCCATCAGGCCAAAGATACCGGCGCTGATCAAGTCGTCAAGTTCCACCCCCTCAGGAAGCTTGGAGCGGAGGCGTTCGCCATTGTAGCGAACCAGCGGTGTGTATCGTTCTATCAGGGTATTCCGCAGTTCGACATTGTTTGGGTCTGCTTTGTACTGTTTCCAGACCTCTGTCATGTCGGTGTTTTGTACTGCAGTCGTCGCCATCCGAACCTCCGTGCTTGATTTGGCTTGTCTTCTTGAGATCGGGCCTAGCCACGAATCCCAAGACCCACGTCTTCGCCACCCGCGCATCCTGCTAATGGGGTTGGCTGTTCCAGGAAAGCGTCTTGCTTCGCCGGGACAGCGATGCCGGTGTGGTGGCGTCGAACGATCGGGACTCTACCGAGTTGTAGTTGTCGATTCCACATCAGTTGCAACAGTTTTCGGGATCTGACTTCACTCGCTTGTCCAGATTGCCTAATCCGGCTAGGCGGTGCCAGTTTTTCCCGTCTGTTGCGACTTGAACTGCTCGATTTGTCTACGGTACTGAGCCTCGATACTTTCGCGAACCACCGCATCCGCCATTTGACCGATAATCCAGCCAGGTATGGCCGCGATCACCAGAGCGACAACGCAACGAACCAGAGTTGTTTCGGTATCGGTGCCATGCAAAAAACCCGAAGCGATTTGGGTCAACATGGCAATGCAACCGAGACAAGCTGCGAACGAGCGTCCCATCGCATTCCTCAAAGGTGTCAGGTAAGTATCCGCATTGCGAGCAAATGATCGTTGATCGCTTGAGCTGTCCGAAGACGGGCGATACAGCGACAATTCATCCGCAGAATGTTTATCGGCGTAGACTGTGATGACTCTACAGCCATTGCAAAAATATTTAACGTGGTTTTTGGCTTGTATGGGTTACTTTTTATCAGCTTTGCCGAGTTGACCGTGTTGGCCCCTCGCGGAGAACACAGGTATACTCGAGCCGTTTGGCATTGTTGAATTCACACCATCGCATCGATTCGGATCTGCATCATGGCTAAATCGCATAACCCCGGGTTTGTCCAGCTGGTTGAGGACGCGCGATCGCGCATTCGCGAATGCTCGGTAGGGGATCTCCATCAGCGCATTACAGTTGGGCCAGCCCCGGTAGTGATCGATGTTCGCGAAGAGAGCGAGTTTGCCGCCGGTCATGTCCCCGGAGCGATTCATTTGAGCAAGGGAATCATCGAGCGAGATATCGAAGAGCGCTTTTCCGACCCGAACACCGAACTGTTCCTGATTTGCGGTGGTGGATATCGATCAGCCCTCGCCGCTGACAATCTGCGCAAGATGGGTTACCTGAACATTATCAGCGTCGACGGCGGATGGCGCGGATGGACAGGGGCGGGCTACGAAGTGGAAAAGCCAAGCTAGCGGAGCCCCATGAAAATCGAGCGATCAGAACACGATGCGAGCCATTCATCCGATCATTCGCAGTCAACCGCATTAACCTGTCACGTTCCGTGCAAGGTGAATCTGTTCCTCGAGGTCTTGGGTAAACGCCCCGACGGCTATCATGACCTTGATACCATCATGCTGGCGGTCGATTGGTGCGATGTGCTGAGGATTCGTGCCGCAAAGGATTCGCAAATCCAATTGCATGTCCAATTCGCATCCGATGATCCACGGGATGGTCTCGCGGGGCCGACGCGTTTTGCGGACGACGACCCTGCTTGGGATATTCCATCAGATGAACGAAACCTCGTGGTTCGAGCCTTACGCCGTCTGAGATCTGAACTGGGTGCCGAGACCGGATTGGAGGTCGAACTGATAAAGAGAATTCCCGCTCAAGCAGGACTGGGAGGAGGTAGCGCGGATACCGCGGCCGCTTTGGTGCTAGGGAGTTTGGTTTGGACGGGTCGTTTGAACTGGTCCTTGATCTGCGAAATTGCCGCCAGCTTGGGTAGCGATTTGAACTTTTTCCTGGAAGGCTGGAGCGGGCAGCGATGGACAGCACGTTGCGCAGGAAGAGGGGAACAGATTCAACCCGTTCCTAATGCCGCCGATCAGCACATCGTAATCGTCCATCCGCCGCAAGGATGCAGCACCGCCGAGATCTTTCGAAACCTAACTGACCAGTTCCCCCAATCCGCGGAATCTACCCAGGCATCCCAGTTCTCCACAAGAAATTCCGCCGAAATGCTTCGGGCTCTGGCCTCAGGGCAAAACGAACACCTTGGCCCTCTGCTATATAATCGTTTGGATCGGGTGGCGCGACAATGCAATCCCTGGATCGATCGGACGGCGAAGTGGTTTGATCGTTACAAACCTCTTGGCCACTGCCTCAGCGGCAGCGGATCGGCCCGTTTTTGCTTGTGTTCCAACCGCCAGGAAGCCGAGAAGATTGGGAGAGAGCTCGCTTTGTTGAAGGAATCCCGGGTTTTTGTGGCATCGTCATGGCATTCGCCTTCGATCCAAGAACAGTCCAAACAACTGGGATTTGACGATTAGGACAAGGCCTCAGCTCATCAAGGGAGTGTGTGGGTGGCCATGGAAATCACCGAAGTACGAATCAAGCTGATGGAGGATTCGGAGGATCGCTTGCGAGCCTTCTGTTCCGTCACGTTCGACCATTCCTTCGTCGTTCGCGACTTGAAGATCATCGAAGGGGCCAACGGTCCGTTCGTCGCGATGCCCAGCCGCAAGATGTCGGCTCGATGCGGACGATGCGGCAGCAAGAATCATCTTCGCAGCCATTACTGCAATCAATGCGGATCACGGCTCCGTGGCCTCCAGGACTTGAAGGACGTCGAAGGGGGGCCCAACAAGCTCTATGCGGACATCGCTCATCCGATCAATCAAGCTTGCCGCGACACGATACAGAATGCAGTAGTGCGCGAATACACGCTGGAACTCGAACGGGCCAAGCAACCGGGGTATGTCTCGCGATACGACGAGGAATACATCGACACCACCCCGCAATCATTGCCTCAAACCCCGACTGCGGCTACTCAGGTGGATGTCGCTTCCGTGAGTCGACCACACTTCCTTGATGCCAGGCCAGCAAAGATTGCAAGCCCAGCCAGCCCTCCAAAAGAACCGAAGGGCTTTGGGGATGGGATCTTCGAGTAGGCTTATCGCTTCTCGGTTTTCTTCTCTTTCATGCGATTGAAGTGAACTCGGGCGACGTCTCCCATATAGCCGTCGACCTTCAGTTCCACACATTTCTCGATCCACTTCTTAGCAAGTTCTTCGTTGCCGATGGCATCGTAATAGAGACCGACATACAAGTAGCCATAGAAGCGATCATAGTCTGGGCCTCGACTGTTCTTTCGCGATGTCTCCGCCGCTTCAATCACCGCCTCGGGAGTTGTCCTGCCTTGGATCAGCTCTTGGACCTGCATCATCGGAACGCGACGATCGGCTCCTGACAAAAGGATTGCTTTCTGCGCGGCCTCCGCACCGTTGAGTCGCGCTGCGCACAAGAAATGCCAGAAAGCATTTTCCACGTCGTTCGGGTTCACTTCGCGATGCACAACGAACTGATCGACTCCTTCCTGATACTTGCCTGCGTAGTACAAGGATATTCCGCGCTGCCACAAATAAGGCTTGAGATTCGGGTCCAACTCGATGCACTTGTCAAAATCGATCAGCGAGTCCTCTACTTTGCCACTGCGAAACAAGAGCGAGCCGCGGATCAAATGCATTTGCGGATTATTCGGGACCTTTTTCATCGCCAGATCCAATTCAGCGAGCGCTGCGTCGGCGCGGCCGTCTCTGAGCGCCTGCTCCACCCGATCGCTCCAGCCATTGAGATCCTCCGGGGTTGGGGGTTGAGCCCACGGAGATGCGTCTGAGTTGAGCACATAGATGCCCCCCAAGAGCACCGCAATCGCCGTCAAAACCCAAAGTCGACGAGACGAATAGGGACGCCTCTGCGAAGTAACGGAAGACACACTTTTCATTTCACTGACAATGGCTTCGGACTGCGTTTCCATGGGTAATTCCTTAACGTGAGAGGGATCATTGCACGGGTTGCACCATTGCAGGTGACAAACCGGCAAAAAGGTGTCATTACCGTTAGATCTCGTTCGCAAGAACTCGTTCGCTGTTTTGTAGCATCCGCTCAGGGCAAGCCCACCAAGAGCCCCATGATCTTGTGCAAGATCACCGCATCGCCAGCAGCGACGCCGCACCAAACTACGTCCGCAAATAGACGCGATCGACTGCCCGGCTCTCCGCGAGGTCAGGAAGCTCGTTGCCTCCAGAAAGGGCATAGAAAAGCAAGGAAATAGGGCAGACGGAGATTCCATACATGAGTCCGATCCGAGCGCTTCAGCCGAAGCTTTCGGGCGCGACGAACCCATGTATGGAATTCAGTCCGTTATGATCGAGGACACCTCACAGCCCGGGCCTCAGAAGTAAATGCGTAGAAACGATCCCAAAGCGCAAAACAAAATCAAAAAAATGTCAAATTGTTTATTTTAACCCCCCTAGTGGGGTTTCTTGCGAAGCCTTGGAGTGCCTGAATTCGCAGTTGATTAGGTTCACTCTGACCGATGAGTCCTCAGCGACAGACCCTTTTTGGCAAGGGATGCTTGAGTTGCTAAAATAGGGTCGACGTCCTCAATTGGCGGAGTAACTTGAGCAATCCTGCTGATGTTGCTCGATGTAGTTGCCTTGATCCGAGCGTTTGCACCAACTCAGGTATCGGAAAGTGCTTCGATCCTATTTTCGTCTTGTTGCCCGATCGATTCCTGTTTGGACGGTTGCGGGACTATGTGCAGTAGCGATCGGCTCCGAGCCATCATCGCCCAGTTCTCCTACGTTTGAAGGAGATATTCGTCCGATTCTCAAGACGATGTGTTTTCATTGCCATGGTGAAGAGGAAACGCATCAAGGGGGATTGGATGTTCGGCTTGTGCGATTGATGCAGCGAGGTGGCGAGTCGGGTCCAGCTATAGTCGCTGGCGATGCATCATCGAGTCTCCTTTGGAAACGGATCGAGTCGGACGAAATGCCGGAGGGGAGAAAGAAACTCTCGGCCTCCCAGAAGGAAGTCATTCGCAACTGGATTCAAGCGGGCGCTCAGACGCTGAGGCCCGAACCGGAAAACGTCGAGGATGCCCGCTTCACTCCCGAGGAACTTTCATTTTGGGCGTTTCAATCTCCTCGTAAGCCGCCGATTCCGTCGGATGAATTCGCTCGAAATGGAGCGCATGCTATCAATCCGATCGACGCGTTTATTTGGGCAAAGTTGCTTTCGGCCGGGCTCGATTTCTCCCCCGTCGCCGACCGAGCCACGCTGATCCGTCGCCTGAAAATCGACTTGCATGGTCTGCCCCCTACACCTGAGGAGGTCGATGCATTCGTCGCCGAATCGTCCGAGCATGCGTACGAAAACTTGGTCGACCGATTGCTTGATTCGCCGCAGTACGGAGTGCGATGGGCTCGACATTGGCTCGATGTGGCAGGGTATTCGGAAACCGATGGAAACCCCACGAAAGACACCGATCGCCAACATGCTTGGCGGTATCGCGATTATGTGGTCGATTCCCTCAATCGCGATCAACCCTACGATCAGTTCATCCTCGAACAACTCGCCGGAGATGAATGCATCGAAGGGGACCCCAACCCGGAAAACGATCGTCATGTAGCACTGATGACCGCTACGGGCTTTCTGAGAATGGCTCCCGATATCACCGCAACAAACAACGGCCTCTTAGATCGCAATCAAGCGGTCGCGGACATGATCAAGGTCGTGGGTTCATCGGTTTTGGGTTTAAGTGTCGGCTGCGCCCAGTGTCACGACCATCGATACGATCCGATCACGATTGAGGACTACTACCGCTATCGGGCAATCTTCGATCCTGCGTTTCCTTTGGCTGCCTGGCAACAGCCCGATCAG
>JAGWWZ010000292.1 GCA_018970165.1 Planctomycetota bacterium | reverse complement strand
GTTCGTGGTGGCGGTGGTCGTGGCCAGCCCGGGGATCTTCTACCATCTCTGGCAGTTCGTCGCTGCGGGTCTTTACCCCCACGAAAGACGCTACGTTTACTTTTTCTTGCCGGTGAGTCTGCTGCTGTTCTGGGCGGGAGCATTCCTCGCCTTCTTTGTCATCTTCCGTTTGGTGATCGACTTCTTGCTGGACTTCAACGCCAGCATGGGGATCGGAGCCTCCCCTCGATTGACCGACTACATGTCGTTCGCGTTGTTTCTGCCGTTGGGCTTTGGCATATCGTTTCAATTACCGCTGGTGATGTTGATTTTGGAGCGGCTCGGGATTTTCAGCGTTCATACCTATTCATCACAGTGGCGAGTCGCGATTCTTGTCATCGCATTCATCTCGATGATCCTGACACCGGCGGAAGTATCGAGCATGATTGGAATGGCGGTCCCGCTGATCGGTTTGTACTTCCTAGGCATCGCAATGTGCAAATATCTGCCGCGCAGTTCCATGCAGCAGTCATTCGGTAACGCCCAACGAGTCAGATAAGCAAGCGCGAGATGCCCACCGACGAGCCAGCCATCGGCAACTCAAAAATGTTCGGAGAGTTTCCTCTCTCTATTCGCATCGCCCAGCGCAGCGTCGTCGTTGCGATTTTGATCCCGATCATCCTGCGCGCGCTGCTGCGCCAGCGTGGAAAGGTCAAGATACCGTGGATGCAGTTCGCCGTGGGAGCTGCATCGGGTGTTTGCGTTGCGGTAGGTTTTTTCGCGACGTACTATGCCGTGATTCGCTACCCGTACATGGGGCTCGTCGATGCAGCAGATGGAGATTTGTTTTCAAAACATATCGAATCCAAGAAGAAATGGGTTCGGGTCGCTGGCATCCTCATTTGTCTGGCAATCGCCTCGGCTGGAATTTTGGTGCCGATGGGAGACGGTCAAGTCGCTGGCTGGGAATGGCTCGTCATCTTTTATTCGAGTGCCGTCTTCCTCTTCGTGATCTTCCTGATGTTCTATTACGACCGCATCGACCATCCGACGATAGCGACATTTCTGCGATGTAGCATGGGGTTGGGGATCTTCCTATTTCCTCTCTTCATCCCGGCCATCATCATCGGTTCCATGCGTGTCAACACGCTGCTCGATGAAGCGATCATGAAAATGGAGGCGGAAAAGAAACGAACTGGTTTCTCTGAATAGACGAGAGACTAGGTTGCAGTTACTGCCGAAATTGACGTTGATCCATCGTTCGGAACGAATCGAACTGACTCTCCTGCTTTTCCTCCATGGCATGTCGCTCGCCTCGTGGTTTGTGCCGATGGGGATGGTGTTGGAAGCGGCGAGTTTGAGATGGCTGATCCCATTCGCGTTTGCCGCTTCGGCGATCGCGGCATTGCTCTCTCCACTGTTCTTCGGAGCGATGGCCGACCGTTCGGTACCGCCGATTCGTGTACTTCGTTGGCTTGCTTTCGGTTCAGCGTTTTTCGCTTTGGCTGTGGGACTAGGAATTCTCAACGGATATCCAGGTTGGTTGATCTGGATCTGCATCCAACTGCAATCGCTGCTGTCCATTCCAACCAACAGCCTCACCGGTTCGATTGTTCTGTCCCGCTTATCTCATTCGCATAGCCAATTCGGTTCCATACGAGCTTGGGGAACCATCGGCTGGATGGTCGGCTGTTGGCTGGTCAGTCTGCTCCATCTCGACAAACAGCCGGTCGTATTCCTTTGGAGTGCTGGTTTGTGGGTTGTTCTGGGATTGTTCACCCTTCTGCTGCCCGTGGGTGATGCGTTACCGGATGCTCAGAAGCCGTTGACTCTTCGCGAACGCTTCGGCCTCGATGCACTGGCGTTATTGATCCATCCTGGCCATCGAGTGGTTTTTTTGACGGTGGCCATGATCTCTGTTCCCTTTGCGGCATTTTATCCCTACACGCCCGCTCATCTATCCGATTTGGGGCTCCAACGGATCAGTGCATGGATGAGCCTTGGTCAGGTTCTTGAAGTTGGCGTCCTCTTCGCGATCGGTGCGATCTTGAGTCGCTTTGGATTTAAGCGAGTGATTGCGATGGGGCTCATTTGCGGCATCCTTCGCTATGCGTTGTATGCGGTCGATACGTCTTGGGGTGTACTGACGGGGATCGCGCTGCATGGTTTCGCCTACACGTTCACTTATATCAGCGCGCAACTCTATCTGGCGGAACGGATCAAGATCCAATGGCGGACACGAGCCCAGGCGCTACTGAGCATGATGACAGGTGGAGTCGGTAATCTCACTGGCTACTTGCTGACCGGCGGTTGGCTAGCCATCTGTGAATACGAGGGTGTGACTTCCTGGACGACATTCTGGCTGGGGTTGTGTAGCCTGGTCGTTCTCGTGACGGTCTATTTTGCTCGTAGTGAGATCGAGCGAAACAAGACCTAGCTGAGGTGGTAGTCAATCCGTTTCTGTCGCAACATAATTTGCGGAATTCAGAACAGGTTCGCGATTGGGGAAAGAAATGGATTTGGAGCTCGAAGGGAAAACGGCCTTGGTAACCGGCGCTGCCAGCGGTATCGGTCGGGCTGCCGCTCGGTTGTTTGCTGCCGAGGGAGCATCGGTGATGCTGTGGGATATGGATCCGACAGTCCATGATGTCGGGCAAGCGATCGCGGATGAATTTCATGTAGGTGTACGAGCTCATACCGTCGATATCACGGATCAGGATGTCTTGCAAACTGCTGGTAATGCCCTGGGGCCATCGGGCGCATCGATCATCGACTCGGTCGATCACGTAGTCCACTGCGCGGCGATCGGATCAGGTAAATTCGGCTTTCCGTTTACTCGCTTGAATCCGAGCGATTGGGCTCGAGTGCTCGAGGTCAACGTAATGGGAATGGTCCAACTCGCGCATCGGTTTGCTCCCGGAATGATGGCTCGCAAGCGGGGTTCGTTTGTCTTTGTCGCATCGGTAGCCGGTCAAATCGGTTCGCAAACCGATCCTCCCTATAGCGCGAGCAAGGCAGCTAATATCAATTTCGCGCAGTGCATGGCCAAGGATCTTGCGCCGCATGGCGTGCGAGTCAACACCGTCTGTCCCGGCATGGTCCAAACGCCGCTGAATCGATCGGTATGGCAAGCGTGGTGCGAGACTATCCCCGAATCGGACCGACTGAGCTACGAACAGTGGGCCGAGAGCAA
>JAGWWZ010000291.1 GCA_018970165.1 Planctomycetota bacterium | reverse complement strand
ACCTTGGATCGTCACGGTGATCTGCGTGGTGCTGGTCAGACCCGCCGTATCCCGCATGGTGTAGGTGAAGACATCGGTCAGGGTATTGGCGGTGGTGCGCAGTGCTTGGACGGTAGCGTTGCTGTTATCGACGGTATAGGTAAACGCTCCTGTCGATCCGATATTGATCGTGCCGTAGGTTCCTGTGACGTTCGATCCGACGTTGGTCGAAGCGGAACCAACGGTCCCTGCAGCGACACCGGTTACGGTCTTGGTATCCCCAGCATCGACATCGGTATCGTTGGTTAGGACATTGCCAGTGGGGTTGGTACCCACGGTACCGTTGCTGACTCCGCCAGCTTCGACCGCAGTAGCGGTATCTGCGACAGCGCTGGGTGTTTCGTTGACATTGGTCAAGCTGATCGTGAAGTTGGCGGTGGAGAAGCTCCCATCGCTGGAGCTAGCCCGAACGGTGATGGTATGGCTGGTCGCGGATTCGAAATCAAGGAGGGAACTATTGGCAACGGTCACCACACCCGTCGAGCTATTGATTGTGAACCGCCCGCCTGCGGTATTATCCAACGAGTAGGTAATCGTGTTGTTGCTACCGTCAGCATCGGAGGCCGATGCCGTGATGCCAACGGCGGTCCCGTTGGCAGAGTTCTCAGCAACACTGTTGGCTGCCGCATTGGTATCGCTGATCGCACCGACATCGAATTCATCCACATCGGTGACGGAGACGGTGTAATTAGCGGTTGACGCACTGCCATCACTCGAGGTAGCTCGGACGGTGATGGTATGGCTCGTTCCAGCCTCGAAGTTGAGCAAAGTGCTATTGGCGACGGTCACGACTCCGGTCGAGCTATTGATTGCGAAGCGACCACCGGCCGAATCGTCGAGGGAGTAGGTAATTGTGTTGTTGCTGCCATCGGCATCCGAGGCCGATGCGGTGATACCGACGGCGGTCCCGTTGGCGGAGTTCTCTGCAATGCTATTCGCTGCCCCGTTGGTATCGCTGATCGCACCGACGTCGAATTCATCGATATCGGATAGGGTGATCGTCAAGTTGGCGGTTGAGGCGCTACCGTCGCTGGACGAGGCACGAACGGTGATTGTATGACTGGTGGCGGACTCAAAATTCAGAAGCGAGCTGTTCGCGACCGTGACCACACCGGTCGAGCTGTTGATTGCGAAACGACCTCCTGCGTTGTTATCCAACGAATAGGTGATGGTGTTATTGCTGCCGTCAGCATCCGAGGCCGATGCGGTGATACCCACTGCCGTCCCGTTGGCAGAGTTCTCTTCCAGACTGTTGGCTGCTGCGTTGGTATCGCTGATCGCTCCGACATCGAATTCATCGACATCGGTCAGACTGATGGTGAAATTGGCTGTCGAAAAGCTACTGTCTGCCGAAGTGGCCCGCACGGTAATGGTGTGGCTGGTGGCTGACTCGAAGTTGAGGAGCGAGCCATTCGAAACAGTGACCACACCCGTCGATGCATTGATAGCAAATCGACCACCAGCATTGTCGTCGAGCGTATAGGTGATGGTGTTATTGGTTGTGTCTTGATCGACAGCATATGCGGTTATACCTACGTTGGTTCCTGATGCAGCATTTTCTGAAACACTATTGCCGGCGGCATTGGTATCGCTAACCGGGCCAACGGAATATTGGTTGACTGTCGTTACACCTGCATACGTAATCAAGCTACCGGTCATCGACGCATACTGGGCCGAAATCCAGTTTGCGGATCGTTTGACATTGGAGATGCGGACTTCGTCGATATAGCCGGTCCATTCCTGATCGGGATTTGAGCCGCCATTCCATTGAGCGCCGATCAGAACATTTGGGTCGTTGTAATTGAGATTTCCCCCGCCTAATGTTGCTAGGCTAACCCCGTTGCTGTAGATATTGCCTCCAGTGGTGTCGCGTGAGGCAGCGAGGTATCGCCACTGCTGAAAAGCAAGTGCGTTCGAAGCAGTAACTCCTCCCGTTCCCCAAAAGCTCAAATCATTGGGTCCATTAGGGGACCACCCGTCCGCCGAAAGTGTGAACGAGTCTCCTGCGCCGCTTGATGTCCGTGCGACGATGTTTCTCCAGTTCGAACCATCATTTGTGTAATTTCGCCATGCCCATGCTTCCAATGTCAGGCTCTGAGGCGTAAGTTCGTCGCCGTTCGTCGAAGGGATGGTGATGTAGTCGAGTTCCAAACCTTGGGGTCCCCATATGTTACTGAAGTTGATGGCGTTACCCACCGCGCCGGTCGAAACCACGTTGCTCGAATCGATTCCGACCGGCGTTCCGTGGTTGGCGTAGCTTGTGGAGTCAAGGATCGAGTTCGCGGCGCCATTGGTTTGCTCCATGTGCCAAACGCCCACATAGCCATTGGACCACACGCTGGCTGCATTCTGCGAGTCGCTTGCCGAAGCATTTCCCCAGAACGCAAAGATCGAGTCGCTATTGGACGATGCGTCGATCCGTGGAACCTTGACCCACACCAGCGAGGTTCCCGAAGTATTCCATGTCTGGATTTCATAGGCCAAGCTGGCTCCATTGCCATCAAGGAATCGCAAGTCCGCGCCGTTGGCTTTTGCTTGACTGTAGAATGACGACCCGAAAGTTGTTGTGTTAATTGATACCAGAATCGGGAAATCGTCGAGGTTCTCTGCGCGACTGGCATTGCTGAATACAAGTTGCTGGCGGTATTGCCATCCGTTCAGGGTCGGGCCGGATCGTTCGACCGCGACCGCGACGCCGTCGATAGCAATGAAGCCGTGATCATCCTCAGCGATTATTGCCTCGCGCTCTTCTTGACTGACATTGCGCCCCATAACGACAGCCGCGAAAAGCTCACCCTCGTCACCTCGACCGTCCCCACCTGGATTTAGTCGAGCATCCAACGCGTGTCCAAACTCTTCGAGCAAGGCGTTAGTAAGCCGTTCGATATCCAAACCAGCTGCGATCAAACTTCCATTCAAGTAGATACGTTCCGCACCTGTGTGCCCGATTGCAGCGTATGCCCCCACCGCATTTCGCATCTCAAAGTCACTGAGCAACTCCACTTCGATCCCTAAGCCACCGGTTCGAATCTGCTCCAGGATCGCCTGCGCTCTGACCTCAAATCCCTCTGATTCGGTTACGCCTCGCTGAAAAATACTTTGAAGCGTCTCGTATGGATCGTCTGATTCGACCA
>JAGWWZ010000290.1 GCA_018970165.1 Planctomycetota bacterium | reverse complement strand
GCAAGTTAACGACGGACGTTAGTACGAGAGGTGATTGGCTACCGTCCATCACGATCCAACCAGACGGCAAGCTTCTGGCCGCAGGGATGGTACGCATGAGCAGTACCGACGACTTTGGGATTGTGCGTTACAACGCCAACGGAACTCTCGACACAACTTTCGGAGTTGGCGGCAAGGTCACTACGAATGTCGGAGGCAGTTGGGACCAAGGCTATGGTATCTCGGTTCAACCCGATGGCAAAATTGTCGTCGGGGGACACAGTCACAACGGACTCAACTACGACTTTTCACTCGTGCGTTACAACCCCGATGGCTCACTCGACACTCGGTTCGATCTCGTAAACACCCTGGGCGGTACCGTATCGTACACCGCAGAAACTGGCCCTGTGGTCCTTGATAGTAATGTACGCGTGTTCGATACCGAAATCTCGAATGGCAACTTCAGCAACGCGACGCTGACTCTGGCTCGCAATGGCGGGGCTAACCCACAGGATCTCTTCTCGGCCACGGGCACGCTTGGTTCCCTGACTCAGGGGAGCAACCTCGTCGTCGGAGGAACGACCATAGGTAACGTTACGACGAATATCCTCGGCACACTCGTCCTGACCTTCAATAGCAACGCGACCAATTCCCTTGTCAACTCAGCAATGCAGCAGATCGCCTATGCGAACTACAGCATGTCGGGAACCGTACAAATCAACTGGACCTTTAGCGATGGGAACAGCGGTATCCAAGGCACAGGTGGGGCTCTCGCAGCCACCGGCAATGTTACGGTTAACGTTACCAACGTCAATAACGCACCAACTGCGGTCGCGGATACGACAATCGCGATCGAAGCAGGCGGCATCAACAACACCACCGCAGGTGTCAATCCAGTAGGTAATGTGCTCGCAAATGACACCGACACCGATACCGGGGATTCAAAGACCGTTACCGGTGTTGCTGCAGGTGTAGTCGGTAGTGCTTCGAGCAATGTCGGCTCCAGCGTTATCGGCACTTTTGGAACGATCACTATTGCCAACGACGGCACCTATACCTACACCATTGATAATAGCAACGCGATTGTCCAAGCACTGCGCTCAGCAAGCAACACGCTGACCGATGTATTCACCTACACCATGTGCGACACGGCGGGGCTGACCAGCACCACGCAAGTTACCGTCACGATTCAAGGAGTCAACGACGCGCCGCATGATTTATCAGGTGTTCTCAGCATTGCTGAAAACGCCATGAACGGATCGATCGCTGGAACCATCATCCGCAGCGACGTCGACGCTGGAGACGGTGCCACGTATTCACTCGTCGACAACGCCGGTGGCCGCTTCGCGATCAACGGCTCGACCGGTGTGGTGACGGTCGCCAATTCGACTCTGCTCAATTACGAAGCAGCTACTTCGCACAACATCACGGTCCGTGTCACCGATACCGCCGGAGCGACGTTTGATAAGGTGATAAACGTGACGTTGACCGACGTAAACGAGTTTAATGTCGGAACTATCACGGATCTTGATTGGAATGACAACGGTGTTCCCGAGAATTCGGTTGGCGGAACGACGGTGGGAATCATTGCGAGGGCGAGCGATCCGGATGGAACTCAGAACGCGGTTACCTACTCATTGTTGGATTCGGCAGATGGCCGTTTCGAAATCGATCCTGTGACCGGGGTGGTCACCGTCGCCGAGAATAGCGTTCTAGACTATGAATCGATCACGAGTCATTCGATCGTGGTCGTCGCAAACAGCAGCGATGGATCGGAGTCGACGGCCACTTTCTCGATCTCGGTCCTCCCCGTCAATGAGAGACCGATCGCCTTCAGCGAACAGTATCAAACGGACTTTGTAACTCCGATCACTATCTCCGCCGCGGAATTACTCTTCAACGATTTCGACGAGGACGGGGATACGTTGCAGATTGTTCTGCTCGCACCACCCGACCGCGGAACACTGACGATGATCCCGGGGGGGGGATTTACCTATCGTCCCGAAGTCAATTTCGTGGGGATTGCAACAATCCAATATGCGGTTTTCGATGGTCAGTTCCTGTCCGATCCGCAGACGATCGAATTGACGATAACGCCTCCAGGAAACACTGTGGTGAGTCCTCCCGACAGGCCAGATCCTCCGGGCGTTACCAACGAGTTGCCCTCCGTTGACGATGACCAACGGATCACCGACCCGATCGATCTGGTTACTGTTAGTCCCGAGCCGACGCCTAGTCCCGCTCCTCCGCCCGCGTTGAATCCGGTACCTGTTCCGATCGTCGATCACCCGCAATCGCAGACCGACGAAGCGTCACCACCGAAGGAGCTCTTGCCTGAGCCCCTGGGAGTTGTACGCAACGACGAACAAGCGATTGGTCGCACGGATTCATTGCAACTTGTCGAGGCTATAGATCTCATCCATTCGGGGCTCGCGACTCGAAGTATGCAAGGAGTCGGCCCTTCGATCCAGCGACTGGAACTCGAAACGTTGCAAGGTGATGTTTTGCAATTAGAAAATCAAAACGTCCAACTTTTTGTATCGCAGGACCAACGCCAGGTCCTCGAAAATTTGAAGCAAGAGAACTTCGTACGCACTTCGACTCCGATTGTCGTCGGTACAGCAATCGGGGCTGGAATATCCATCCATGTTCTCACGTCAGCGCACTTCGGCAGCACGCTACTGTCGCAGTCGGGAGTCTTCATGCCCCTCGATCCGCTGACCGTCCTGGAGGGAACTGCCAAGGTCAAGAAGTCCAAGGCTCGCGAGGATCTACTCTTCGAAGGGGTTGCGATCAACGATCACGCCTCGAAGTAGCTGCGAGCCAGAGTCCTGGACGGTTGGACGTGTCTCCATCGTGTACGTCTTATTCCTTGCGATCGCTACGACCCGAAGAGTCTGCGTAAATGAAGCATTTTCCAGGACGCTCTTTTTCTTTTCGATACGGAAAGGTCCAGGCCACATAGTAACCTTTCGCGTGGTTCAGTGAACGGCCATAAGCAGACTCACTACCCGATACATCCCGAACTATCGGCTTCCAATCATGCCCCTCTTTGGTTCCATTCAACGGCGATTGTCCGCACTGCGGCAGGAGTTTCGTCGTGTATTCGCTCGGGAACCGGCGGCACCCCCATCGCGCGAACTCGATCTGCGATTTCTTGAAGATCGCATTCTCTACAGTGCTTCGCCGCTAGCGGCAGAGCTACTCGCTGGGCAAAGCTCCGGACTCGAGG
>JAGWWZ010000108.1 GCA_018970165.1 Planctomycetota bacterium | reverse complement strand
GCAGATGTGCAGGCTTCGCGACGTGAAGCGGGTAAGAAACTGGTCGATGAAGCCTACGGCAATCAAGACTGTGTCCTCTATCGCGATCTGCGCGAACTGCTCGCGCGCAAAGATATCGATGCCGTACTTGTCGCCACGGGCGATCGCTGGCACTCGGCCGCCTCCATCCTCGCCGCGGAAGCTGGCAAGGATGTCTACAGCGAGAAACCATGCGGTATCACCATCGGGGCTTGCCAACAGCTCGCCGATACGATGCACCGTCACAAACGAGTCTTCCAAGCAGGGACCCAGCGACGAAGCGTTGCAAACTTTCAAAAGGCAGTCGAATGGGCTCACAGTGGCAAGCTCGGGAAACTCAAGACACTTCATGCCTCTGTCTATATTCCTTCCCTCGACAACGCATGGTTGCCCGCGCAACCTCAACCGCAGCGCGACGTGGTCGATTGGAATTTGTGGTTGGGTCCCGCACCGTGGCGTCCCTTCAATCAAGCCTACTGCGATGGCAGTTGGCGCGGTTTGTGGGACTTCGATTCAGGCGCTAAACTCCTCGACTGGGGGGCCCATACCGTCGACCTCTGCCAATGGGCCAACCAAGCCGACGACACGATGCCGATCGAATACGAACCGACCGAGAACAACATCGTCTGCACCTATGCTAACGGTGTGAAGCTGGTTATCGATTTTCTAGCGCAGCCGTTCGGCGACCGCTCGCCTCACTACATCACGCGACTGGGAACCTGCCCCGTCAGATTCGTCGGCGAAGCGGGTTCGGTCGAGACCGGGGATTCCGGTGAGATCGTGGCCACTCCCGAAGCATTGCAAGGAGAGATCACCGAACAAATCAAACGCTCGCGCGGGCTCGATGTCCACGAGCATGCTCGCAACTTCTTTGACTGCATGCGATCTCGCGGACGAACCGCGGCGAACGAAGACATCATGCGGAAATCACATATCGCTTGCCATGCCGCCGCGATCGCATGGATCCTGAAACGCAAGTTGACGATCGACCCGATCAAGGAAGAATTTGTCAACGACAGCGAAGCCAATCTGCTTCGTTCCCGTCCGTTTAGGAATTGGCAATCATAGGATCGATGAAGAAAACTGCGAGTTCCTATATCGAGATCCGAGGGGCTCGTACCCACAATCTCCAAAAAGTTGATCTCGATATCCCACGCGGCAAACTGACCGTACTGACGGGCGTCAGCGGCAGCGGCAAGAGCTCGCTCGCATTCGATACGCTGTTCGCCGAAGGGCAACGGCAATACCTGCAAAGCCTCTCGAGTTACACGCGGCAGTTCGTCGACCAGATGGAGCGTCCGCAAGTCGATTCGATTCGAGGGCTACAGCCATCGCTGTGTATCGATCAACACCAAGGGGTCTTCAGCCCGCGCAGCACCGTCGGCACGATTAGTGAGATCTATGACTTTCTGAGACTCCTGATGGCTCGCGGTGGGATCCCTGCGTGCCACAAATGCGGTCGCCCCATCGATCGCCAAGCCCCATCGACGATTTTGGCTTCGATGCTGAAGCTCCCTGCGGGAACCAAGTTAACGATCTTGGCACCGATGGTTTTGAGCCGCAAAGGGAGTCATGCCGATGTGTTCGATCGGATGATTCAAGCGGGATTGGTACGCGCGAAAGTGGATGGCGAGTTCGTAGAACTCGAACAACTACCCGTTCTGGCACCGCGGCGCGAGCATTCGATTTCCGGAGTCGTCGATCGTGTCATCCTCAGACCAGACAACGCCGAGCGAATCGAGCAGGCCATCCTGCAGGCCCTTTCGTTGACCAATGGGCTAGTCGCAGCTCATTGCCAATCATCGGATGGTCGCGAAACCGGTGGAATCGAGCATCTCTATTCGACCCGTTACGCATGCGTTGAATGCGGTGTCAACATGCCGGAGCTCGAGCCGCGAACATTCAGCTTCAACAGCCCCTACGGCGCTTGCCCCAAGTGTGAAGGTTTCGGTCATCTCGACACGCCGTCGCGCGATCCATGCCCCGCATGCCACGGCGCACGATTGCGACCGGAATCGCTCGCCGTTCGATTCGCTGGCAAGTCGATCGCAGATCTAGTCAGCATGCCGTTGGATAGTTGCAACGAATGGCTCAAGCAGTTGATACTCGAAGGTGATCAACAGCGGATCGTCGGACCGATTCTCAAAGAGATCATCCCCCGTATGGAATATTTGCAGCAGGTCGGATTGTCATATCTGACGCTAGATCGTCCTGCCGAAACTCTGAGCGGCGGCGAGCTGCAACGCGTGCGATTGGCGACCAGCGTTGGTACAGGCTTGATCGGCGTTTGCTATGTTCTCGACGAACCATCGATAGGCCTTCATCCACGCGACACCCAACGACTGATCGCCATCCTGCGATCGCTGCAGCAACAAGGGAACACGGTTGTCGTCGTCGAGCACGACGAGATGTTGATGCGAGCCGCCGATATGCTTGTCGACATTGGACCGGGCGCAGGGCGTCAAGGTGGACGGATCGTCGCATCCGGTTCTCCCAAACAAGTACAAAAAGTTTCCGAGTCGGTAACGGCCCAATACTTGATCGGGGATCAGCAAGTCGCTCGCTCGCAACATCGAGTGATCGACAAGGATCTCCCGCATCTCGCATTAGAAGGGATCACCAAAAACAATCTGCACGATGTGGCGGTTCGGATACCGCTCGGTCGTTTGGTCGGCATCACTGGGGTCAGTGGCAGTGGCAAGAGCACATTGGTTCACGATACGCTCGTGCTCGCGGTCTCATCGCATCTGGCGGGAACGAAAACGAAAGGGCACTGGCGCGAGATCCAAGGAGTCGAGCATATCGATCGGTTGATCGAGGTCGACCAGTCTCCCATCGGCCGATCCCCGCGCAGCGTTCCGGCGACTTATGTCGGTCTATGGGATGACATCCGAAAGATTTTTGCCGCCACCCGAGATGCCAAGCAGCGAGGTTTCGCGGCGGCTCGGTTCAGCTTCAACGCAGGTGCCGGTCGATGCGAAACCTGTGCAGGCCAAGGACGATTGAAGCTGGAGATGAGCTTCCTCGAAGATGTCGACGTCCCCTGCTCCACATGCAATGGACGTCGATTCAATCGCGCCACCCTCGCAGTCCACTTCAAAGGGAAGAACATCGCGCAGGTGTTGGAAATGACTGTCGATGAAGCGGCTGCATTCTTTGATAGCTTCGATAGCTTGCATCGGGTTTTACGGAAGCTGCAGGATGTCGGATTGGGCTATCTGACGCTCGGTCAGCGAGCTACTACTCTCAGTGGCGGAGAGGCTCAACGGTTGAAGCTAGCAAATGAGTTGGGACGCGGGACCAGCGATCGAACGCTGTACGTGCTCGATGAACCGACGACGGGTTTGCATTTGTCCGATGTGGCTAGGTTGGTATCGGTGCTGCAAGGATTGGTGGATAGTGGCCACACGGTATTAGTGATCGAGCACCATATGGACTTGATTCGCAGTTGTGATTGGGTGATCGATTTGGGACCGGAGGGGGGATCCGGTGGCGGACGAATCCTTGGCGAGGGGCCGCCGGAGCGAATAGCTCAGATGGAGTCGGCGACCGGCGAGGCGCTGCGGGATTTGATGGGTGCGACTTGATTTATGCCACTTGAGAAGACCGATGCTATCGTCCTCCGTACGGTCCCATGGAGCGAGACCAGTTTGGTGGTCACGTTATGGACAGAGGGTTTTGGCAAGATATCGGCGATCGCCAAGGGGGCGCGACGGCTGAAGAGTCCCTTCGAATCTGCTCTTGACCTGTTAAGTCGGTCATCCGTAGTCTTCCTGACTAAGACCGGAGACACCCTGGACTTGCTCACCGAGGCCAAGTTGCAGCGACGTTTTCGATCCGCCCAGCGTGGATTGCTACCTTTGTATTGTGGCTTTCACGCGGTGGAGCTGACAAACGTATTGACCGAAGATCACCAACCTCTATCTGGTTGGATGGATTGGTTATCGCTGACACTGATGGCTTTGGATGAGGGGGAGTGTGCATCGAGTGCGACGCTGCGATTTGAGTTGCAGGCGTTGCGGATGTTGGGGTTGTTGCCGAGTCTGACGCAGTGCGTAGGCTGCGGCGACCCGATCGATTTGGATCGACCGACGGTGGCGATGACCACATCGGGAGGAGGGGTGGCCTGTCCTGCGTGTTCACCTGTGCAACGAAACGTCCTTCGCATCACCACTCAAACCGTTCGCGTACTGCAGAGAGCATCCGAGGTAAGCTTGAACGATCTCGAGTTTTCTATTCCGGAAACAGCCAAGAGCGAAACGCGATTCGTGATGGAACACATACTCAATCAGTTGTCCGAGCGAAGGCTGAAGCTGCTCCCATTCCTGGAGGAGTTGAAGCGTTGAATCGCCAAAGCCGCGAACACACCTGCATACCGTTTCGTTTCCATTGGTTGAAGTTGGCAGCGCCGACTTGCTTGTTGCTCAGCAGTCTCGGATGCGCAAGCCTCAATCCTTGGAAGGGAGAGGACGAGTATGCAAGAGCCAAGAATGAGGTCGAAGGATACGAAGACCGCGAAGGGAACTGGATCCGTCCGGAAGGAGCCCGTGCCAATCGCCGAGTGAACTCGAATTTGCCAAAGATTCTTCAGGATATCCCGGGTTTAGGTGAGCGACCGGCCAACAAAGACAAAGCTAGGCAGCAATATCGCGAAGCGGATCAATTATTCGAACAAGCCAAGAATGCCGAAGGGACCCAGCGACGAGATCTATTCCGCAAGGCAGGAAAGAAATACTTGGCGGCTGGCAAGGACTGGACCAGCAGCGCCCTGGAACAAGATGCGATGTTCATGGCAGCCGAAAGCTACTACTTTGCCGAGGATTATCCCAAAGCAGAGAACCAGTATGTGAAGCTGATGAAAGAGTATCCGCGCACACGTTGGCAAGACCAAGTCGATCGTCGCCGCATGGAGATAGGGCACTACTGGCTGCAGTTTCCTGATAAGTTCTACAACTTGAACTTCACCGATGACAAACGTCCTTTGAATGATACCGAAAACAACGGTAAGCGGGTCTTGGAAAAGTTACGGTTGGACAGTCCGACGAGCCGGCTAGCTGACGATGTGACCATGGAGATCGCAAATACCGAGTTCAAGCGAGAGAATTGGCCCGAGGCACTCGATGCCTACCGCGACTTGATCACCATATACGCAGACAGCCCGCACCAGTTCGACGCCCATTTCCTCGGTGCCAAATCTGCTCTGCTCGCTTATCAGGGAGCGCAGTACACCTCGGAACCGCTAGAGCATGCTGAAAAGCTCCTCAAGCAAATGGTCAAGCAATTTCCGGAGAAGGCTTTGGAGAACAAAGATCCGATTCGAGAGATGATGGCCGAAGTCAAATTCCGCAAGGCCGAGCGGTTATACGATGAGGCCCAATACCGCGCGAACAAAGAGGAATACGCAGCGGCGAAAATATATTGCGATCGGATCCTCGAAGACTTCTCCGATACTCCCTTCGCAGACAAAGCTCGCGAAATCATCGCCAAAGGGGATGGAAAGCCATCGGTACCAACTCCGTATATGAGCTGGATGACAACCGTGTTCCCGACACGCGACAAAATCGGACCGATCGTAAAGGCCGCTGAAGAGAATCGCGCCAAGGAGTCGAAAGGGGTGATGGCCTCTGGAGATGGGTCGACGCGACGATGACCACCCGACGGACTATTTTCTGGCATACCTGGGGAATCGCTATCGCCCTTTTGATCGGCGTGGTTTCCCTGCCGGGTTGCTTGGGTTACCGTTTCGGCAACGCAGGTCTTTATCGAAACGACATCCGAACGATTCATGTTCCGGTTGTCCGGAGCGACAGCTTTCGACCTGAACTGGGCGTGCTGATCACCGAGGCTCTTCAAAAAGAGATCGAAAAGCGCACTCCCTACAAACTGAGTCAATCGGCCACCGCCGATTCGGTCTTAACAGTCCGATTGACTAATGATGCTAAGCGCGTGAAGAGTGAGGTGATCACCGACGAGCCGCGATTGCTCGAAACAGTGATGAATGTCGAGTTGAGTTGGACCGATCGACGAGGAATGAACTTGATCGAAACGCGGTTTATGCCCCCTGGAGAGGTGAGCCATTACTTCTCGGAGCGGACCGATTTTGTCCCCGAGGCAGGCCAGTCGATCGCGACAGCCTTCCAGAGAGCTGCGGAACGACTCGCCGATCATATCGTCGATCAAATGGAAGCTCGTTGGTAGAATCATTCTGATGAACACTTCCGCTCCTATCCCCAAATCGATTTTGCAACATCGGCTGTGGACCTATATCGGGCTCACGATCTTTGGTTGCGGCTGCGACTTGTGGACCAAGCAGATGATCTTCGATACGTTGGGTCTGCCCGGTGAGCGGCCACCGCATTGGCTAATTGAAGACTATTTCGGGTTTGAAACAGCCGTGAATCAGGGAGCTCTGTTTGGTTTGGGACAAGGCTTGGGGCTCGTTTTCGGAGCGGTATCGATCTGTGCAATCGTCGCGATCGCGCTGTGGTTGTTCAAGTTCCAGGGTGCTCGATCATCTTGGCTGACATGCGCACTCGGATTAGTGTCCGGTGGGATTCTTGGTAATCTCTACGATCGACTGAATATGCACAATCTGCCTGGCCGCAACGCTGGCGGAGTGCGGGATTGGATACTGTTTCGCTACGGCGAATATACATGGCCCAACTTCAATATCGCGGACAGTCTGCTGGTTGTCGGCGCGATCATGCTCGCCATCTACACGTTTTCGCTCAGCGATTCGACGCAGGCGGATTCAATCGCAGTAGATCAAAAATCGGTGACGCCATAAGAGTCGTCACCACCGCCATGATCACCAGAATGGCGAAAAGTTCGTCAGAGATCACGCCTCGCTGCAATCCGATATTGATGATGATCAGTTCCATCAATCCTCGGGCGTTCATCAAGGCACCGATGCCAAGGGCTTCGCGATTGGGAAGCCCCGACGCGCGGGCCGCCCCCCAACACGCAAATCCTTTTCCAAGGATCGATGCCACCAAAACCAAGCCGCAAAAAGCCCATAGATAAGCGGAATTCAATAGCCCGATCCGCGTATTGAGCCCCGAGAAGGTAAAGAACAGCGGCAGCAGCAATCCCACCGTCAACGGTTGGATCCTCGCAATCATATCCCGATGCATCACTCCGCGCGGAATTGCGGAGCCGACAACGAACGCACCAAACACCGCGTGCAAGTCGATGCGGTCGGTAAACCAAGCACCAAACGCCATGAGGGCCAATCCGACAACGAAGCCGGTTTCGCTCAGGATCCGTTTGCCGTTCTCTGCGGTTTCAATCAATCGATCTTGGATTATCTGTAGCAAAGGTCGAACGACCAACAGAACAAAGAGTACAAACCCGATACCACCACCGATGCTCAAAAGCGCATTTTCAAATTTGCCCTCAATGCTCGCGAGGACAACAGCAAGCAGGCACCATGCGGTGGCATCATCGATCGCACCAGCGCCGATGGCGACTGTACCCATCAGTGTTCCAGTCAAACCCTTGTAATGGATGATCCGGGCCAACATCGGAAAGGCAGTGATGCAAAGGGATGCTCCGAGGAAAATCATCGCTTGCCAGCGTTGTGTGTTCTCCGGGAAAAGCTGAGTGTTGTTGTAAAGGTACCAAGCCAATCCGGCCCCTAGGAGAAAGGGTGCCAACATACCGGCGACCGACACCGCAACGGAGCTTCGAAAGTTCTCGCGTATGATATCGACGCGAAACTCCATCCCAACGACGAACATGTAAAGGGCTAGTCCCAACTGCGATGCAGGGAAGAGATAACCCTGGATATCGCGCGATAGCTGATTCGGGTTATCCGGGTTCCTCGGGAACACCCATTGCTGCCACTCGGGTGCGAGCAACCCGAACAGAGATGGACCGAGCAGCACCCCTGCGATCATTTCCGCGACCACCTGGGGTTGGCCGAGGCGCTTTGCGACAACACCCACGGCGCGACAGACCAGGAGGATCACTCCAAGCTGGAAAAAGAAATAGACGGCTAGCTGGACATTTGTCAGAGAAGAGGTCGCCATGGCGATATGCTAATCCGACAAAAAATACTTGTCCAGACAACTATTGTTTGAACATTTAAATAAGATTGCGTGAGGGTTTGCTGTGCGAGCGAGTGTTTCTATTTAGCTCTGGTTAGGGCAGGCGAACAGGGAACACTGGGTTGTCGGACATATTGCGGAGCAAGATCTCGATTCCCTCCTGGAGCTTTTCCGGCTGCGTTGTCGACAAATTCGAGGACTCGCTTCGATCTGAAGCGAGGTTGTATAACTCCCAATCGCCAGGATTTTTGGTGGCGAGCCCCCGGCGCACTAATTTGTAATTTTCCCAGCGCACCGCGACTTGACCGCTGTATTCAGGAAAGACCCAGACCATCGGCGGTCGCTGCTCCAGTTGAGCCTTGGGATCGCGCAGGATCGGCATCAAGCTGACCCCGTCGAGTCCGTTCGGGGTCTTGAGATCGAGCAACTCGCAAAGGGTGGGAAACCAATCGGCGAAGTAGCAGGGGGTGTCGTTGGTCGTTCCTGGAGGAATGATGCCGGGAAGCCGAGCGATCATCGGGACGCGGATACCCCCTTCGTAAACGCTTCCTTTGAAACCGCGCAGGTCGGCGGTGCTTCGAAAGAACTCTGCATCGACTCCTCCGACATGAAACCTTTTTTCTTTTTGTCCGGCATGGGTCGTTCCGTTGTCGCTGGAGAACACAACCAAGGTGCGATCGGCGATGCCGTGGCGATCCAAGGCATTGAGAATCCGTCCCACATAGGAATCGAGGTCATGAATCATCGCGGCATACGCGGCTCGCGGTCGAGGATGGGGAGTGTAGCCGTTCCCTCCGCGGTAGGGTTCCCGATCCCAATCACTGGGAAAGCGATCGATCGATGCCTGGGGTGGATGCATAGCAACGTGAGGTTCGATGAAGGGCAAGTAGAGAAAAAATGGGCGACCCGCATTCTGATTGAGGAATGCTTCGGCTTCATCGATCATGCGATAGGGTGCGTAGTTCTCGCCTCGCCAAGTTTCAGCGGGTTCATCGCCGGTGGGATCCTTCGGATGTCCCGAAGCAGGTCGTGCGTTGAGTGGGACTTTCTCGCGATTGCGCCATAGGCTTGCTGGGTAATAGCTGTGCGCGACCGATTGGCAGTTGTAACCGAAGAAAAGATCGAAGCCTTGGTTGTTCGGGTCGCCGGTACTGCCTACCGGTCCGAGTCCCCATTTACCGAAGGCTCCGGTCGCATAACCCGCTTCGCGAATGTGGGATGCAATGGTCAAGGCCTGGCGGGATAGCGGGTATTGTCCCTCAGTGAATTCCGGAAAGAGTTTGGGTGCTGGCAGATTCCCGCGGATCTCCGCATGCCCCATATGCTTGCCCGTCATCAGCACGCACCGCGAGGGAGCACAGACCGGCGCTCCACTGTAATGCTGCGTGAATCGCATCCCCTCTCGTGCGAGACGATCGATGTTGGGGGTCAGTAACTTCTCCTGGCCATAGCAACCCAACTCGCCCCATCCGAGATCGTCGGCCAGTATGAACACCACATTCCATCGCTCAGACTCGTTGGCAGCACAGGTTTGTTCGCTAATAGCACAGGCGGCTAGTATCAAACCAGTCGACGTCGCTGCTACCTGGCGAAGTTTCCGTTTGCGTCGCGCTGAGAATGGAAGCCAGAACAACCATGCGCCGGTGACCCAAAGAACAGCTAATCCGATTGCCGAAGGCAGAAACACCCCGAGCTTGGTGACATCCCCTGCAAAGAACGAACCATCATGAATCGATTCGATCCAATCCGAGCGTCGCATGGCGGTTTGCAGAATGGTCCCATCCTGCATATCGACTTGCACTTCCCAGCCCGATTTCAGAGTGACCTTTGCCATCCCTTTGGATGGCCGAACATCGATCCGTTGGACATCGTCCCAACCGGCGACGGGCGATTCATCTTGTTGCTGTATCGAGTGAAGCAGAGTGGGGAAATCGATGTGCGGTACCAACCCTTTGCCCCGTTGCTCGGGTGGCTGGACCCAAGACCATTGTTTCTTGACTTGAAGCAGGATTCCGGAGCAGACGATGATCAGGATGGGGATTGCCAGGAATGGTGAGATCCAATAGTGGATGCGACGCGAAAGAAGATTCCAGGTCATTCGTTGTTCTTTTCCTCGGTGCTGGTGTTCCGTTCCCGGATCCGTTCCAGAAACGACTTGACGAACGGCTGTGCGATTCCGCGAGCTTCCAATCTCTCCGCGATGGCTGCGGCGTTGTTGATTGCTTCGCGAGATTTCTCAGGTCGTTTCATGGCGAAGTATAATTCGGATTGCTGCAGATGGTACTGCATCAACGCGAGTGAATAGACGACCACTTCGGGATATCGTTTGGCGAGATCTGACTGGACTTCGATGGCCTCGTTGACGCGTTGCAGAGCCTTTTCACCTCGATTCTCAAGCGGGTTTCCGAGGAAAGCCAGTTTGGTCAAGATTGATGCTTTGAGGGCAAGATATTGAGGGGTATTGGGATGCTCCTTGAGCAGTTGGTCGCATAGCTCAAGCGCGCGGGAACAACGCTGTTCATCTTCGTCTCGAAAGGTGATGTTGATGCTCAGGATATCTGCTAACTCGTAGCGATACAGAGCGGACTCGGAATGCGATTGAAGGAGGGATTCCATGATCCCGACGGCACGCATTAACAGCTGCTCGGCTTCCCGGATCTCCCCGCCTACCAAGAGGATCCGTACACGGTCTTTGCATGTGCGAGCGAGTGCGAGTTGAAAGGCGGGTTGGCTTGGATGGTTGCCGACCAATCGTTCGAGGATGGCCATGGACTCCGAGTTCAGATCCGATTCCCGTTTGAGGCGTGCCTGTTGGCCTGCAGCGGTCGGCAACGCGGGAGCAACACGATTGGCCAACGCAAACGGAGGTCGCCGTCGTCGCTCGGGAGCCATGCGAGGTCCGACATTGACCATGCTTTCCAAAAGATTGGCCAAAGCAAATTGCCCTTCGGTCGATTTGCTGATCGATTCCTGGGATTCAATCAATTGTCGTGTTTCGGTGAACAAGTTGTTGGCTCGCTGCATTTGACCTCGTTTGCCGAGGATAGAGATCAGTTCCCCGCGAGCGACAACTTCTTCGAGCACCGCCTGTATTTGATCGGGATTGGCTTTTCGGATCGATGCAAAATCGACGATTGCTTGGTTCAGCGATTTCATGGCATCTTCGAGTTTGCCGATGCGGTGTTGGATCTCGCCAACTCGACGTCGGGCCACTGCGGTCTCGATGCGCAGATCGGTAGTGTTCTCTTCGGCGAAACGATCGAAGAACGCTGCCAACGATTGGAGCAATTCCACATCTGCCTGCGTAAGATTGGCGTCAACAAACTCCGGCGGTTCCTCATCACCGAGATCGAGCGAGTTGAGGAGTCGTCCTCGCGCGACGATATTGCTCATGATTTGATCGAAGGCTTCGAGGGCCATCCGCATATTTTTCTCTGCGCGAGCCTGTTCCTTTTCCGCGCGGTCCAGTGCTGCCCCCTTCTCGCGCAAATTGGATTCGGCTCGGTTGTATTCCTGACTCAATCTGAGAAGGGTTGCTTGTTGCTGTCGATTCCATACCGCGAGCAGCCCTGCGATCGTCACCAGGAGACCGAACGACAATCCGGCAAACGTTGCAAGCAACGGATTTCGCCGGGCCCAACGTCCCAGTTGCTCGATCGGGCTGGCTCGTCGCGCTTGGATGGGTCGATCTTCGAGAAATCGGCGCAGGTCCTGCTCCATATCGCCAGCTCGCTGGTAGCGGTCACCAGGTGCGAGTGCACAGGCTTTGAGAACGATGGTTTGCAGATCGCGTGGAATGCGCCGCTGCATCGCCTTGGAAAATCGAACTTGAGAGTGCCCGAGTGGATCCATCAAACGAGACTTGGGTGACTCCAATCCATATTCGAGCGTCAACAGCTCAAACAAAGTCAGCCCTAGGCTGTAGATGTCCATACGTTGGTCGCCACCCCCGCGAATTTGTTCGGGAGCCATGTAGCGAAGTGTTCCTAGCACTTCACCTGTCTGGGTCTGACCGTCGATATCCTCGCGTCGAGCCAATCCGAAATCGGTGATCCAGATCGTTCCTTCTCGATCGAGCAGCAGATTGGCGGGCTTGATATCTCGGTGGAGTACCCCCGCGTGATGTGCGTAACCGAGCGCACTGGCGGTGCTCGCAATGATTCTCGCGACATTGTGATAGTAGGTTCGCGAAGGAGCAAACCGCTGAATCGATTCCCTGTTCAATTCAGCGACTGCTTGGGCGCGATCGATGGAAGTGGCGTCGTGAACTAGGGAATCCTCCGTGGTCTTGTTAGGAACGTGCGTTACGGTTGTCGCCTGAATGAGGGTTGCATTGGAAACATGTGTTGAGAGAGAACCGCTCGTTTCGTCATCGAAATGGAGACTCGAATCCTCGCCGATGGACTGCATCAACCGGTAGGCCGCTTCGTGGGCCGGGCCTTTGCGCTTCGGTGCATTTAGTTGTTTAACCTCGCAGGATTCTTTCAGGCATTCGATAATATCCTGAAGAGTTGCCCCGTCGATCAATTGCATCGCGTAGTACTGCAGGCCATGCTCTTCGCCGATCCCGAATATCGGAACGATGTTGGTGTGGTGCAATCCGGCGGCTGCTTCGGCTTCTCTTTGAAATCGAAGGCGATGTTTGGCTTTGCCCGATGTCGATTCGTTCATGACCTTCAAGGCCACGCGGCGATGGAGCGATCGCTGAATCGCTTCATAGACGACACCCATCCCTCCCGATCCAATGGGTCGAACAATCGTGAAATCGCCGTAGGTTTTGTGCAGACCTGTGCCGATCTCCTGGGATGTCGATAAGGCGGGTGCTTTCGATTCCGATTCCTGATTCGCGACTCGTTCAACTGCAGCAACTGACGGGAAGACAGCGCGGATCAAGTCTGCATGTTCTGGGTGGCGGTCTGCGTACTCCTCGATGCTGGGATGTTCGCCATTGCGAAGTCGCTGTGCGAACTCGTCCGCGAGAATATCAACGGGATGTCGCTCATCGTCCATCATCGTTGGTCTTGAGTTGCGGATAGGGACTTGAGAATCTCGGAAAGCCGCGCGGCCGCTCGCACATAACGATTGCTGGCGGCGGTTGGGCTGAGCCCGAGGACTTCGGCTACTTCACTATTGGTCAGTTGCTCGAAATGACGCATCGCCAGAACCTCGCGGTCGATTTCATGCATGCTGTCGAGAGCCAGTTGCAATCGCTCCTGTTCTTCAGCCAGCATGGCAACACGGCTTGGCGAGGGGAGGTCGTCCATGAGGATACGCGCGATCGATAGGCTCGTCGACTGATTGAATTGCGGCTCCGGCAATCGCGATTCTCGGTGGACGCTTCGTTTCTCGCGCGAGTGGGCTCGCTGGAGATCGATCATGGTTTGCAGGACCCGCTGGCGGATCCAAATGAAAAGTGGGAGCCCTTGAGTCGTCGCGTATTCATGGATCCTGCGAGCGATCTCGAAGTAGGATTCCTGCACGACATCCGCCGGGTCGAGCCGCGATCGGAAACTGGGGTCGAGCCGAAACGTGACGATTTTTTCCAAACGAGGTCGGAATTCCTGGAAACATTGTGCCAGGATCTCCCCCCCCTTCTCGCCGAGAAAGGCCTTGGGATCGATGGAATCGGATTGGCTGGCTTGCGATTCAGACATAAGACAAGTAACCCTGCAAAGCCGATCCCAGTTCCGTAGCCAATAATTTTTTCCATACGCTGGATTCGCCCCAGTGGATTCGCCGCCGGAGTGTCGGTATCCATTCTAGGGGATCCAACTGCGGGGTTCCCGAATCCTTGGGATAACTACCCACAGAAACGCAGGAAAAACATCTTGAACAAGGGGTTGGCCATGTTGTGGCGAGGCGGTTTGCTGTTCGGTTTGATTGTGACAGGAGCGTCCATAGCGATCGCTCAAGATTCCCCGGCCAAAGACCCCGCAGGCCAGGACCCCGCTGGTCGCCCTGAGCGTCGCGAGCGTCCGAATCGACCAGGGCTCCAGGGGCAGAACCCCCAAAATCCGGAGATGATGGCCCGTGGAATGGCCATGATGATGCGGAATCTTCCGCTCATGAAGGTGCTCGATACCGACGAAGACGGTCAACTCTCGGCAAACGAAATCGAAAACGCGTCCAAGTCTCTTCTGAAGCTCGACAAGAACGGAGATGGTGCCATCAGCCCTGAAGAAATGCGACCTGAACCCGGCCAGATGCCGATGTTCGCAGGCCCCGGCGGACCCGGCGGACCCGGTGCAGGTGGCCCTCCCGGAGGTGCCGCAGGCATGATGCGAATGTTGGAAGCTCGCGACAAGGACAAGGACGGTAAGCTCACCGGGGATGAGATCCCCGAGCAGATGTTGCCTCGCTTGAATATGATCGACGCGAACGGCGATGGCAGCATCGATAAATCGGAACTCGAAAAGATGGCGGCACGCATGCAAGGGCAAGGAGGACAAGGTCCTGGCGGTCGTCGCGAACGGCAAGGAGGAGGCGAGGGAGTGCAACCCCGTCGTCCACCGAACGACGAAGACCCGAATAAGAAGTAATCGTCTCTTCTTACTTTGCTCCGCAATCGCGAAAGTTTGACACTATGCTGATCCGCGCGTTGTTTCAGTTCCCTGCCTTGGTGACTCTCGTTGCTTGTTGTACCTTGCCGGCTGTTGTTCGCGGACAAGAAGAGCAAGCACAGTTGACCACGGAACAGGTGCAATTCTTCGAAGCGAAGATTCGGCCTGTTCTGATCGAGCATTGTTATCGATGTCACTCTGTGGATGGTCAAAGCGTGCGCGGAGGATTGGTGGTCGACAATCGCGATGCGTTGTTAGCAGGGGGCGAATCGGGGCCGGCGATTGTGCCGGGTAATTTGAAAGAGAGCATCCTTTGGGATGCGATCAACTATCGCGACTACCGCATGCCGCCCGGCGGTCGCTTGCCAGCTAATGTCATTGAGGACTTCAAGACCTGGATCGAGATGGGGGCACCCGATCCTCGAGTTCAGGTCGGTGTGGTGGTTCATTCGCGAGTCAGCCCAGAAGACATCGAAAAGGCAAAATCCTTCTGGTCATTTCGTAAGCCGGAACAAAGAACGCCCGATCCTGGTGCCTACGACCAATGGGCAGAGACCGAAATCGATCGCTACATCGCCAGCGGTTGGAAGGATCAAGGGGTCGAACCGGTTGTTGACTGCGATCCGGAAACTCTGGTTCGTCGCATTGCGTTCGATGTGGTCGGTCTGCCACCAACTCCTCAGCAACGGCAAGCGTTTCTCACCCGGAGCAAGCGGGACATCGATGGCGCGATCGCTGATCTAGTGGAAGAGCTTCTCGATTCGCCGCGATTCGGAGAAAAATGGGGGCGGCATTGGCTCGATGTCGCGCGCTATGCCGAGAGCACCGGAAAAGAACGAGATGTCACGTTCCCCCATGCGTGGCGCTACCGCGATTACGTCATTCGTTCATTCAACGAAGACAAGCCATACGATCGATTCATCATGGAGCAAGTCGCAGGTGATCTACTCCCCGCTAAGGATGACCAAGCATGGAACGAGCACTTGATCGCCACCGGATTCTTAGCGATTGGGCCCAAGTCACTTGCGGAACAGAATCCGCGACAGTTCCAAGCCGATTTGGTCGACGAACAAATCGATACCTTGTCGCGCACTGTGCTGGGGATGTCAGTGGGCTGTGCCCGCTGCCACGATCATAAATTCGATCCTATACCCCAAGCCGACTATTACGCGCTAGCTGGTATCTTCCAAAGCACAGAAACCTACTTTGGCGGTTCACGTTCGCAGCGCAATCGCCAACCCTCGGATCTGATCATCCTGCCAATCCAGGATCGGGAGCCGATGCAACCGCGCCTGTCTGCCGAACAATTGAAGGAGCTCAAAAAGGAGCTTGCGGAGAAAGAGAAGGAGCTTGACGAGGCTCGACGGGCCCAGCGTACAGGAAACAACGGAGGAAACAATCCGCTGCTGAATGTTGCCTTGCTCGATCAAATCGTTTCGCAAATCGCTTCGCGAATCAGCAGTGTCGATAGCAACGGTCGCCCGATTTCCTTTTGCATGGGGGTCCAAGATCGTGATGCCCCGCGGAATGCCAGAATTCTGGTGCGAGGTGAAATCGATTCACCAGCCCAGGAAGTACCGCGCGGGTTTTTGCAAGTCTTGGATCACGGCTCCAACAAACTTCCCAAGGAAGGTTCAGGTCGATTGGCTCTCGGCAAGTGGCTTACGTCGCGAGACAATCCGCTCACGGCTCGAGTGATGGCCAATCGTGTTTGGCAAACCTTGATCGGCCAAGGCATCGTTCGCGAACCGGATAACTTCGGGATGTCGGGTCCGCAACCAACCCATCCGGAACTGCTCGATCACTTGGCAATCGAGTTCATGGATCATCAGTGGTCGGTCAAACACTTGGTCCGATCGATCGTTCAGTCTCGAGTGTATCGAATGTCATCGCGTTGCGACCAGGAACGATTGGAGGCTGATCCGGAGAACAAACTCATCGCTCGCGGCAATGTCCGTCGATTGAATGCCGAAGCGATTCGGGATGCGATGTTAGCGGTCAGTGGGCAATTGGAGACCAAACCTCCCAAGGGGTCACCGATCGCTGCGTTCGGATCGGTCGACGTAGGCCCCAATGGTCCGATGGCGGTACCGTTGTTGGCTGCTAATTTGCTCAACCCCGCCTCCAGAGAGAACATGAGCCCGGAACAGCGAGCGGAGCGCATGCGAGAGGCGATGCGAAGCGGCGTCCGCAATCCGAATATCAACATTCTTGAAACCACCAACTATCATCGATCGGTTTACTTGCCCATCGCGAGGAACCAAGTGCCACGAGCGCTCGATGCGTTCGATTTCGCGGAACCGAGTTTGGTGATCGGCACACGCGAGGTATCGCATACCGCTGAACAGGCGCTTTACATGCTCAACAATCCCTTTGTTCTCGAACTGAGCGATGCGTTAGCTCGCCGCTTGACCCAGCATACGAAAGACCCTCGCGAGCGAGTGGCCCACGCATTTCGGCTCGTCTATGGTCGCGAAGCCACCTCTGCCGAACTGGATACAGCCAACCAGTTTTTCCGCAAGGCAACAGCAAGCGTACGAGTCAGCGATGCCAAACGAGATGAGGTCGCGTTTCAGTTACTGAGTCAGTTCTGCCAAGCCCTCTTCGGCTCGGCCGAATTCCGTATTCTCAAATAAAAGCCTATCCGAAAACCCAAAAGAACCGCGGCTAACGCCAAGGCGGCTGATCCCTCGACTAAAAGAGAACATCATGTCAGAGTCACGACGATCCTTTTTGCAAACCGCTTCCGCAGGCTTTGGTTACCTAGCATTCGCTGGCCTGAGCACAATCCACGCATCGCGCGTGAGCGGCTTCTATGGGGGCTCCGAGGACGAGCAGTCGGGCAACCCGCTGGCACCCAAGGCTCCGCATTTTCCAGCAAAGGCAAAGCATGTGATCTTCTTGTGCATGCAAGGAGGGCCATCGCATATCGACACGTTCGATTACAAGCCGCAGTTAGCGGGCGACTCGGGTAAGACCGGTTCCGGTGCCCGTGGAGGAATGCGCAAACTGATGGCATCGCCATGGAAGTTCAACCGACAGGGAAAGAGTGGACTCTGGATTTCTGAACTGCTTCCTGAAATTGGCAAGCATGCCGATGAACTGTGCCTGATCCGTTCCATGCATTGCGATCAGCCGATTCACCCGCGCGCGATGACTCAGATGCATACCGGCAATGCGCAGTTTGTTCGTCCCTCGTTGGGAGCTTGGACGCTATATGGCTTGGGGACGGAGAACGAGAGCTTGCCCGGTTATATCGCGCTCAATCCGCAAGCTGCTGCAGGCCAAAATTATGGGAGCGCATTCTTACCCGCGATCTATCAAGGGACCAAGGTGGGACGTCAGGCGGGACCGCGTCCAGGGATGAATCGTGCAGGGAACAACAGCGCACCGCTGCCCGATCTGACCAACCCGCGCATATCTCGATCCTCGCAGAGACTTCAAATCGATTTGATTCAGAAACTCAATCAACAGAAACTCAAACGGGATGGCGAGGACGCCAACGTAGAAGGAATCATCGAGTCCTACGAACTCGCATTCCGCATGCAAGACAAGCTTCCTGAATTGATGGATCTGTCGGGGGAGTCGCAGAAGACACTCTCGCTCTATGGGATCGGAAACAACTCGACGGATAATTTCGGACGTCAATGTCTGATGGCCAGACGTTTCGTCGAGGCAGGTGTGCGATTCATCGAGCTATCCCATGGCAACTGGGACCATCACCAGCGCCTTCGCGACCAACTACCCGATAAGTGCAATGAGATCGACCAACCGATCGCCGGGCTTTTGGCGGATCTCAAGCAGCGAGGCTTGCTTGAAGAGACGCTTGTGATTTGGGGAGGCGAATTCGGACGCACACCGGACGCGCAAAACGGCGATGGTCGCGACCACAACAACAAGGGATACACCACGTGGATGGCGGGTGGAGGGGTTCGCGGCGGATTCTCCTACGGAGCTACCGATGAACACGGTGGCGAAGCAGTCGAGAACAAATGCCATGTCCACGATTGGCACGCAACGATCCTGCATATGCTCGGCTTGGATCATGAGCGGCTCACCTACCGCTATGCAGGCCGCAACTTTCGACTCACCGATGTCTATGGAACGGTGATCAAAGACATCGTGGCGTAATCGCCAACGACGAGTAACAGCGCATCTCATACCAAAGGGTGCCACGTCACTTCGTTTGCGGTTGCCAGATCTGCGATTGCATCGCTTCGGCAAAGCCTTGCTGGGTCGATCGAAGCGACCAACTCTCAACCGACTTCAAGATCGTCGTTCCCCCAACCGTGAATGCATCCACACCCGTTTGGCTCCGATCGCCGAAGTACGACGCAACCAACGATTGTCGATCGTTGACAAACACCTCCACCAAATACTTATCAACGAAGATCCGCAACTCCACATCCTCATTCGGATCGAGATCGCTCACAGCAAATGGTGCTTCCGCGTCGCCGACTCGGATCGATCCGGTCTCGGGCCGCAACAGAATCGGCAAACCACCTCCCTTCCCATCGGAAAACAGAATCACTCCCATCAGTTTCCTCGATGCCTGCTCCTTGCTGATCGCGACCCTCAACTCCTGGGCTTCACTCTTCAACTCGGCGATGCGATGAAGCAACGAAGCGTCGCTCGGCGGGACCTTGGCCGTGTGCCCCGTGACCGGATGGCTCAACGAAACGTTCTCTCCTCCCACCCGATCGCCTCGCAATGTCTCCAACTCCCGAACCGGCGATACGCGCAGCGTCCCGTCCCGGCCAACATTCAATTCTCGAGGCAAAGATTGAATGGTTTTGTTCAAGAGACGATTTTCTGGGCCGACGCTCGTCAGCCACGCCCACATCACTCGGCGACCATCCGGGGTCAGCA
>JAGWWZ010000107.1 GCA_018970165.1 Planctomycetota bacterium | reverse complement strand
TACATAGGCGAAACTGCTTTCACGCTCTCGACTTCACCGAACTCCTGACCTGCCGTCAAGCGAGCCCCCACCTCAGGCAGCGCCATGAAGACGATGTCGTTGAGCTGCGCTACTGCGAATGCGGAGATGCCGATCGTTGCGATCCCCGATCCGTCGGTCGGCGGAGCTACCCATTCATGGGACTCGCAGTATTTCAAGCTATCGGGTTGGAGCGACATGGGGTTCCTCGAAAAGTGGAATATCGAAAATGGGAAAAAGGGTCGATTGCGGCGGTAAGCCCCGGATCATGTGCTAGTTATTGAGGACGGCGATAAAAAGGCAAGTCGACGATCGTGGCCGTGGCTCGCGTTCCGCGAATATCGACATCGAGTGTCTGACCGACTTGCGCAATCTCGGAACTCAAGTATGCCATAGCGATAGGGCGTTGGAGGGTCGGCGAGAATGTGCCGCTGGTCACGGTACCTACTGGCCGATGATCGCGATCGAAGCAATTGGCATTCTCCCTGGCCGCTCTTCGACCCTCGATCGCCAGTCCAACGCGACGAGCGGGGAGGGGGGTACTGGAGCGTTGCCTGAGCGTTTCGGATCCGATGAAGTTGCGGTCCTTGAGATTGCACGCAAAGGAAAGCCCCGCTGTGTAGGGATCGATGTGCTCGGTCAACTCATGCCCATACAGGGGCATGCCTGCTTCGAGACGCAAGGTATCGCGAGCCCCGAGTCCCACCGCTGAAACCCCATGCTCGCGTCCGGCAAGCACAATGTTCTCCCAAACTCTCTGGGCATCCTCAGCGCGAACAATCAATTCGAAACCGTCCTCACCTGTGTAACCCGTTCGAGACACAATGCAGGGTTTGGACATCTGATCGGTGACTTTCGCGCGATAATATCCAAGCTGCAGAACGGACGGAGGGAGCAATCGACCGCATACTTCGATCGCTTTGGGACCCTGCACTGCGATCATCGCTGTGCTGTCGGTTACGTCATGGAACTCAATGTCGGGGAAATCAGCTAGATGCGGCTGTAACCATCGCACGATCTTCTCTCGGTTGCTCGCGTTGACGACGAGCAAGAAGTAGATCTTGCCACTCGGGCTCTCCAAGCAGCTGACCAAAACATCGTCGAGAATCCCCCCCTCCTCATTGCAAACCAGAGAATAGCGCACCATTCCGGTTTGCATGTCGACGACTCGGCGAGTGAGCAGATGATCAAGCAATTGATCGGCACGGGGCCCGTCGAACCGAAGCCTCCCCATGTGAGAGATATCGAACACTCCTGCCGCGGTCCGCGTCGCAGTATGCTCGGCGACGATCCCGTGAGAATATTGAATGGGCATGTGATAGCCCGCGAACGAAGCCATGCGAGCTCCGTGTGCCACATGCCAAGCATGCAATGGAGTCTTGAGGTCGATGGCGGTCATGATGCAACTTGATCGTTCGTTGGAGGCTACGAAATCGGTAAAAGATCACCTTCGGTGGCAAATGCAACGGCCATAGAGACGAATAGCCTACTCGCCCCGCAAAGTGCTCTCAAGCCTCGTTGCTCGGCGAGTCCAGCTACTTTCGTCTCGGTATTCTACTTCGAGAGGAAGTCCCCGATTTTTTTCGCTGCTTGGCACCGACGACCCGGTCTCCTCCCTCACTTTCCGATTCGGAGGGTTCCCCCATCCGGTCCCGTGAGCGAAGGATCTTGTCCCGGAGCGCGGCGGCTCGCTCGAATTCCAGGTTTTCCGCTGCGGCGAGCATCTCTTCCTCAAGACTTTTCAAATAGGCCTCCGTGATGATCTCAGCCGCCGGATCTCTTTTGACGATATCGCGAGCCCGTTTGCGAGCCTCAGCGGCCTCATGAATGCTCGCCTTGATTTCCTTCTTGACCGTTTCCGGCGTAATCCCATGCTCAGCGTTGTATTCCTCCTGGCGTTTGCGACGACGACGGGTCTCCTCAATCGCCATCTGCATCGATGGAGTGATCGTATCGGCGTACAGGATGACTTTGGAGTTGGCGTTTCGAGCAGCCCGACCGATGGTCTGGATGAGGGAGGTCTCGCTTCGCAGAAAACCTTCCTTGTCCGCATCCAGAATCGCGACCAACGAGACTTCGGGAAGGTCCAAGCCCTCGCGCAGCAAATTGACCCCTACCAGTACATCGCATCGACCATCGCGCAATTCGCGCAATAACTCTACCCGTTCGAATGCGTCAAGTTCGCTGTGCAGCCATCGACATTTGACATCATGATCGGTGAAAAAGTTGGCCAAGTCTTCGGCAAGGCGTTTGGTGAGCGCGGTAACCAGGGTTCGGTCACCCATCCGCACACGCTCGCGGATCTGTTCGAGCAAATGCATGACTTGGCCTTGTGCAGGAACCACCTCCACGATCGGATCGAGCAATCCCGTCGGACGGATCACTTGCTCGACTACTTCCCCCCCCGTCTTCTCGAGCTCGTAGTCCGCGGGAGTCGCTGATACGAAGATGACTTGATTGATCTTTCCCTCCCATTCCTCAAAGCGAAGGGGCCGATTGTCCAAGGCGCATGGCAGGCGGAAACCGTGTTCGACCAACGTCGTCTTGCGACTTCGATCCCCGGCATACATAGCCCTTACCTGTGGAATCGTCACGTGGGACTCATCGATGAAAAGGAGGAAGTCCTTCGGATAGAAATCGTAAAGCGTATCCGGTGTTGCACCGGGAGCTTTGCCAGAGAGGGGGCGAGAATAGTTCTCGATCCCCGGGCAATAGCCGACTTGTTGAAGCATCTCGATATCAAAACGCGTGCGCGCATTGAGACGCTGGGCTTCGAGGATCTTTCCCTCCGACTGGAATTTCGCAAGTTGCTCTTCCAATTCCTTGCGGATCACCTGGACCGCATGGGTGATACGATCCTCGCTCGTTACGAAATGCTTCGCCGGATAGATGTACACTTCGGGCAACTTCGATATCGACTCGCCACTGATCGGGTTGATGATCGATATCTGCTCGACCTCTTCACCCCACATCTCGATCCGATAGGCAAACTCCTCGTACGAAGGCCATAACTCCATCGTATCGCCACGGATGCGAAATCGACTCCGCTCAAAAGCCGTGTCGTTGCGTTCGTATTGGATGTCGATCAATCGCAGGATCAAGTCTTCGCGGGGAATCGACTCTCCAACGCGAATCGGGACCACCATCTTGCGATAATCTTCCGGGGATCCCAAGCCATAGATGCATGATACGCTGGCGACAATAATGCAGTCGCGACGGCTGACCAGCGCACTGGTAGCCGCCAAACGCAGCCGATCAATCTCCTCATTGATCGACGCATCTTTCTCGATATAGATATCGCGCTGCGGGATGTAGGCCTCGGGCTGATAGTAATCGTAGTAACTGACAAAGTAATGCACGGCGTTGCGAGGAAAGAACTCCTTGAACTCGGAGTAGAGCTGGGCGGCGAGCGTCTTGTTGTGGCTCAAGACCAACGTCGGCTTCTGCATCGTGGCGATGACGTTGGCCATGGTGAAAGTCTTGCCCGATCCAGTCACCCCCATCAACACCTGATGGCGAGACCCGGCTCGCAATCCGCGCACCAATGCATCGATCGCTTCCGGTTGATCCCCTGAGGGTTGGAAGCGACTGTCCAGATCGAATCCCATCGGATTGTCATCGCTGTGCATGTCGTGGATCCACGGTAACGTACGGACGAAGCGCTCTCAGTTTCCCATCTTTGATACCAGGTATCCTGGTCAATTCCTCAACGTCCGTAAAGCCTCCCGCGGAACTTCGATACGCGACAATCGCTTCCGCAGACTTGGGGCCGATCCCCGGAATCAAATTCAACTCCCGCAAACTAGCGCGATTGATGTCCACGACGAATTCAGCTGGCAATGGCTCCCGATTCGTTGGACGCCAAGTATCAAAAGTCACCCAAACGATCGCTAGCAACAGCGAGCCGACAGCCAACGATCGCCAAGCTCGGTTGCGACGGTCAAGCGATTGAAGCGCCCTCGCTTCCCACAGGTCCTGATCAACGATTGGATTCTCTGAGCGTTCAGGGTCCGGCATCCATTCCCCTTGCAACAGCCATTAAAACGTAACAACCATCAATTCGTAAAAACAATCAATCTCGAAGCGACGTGCTGCGAGTCGAACTCATTCGAAAGCTATGGCCCAAAACTTGTTTACTCCGAAGCTAGTTGCTCCGAAGTTGAGCGAGAACCTCGGAAACGATGCGGTCGATGACTTCGTCGCTCGCGTCTGGGGCCACGCTCGGCGGTGCAATCGTCTTGGATTGAAGGAATTCAAACTGAGCCAACATCTCTTGGATCTTGCGCTGTGCGACATCGGCGGCCGTGGTTTGCTGCGGTGTCAAGGGTTGCCGCGATTGACCGAGGTCCCATCCGCGGATCTTGGCACCGCGACGGAACCCTTCCGGAAATTCAACCGTGCTGAGCATCGCATCAAACAGAGGAAGCAGACGATATTGCAACTGCATCGCCCGATCCCACTGCAGGGCTTTGCAAGCTTCGTAAATCGCTCGTGTCAATTCCGGAACAACACCGCTGGTCGCGTTGGTGCCGCCATCGGCTCCAACGAGAAGCATTGGAACGAGCACTACATCCCAGCCCGTCAAGAACGAGAAGTCAGGTCGCAGAGGACGAACCTCGGAGATCATGCGCATCATATGCGGAATGTCGCCCGAGCTATCTTTGATACCGACAATTCGAGGGCACTCCTGCGCCAATCGCTTGACCGTAGGGACGTCGATTGGAGAGGCGAACAACGGAATATTGTACAGCGTAACATCGACGGAGACGCGATCGGCGATCTCTTTGAAATAGGCGAACACACCGTCAGGTGCCAATCGATAATAAAACGGCGCCACGATGGCAACGGCTCTGCATCCCAAGGCACCATAGGTATCGCAAGCTCGAATCGTCTCCGACACATTGGCTTCGGCCGCCCCTGCCAGGATGGGAACGCGATCTCGGGTCTGATCGACCACGACTTCAATCACGCGCCGCCTCTCCTCCGGCGTAAATCGGACGAACTCACCGGTGCTACCATTCGGGTACAGCCCGTGCACACCATGCTCGATGAGCCAGTCGACGTAAGCACGCAGTTTGTCTTCGTCGAGACGACCGCGCGGATCCAGAGGAGTGATGTTCGGAGTGAAAATGCCTGCAAGTGGTTGTTTCATGGAGATAACCATAGCACAAAAAGGAATGCGGCGCAAGAATCCCAGACGATTCCCGAACTAGGTGCAGCGACGCCTAGGTTTTGCTGCTATTTCCCTTATTTGGCGGTCGCGGGTACGGCTGGAACGGGGGGAGCCGCTGGGGCGGTCGGAGCAGCAGCCTTGTTGCTTCTCAGCCGCTGTGCCATCAAGTCGCTCACCTCGGTCATGCGATTGGGTTCCCCGATGGTTTTCTCCAGCATAAACGCATCGTAAAGCTCGCCGGTCGCCGTTCGGGCCTCGTATCGAAGCTTCATCCCATCGATATGAATGACCTGGTAGAGCTGCGTGTCTTCTGCCATGCGGACCATAAATGGTTTTGGGGTGACATTGTACATTTTCGGACCGCTGACCGAGACGACGTAAACGGTGCCGTGATGTTCGTCGCGAGCCGTCACTCCCACTGGCACATTGCCGACCGTCTCCGGAGGAGAACTCGGAGTATCCAAACCGGTCCGCCCATAGGAATGGTCGTGACCCTGAAGGACCAGATCAACGTTGTATTTGTCGAGAATCGGTTTCCAGCTCAGTCGAATGATCGGATTGTCGCGGTCCTTGGCAGTCGAAAAGATCGGATGATGGAAGGAGCAAATGATCCAGGGCTTAGTGTTCTTGCTGAGAACTTGCTCGAGCCATTCGGCCTGCTCTTTGATCTTGGTGTTACTATCAAGTATGACGAAGCGGGTGTTTTGATACTCAAAGGTGTAACAGGTTTCCTCGAGCCCCTCGGGTCCGTGGTCAGGCAGGGTGAATTGCGGTCGCCAGTGATGTGTCACTTGACGCTTGAGTTCATTGACTTTGTGCTGTTCATGATTGCCGACGACTGGGACGTTGGGGATCATCCCGTTAAGCCAATGGCCTGCACCAAACCACTCTCCCCATTCCGCATCGGACTGCGCGGTGTTGATCAAGTCCCCGGCGTGAAGAAGGAACTTTGCCTTCGGAGCATCGCTATACGCTTCTCGGATCACGCGCGACCACATGGAACGAATATCGTTTTGCGCATCGCCGAAATAGATAAAAGAGAATGGCTCCTGTTCGACGCGAGCGGTCGAGAAATGAAACCACTCGCTCCAATTCGTGCCATCCCCCACTCGATACGCGTACTTGGTTCCAGGGGTCAAGTCTTTGAAGGTGACGCTGTGGAAGTGCGCGGTGTTGATATCGGTTTTCAGGGCGGTGGAGGTCGCGTCAAAGCTCTTGGCATCGTTGCGCATCTCCGGTCCTGCTGTAGCGACCGCTAATTCTGCTTTGCCAACGGCTACTTCCGTGCTGGTGCGCCACGTAACCGATTGCGTGGTGGTGGGATCTCCGGACCACGTCAGGATGATGCGATCGGGCATTGGGGTCGGCGCGTACATCTCGGCAGGTTTGACCTGCCGAACCCCATGCGAATGATCGTCGCCGTCATGGGCTCTGGCAATCGGCGATGCCGCGGGCACGAAAATGAGACTTGCGAAAAAAGTAACCGACACCGTTTGCTTCTTGGAAAACATCATTGCATTTGATTCGAAGGGACGAAGGGGTATTCGTGAAAAAGTCAGTCGGCGATTGGGCGTTTTGCAACCTCCCAATCGTAATCTCTTTGCGTCTCAGCTCGATCCATGATTGTCGGATCCTCCTTCTTTTTTGACAACGCCGGAAAAGGTGAAGGTGGCGAGAAGAAGGCCAATCCCGAGGATAGCCGCCGCCAGGGCGAACGGAGCGCCGGGCGAATACCATCCGCTTTCGGAGTTAATCGAGTTCCGAAACACGATGGCGAACAACGCTGGACCGAACATGCCCGCAATCCCATTGAGAGAGCTGTTTGCTCCGGACAGTTGCCCCTGCTCGCTCGGATTGATCCTTTTGGACATCAAGCCCTGGATCGATGCGTTGAAAAATCCCATCGTGGCAAAGATGATTGTCGACATATAAAAGGCTCGCCCGTTGTCGACGATCGCATAGGCGACGAAGCCGATGATCCCGCCGATCAAGCCGACAAAGACCAACGCCTTTTCCCCCAGCGTTCGAACGGCAGGTCGAATCAAGATCCCTTGCACGATGAAATTCAAAATGCCGACCGTGGAAAGGGTGAACCCGACCATGCTGGGATCCCAGCCGAATCGCAGGTCGGTGTAAAGAACGAACACACTGCTGAATACGTGGTGAGCCAATTGATAACAAAACAGAATCGCGGCCATCGCAAGGAGTCCGGATTGAGATCGCAGCAGTTGAAGCGAACCGATGGGATTGGCCCGGGACCATCGAAACGGCGATCGCTTCTCGGGAGGCAAGGACTCGGGCAAGATAAAGAACCCATACGTTGCGTTGGCCAGAGTAAGCGCCGCCGAAACCCAAAATGGAAGACGCAAATCGATGTCACCCAAGTAACCGCCTAGAGCTGGTCCCAGGATAAAACCTAAGCCGAAAGCAGCGCCGAAGATTCCAAAGGCTGCGGATCGATTTTCAGGAGGCGTGACATCCGCGATGTACGCGCTGGCCGTCGAAAAGCTGGCTGCAGTAATGCCGGTGAGCACGCGGCCTATGAACAACCAAGTTAGATTCGGTGCCATCGCCATCAGGATGTAATCGATCCCCAACCCGAATGCGGAGATCAGCAATACAGGCCTCCTGCCGAACCGATCGGAAAGCGCCCCCATGATGGGCGAACTGAAGAACTGCATGAACGCCCACACCGTCGCGAACCAACCGACATAGGCTGCAGCATCCGCCGTGTTGTCGTTGAGCAGTTCCTTTACCAGTTTGGCTAATACCGGAATCACCACCCCCAAAGAAAGAACATCGAGCAAGACCGCGATCAGAATGAACGGTATGCCAGCCTTGCTAGGGAGGGATCGAATCACAGAGGTCTCGTCGAAGGAGAATCGGTCAAGCGTTGCAACGTGAACTGCGTGTCAGTTTCCTCGCACGCTCACCAAGCCGCAACCCCACGGGCGATTCTTCATCGATTCATCCCATCAAATCCAATTCGCTGGCTTGCCCGATAGCGGGCAGATCCAAAATGGAAGTCCCCTCTTTTTTTTCTTCATCTTGGCTCTCTGCATCGGGATTCCGTCCCGATCGGCCTGGGGTGTATTGACCGTTAGCATCGCGGTCGAGGGTTTCGGCGGAACGTTCGACATCGCCGATCGCTGGCTTGGCATTCGCCGCGGAACTCGCTGTGTTGGCATTCCCTCGTTGATCGTTGCTTGCTTGCTGGGCTGCCGCCGCATTGGCTGCCCACGAGGCTCCTGGCATCGGTGTGATTTGCATGATCCCGGCTCCTTGTAATTAAGGTGAATCCGACATGACTGGTTCAAACGAATTGATAAGGGGAACGCTTCGTCGCATCTGAGGATCACTCGTGGTTCCGGTGACTTCGATGCGCATCAAGTTCGCTGCTCGATGCTGTGTGATCGGACGAGCGATGGCACCGACGATACTCTTGCGACCGACATGGGCGAACAGGTCAAAGTAAAGCTCTCGCCGCAGGTTGACCCACCCAGAACCTTTCATCGAAACCAAATCCCCATCGAGTTGCAATTCGTTCACCGGGATGCGGTCACCATCGATCGCGAAGGAGATATCGGCGGAATCAAACGCACCTTGATCCGGACGAACCGATAAGAGCCTGAACAGCCGAACCATGTTAGGGAGTTCGTAAAGACTGGCGTCCCGCAGCCATGCTCGACCATTCCCTTCCAAGGATTCGGTGTTTGCCAACGAGCCAGCCACATCGACTTGAACCGATAACCGGCCGGACGCTTCGGTATGGGTTTCCCCCAAATCGAGAAGGAATCCATGAAAGTCGGCATCGACCAATCGAAGTCGATACCGCGAACGTTCGCCGTTGAGAGGTTGCAAGCCACTCACAAATGCTGTTCCGCTGAGGGTCCTCGCGCGTACATCGTTATCGCCGATGTCGAGCGTTGGACTGTCCTCTTGCGACGCTGGTAATCCGGGAATGCGTGGCCCTATCGGTTCAGGCGTAGCGGAGGACTCTCGAAGCCGAGAACGAAACGATGCCGGTATAACATTCGGATCTCCGCGACTCCCTTGCGCAAGAACATTCTGCAAAAGGCTGTGATTCTTCCATTGCCAATCGACTGCATCGCGTCCGAGAAGCAACTCGTTTCGATCCAGGGCGAAAGGGCCCTGAATACCCGTGACAGCAACCCCTTTGATCGCCATCGCATCGATCGCCAACGAGCCAAAGGCGACTGGGCCAGAAGCGGTATTTTCTCCTTGAATCTCGAAGGCTCCGCGAATACCGGTGACCGAATCGGATGCAAACTTGGCTTCCTCAAGGTCCATGCGGAGATTCCAGCTTCGAACGAGCGAGTTATTTGCTTCGGTGAGCGATGCGACTTGCGTGGAACCCGCAACACTGACTGGGCCATCGAATTGAATGCGAGTTAACGGTTCCCGCAACACGCGAGGCAAGCACGTGAGCAAGACTTGATCGACCACAAAACGCGTTGATGGCAGCCAACTCAATTGCCCGTCCCACGAACCATCTCCATGCAATCGTATCTGACCCTCGGTCTGGATCTGGCTGGCATCATGCTTGCCGGACAAGGAACGAATGTCGATGCGCCCGGGCCGATAATCGATGGCGCATTCGACATCGTTGATGACATAGGGAAACGAAAGGGGACGAAGCGAAATGCCGCGGGAGCCGCTGAACTGCGACTCACGCAACTCATTCATCTCCACTCGAAGGTCCAAGGGATCGTTTCGATCCTTGCGCTTGATTTGAATCCCGACACGATCCATCGAACCGGCCGGTTGCAGTTGATCCCAAAGGTTTCGAGCGCTCGGGGGCAAGGCTTGCTGCAGTTCCTCGTCGAGCGAGATATGGAACGCGTCGAACAGCAAGTTCATTGACTCCAAACTCGAATCGCGGAATTGGGCGGAGCCTTCCCCTTTGATCCTAGCGCCATCGTTGCGCCCGACAAACTCCCGCAGCACCAAATGATCGTTGTCCAGCGTGGCTTGACCGTGAACGTCATAGACCGGATATCGGAAGCCATCGTACTTGATCGAGCACTCGGAGAATGTCAGTTCCAGCGATCGCGAGATCATCTCCGGTCGCTCAGCCGATCGGATGAAACGTCCTCGCCGCAACAACAAAGTGCCCGTGGGATGCAGGGTATTGATGAAGCGATGAAAACCGCTGGTCGAGGCTCCTCGAGGGGTCAAGGCACTGAGCAGTGTATCGTCGATGGCGATCGGACCCTCGGCAGCCAACACTAAATCCATCAACCAGCGAGGCTGATGTTTCTGAAGTGTTAGGGAACCGCTTAGTTGTTGCTGGCCAGCGATCGCTGTCAGCTTCGGCGCAGTGATGCGCCCCGCCTCATACACAAAGTCTCCTTGGATTCCTCGAACCGGATATGGGAAAAAGTCAGGGTCGATCCCACCGTCCTTGGCTCGTACCAAGACCTTGGGGGTCCACTGCTGACCGTCGAATGACAGGGCTGCAGATGCATCCACCAAACCGCTTACCCGCATCCGTTGCCAATGCTCCTGAATGTTTTGTGGTAGCGCAGCATAGAGACGATCATCGAGTTGCAAATCCTGAATACGCAACGTTGCCGCCAAGGGAGCGCCAGGCGCCAAGCCATGGATATCGCAATTGAATTCGACCTGCGTGTTTCCCGATCGAGCCGACCCCGATCGCACTTGCAGCAACTGGTTGCGCACATACACCTCACATCCCAGAGATTCCAACGGGTAGGGGACTAAGGGATGGAGCAGTCGACCGTTGCTCAGATTGGCTCGGGCATCGAAACCCAGAACCCCATCGTGCATGGTCAAATGAAACGAGCCTGCCGCTTCTCCTGAAAACCCCTTGATCGCCTCCAGCCGATCCCGCAACAGAGCTGGCAATTGATCCATCAAGCGGCCCGAGAATTCCAGGCCTGCAACGGAACCTCGCGCCTCCCAGTGAGACATGTCGACGGTCGATGCGCCATGAATGTGCACTTGTTCAAAGTAGCTGCTTGCAACACTGGCACTGAATTCCAAAGCACCCTGTGACGACGACTTATTCTGCGATGGCATCCCACTCAGCGAGGGGATCATCGAAGCACGCAGATCGTGACAGATCACTTCGCTTCGTTTAGCGCCGGTCTCATGCCCGATACGAATCAAACCAGATCGGATTTCCATGGCGGGTATACGAGTCGGTTTGACACCTCCGCGCAGAAACTCTTCGACATTCCATCTGCCGTTGGACAAAGGCCAAAGACTGATGTCGGCGCTGTCGACCACAATGCTCTCAACGGGAAGTTGCCCCTGAGCCAAACCGACAACATCAAATGGACCGTTGCATACAATCCTGCCAATGCGCATCACATCGCGCAGTCCTTGGTCAGTCGGCTTGGCGATGCGAAGTCCGTCGATCGTGATCGATTGTCCTGAGATCAGTCGTGCTCGATCCACAGTCACATAATGCTGAGGAAACTCTTTGCGCAAGCGGGCTGCAATTTCTTGTGTCAGTTTTGAATCGACACGACCGAGGATTTGAAAATAGCCCAGCAGCCCTGCGACCGCGACAAGAATCAGCCACAGCAAACGATAACCACCCGAGCGACGCAACGGCGTCGCAGATTGTTCATGGGGAATCGGTTTGTCGCTGGGCTGTTCGCGAATCACGCCTACGAATCCATTCGATGATCATCATCCATCCTACGGCCGCCAATGGACACAGCAGCAAGACTCCTGGATGCCGATACCGCACCGATCCGATGAAGATCGAATGCAATAGAGCCAGATACAGACACGGCATCCATGCAAGCCACGCTCCCGGTTCCCGACGCAAACACCACGCTCCGATCACAGCACCAGCCACCAGGGCTGAATAACCCAATCCCTCGGACCAACGGACCAACGGCTGCACCTCTTTGGCAACCGGCATAGGTATCCACATCTTCCCCAACTTTACCAATCCCAAACGAATAACGTCAGATGGATTTTGCCAGGCCCATACGATCGCCGCCTGCTTCAATCGGCGATCCACTCGCCACTCGAAGGTTGATTCCAACGGCTTACCCTGTTTGGCTAGCATTACATCTTCAACCTGCTGCTCTTCGAGGAACGGGAGGACGAAGTTCATATTCTCATCGCTACTCCCCGAAGCGCCCGTATGCCAACCGTCGTACAGGCTGGCTCCGACTTGCAGCGTGGTGGGTACAAATTTGCCGGTAATTGTGTAATTCCGAATCCACCATGGTGTCATCACTATCGTGGTTGCGGCACAGAACAGGCCGATGCTCCGAAGATGACGGAGCAGATCGCTCGATGAAGTCGGTTTCGCCGAAACGATAGCAAAGGGTATCAAAACCAGTGGCCAGAGACTCCAGCTGGGGCGAGCCAGGCATGCTAGTCCGAAAGCCAGACCCGCTGCTGCGTAGGCTTGATTCCGAGAATTTTTTTCACGTAGTCCGAAGAGAAAAAAGGTGCAGGACAAGACAACGAGAGGTGTCGCGACCGCTTCGCTGAGAATAAAGATACTCATCGCAACAGCCCCCGGATAAAGCGATGCGAAGATCCCAGAGAGCAACGCGAGGTGGGAGCCAGCAATCGAGCGGGTCATAACCATGATGCATGCGACAGAGACGGCGCCGAACAGACATCCCATGCAGCGGGCCCACCAAACGCCATTGGGTGATGGTCCGCTACTTTCTGAAGAGTGTAAAATTGCACTCGAATCCTCCCAGGGGCCCCAGCTTCGAGGGATTACCGTCCAGGGTGTCAATAGAAGAGGATAGAGGGGTGCTCGAAAGATCTTGGAGTTTTCGCTCCCGTATTGGTAAGGACCACCGCTGGCAATATTGCTTGCCATGATCCAGTACGAGTGGCTATCACCGAATCGAAACGTTGCGCCCGAGCGAAGGGTCCGGTCTTGCCAGTACCAAGCGGCCCCCAGGCGGATCAATAGAGCAAACAGCACCATTGCCCAAAACCATCGGCGTTCGGCGGTAGTGAAGTTGCCCATGATTTGGTCACTGAGTACCGCGCGTCACCGAAATTTCGAGCATCGATAGATGCCTCGCCAACCACAGGATACTCTCATAAGGGTTGATGCTGTTCCAATTCGTATCGACCCACTTGATCCGATCGGCCGCAATCGCTCCCTCAATGTTAGTTGAAGTCGATGCGGAGTCGGCTGCAGCAGGCACAGTCCGCAGCGATGCATCGAACGGAAGCCAACGCTGGCCGTCATGAATTTCGGTCCACGCATGCAGTCCCATGACCAGGGGTAGGACTTTAGTGTCGCATCTCAGCCCGATAGCGATGCGAGCGGGGATGCCATCGCTTCGGCAGGTTGCTGCTAGAAGAGCCGCAACGTCGAAGCTGTCACCCTTACCGGTAGCCAACGTGGTGTGACCTGCACTGACTCGCCGGTCGAAGGGAATCGTTTCTAAACGCTGGGAGATACCTTTGCAAAACGCGGACACGCGGCGGGCGACAGGATCGCTCGATGCGATGTTCTCCTTCTGCAACAATTCCTTAGCGAGTTGCTGGATCCCTGGATGGTTGGTATCGATCACAAACGAGTTGGCCAAGGAGCCATCACCAGGTTGGGGTTCTTGCTCGAGACCCTCGATCGGGACGATTGGGTCGGTAAGTTCGATCGTAGGAAAGACGGTGATGTCGAGCTTTCGTTCTTTAATGGTTCGAACCACTTGATCGGTGCGACTAGGCAGGTCGATCGCGTATTGGGAATCGATGGTTTCAACGCGGAATCGAACCGGTTTGGTTGTCCCGAGTGGTAACGCGCCGCCGAGGGGCACAGGGCGGAGGGTTAAGTCGGCGAGTTCCGATTGGTTGACGACAACCATCGCGGATTCCTTTTCGCAACGAAACGAACGCAGGTCGAGCGACGGGTTGAAGCGTTTATGAATACGGCCCTGAGTGTCGGCCCAAACCTGGGAACTAAACACATCATCCTTGGCGTTGGAAGTGATTTGGATTTCAAGAAGCTTTTCTTTTTTCCCTTCGAAGGTCGGGGTCTCGAAGTAATCGTAAGCGGTCAATTGCGCATCGATCGGTCTACCCAGCAGGGGATCGAAGTATCTCAGTTGGCGTTGTTCCCCTTCCTTCATCGGTGAACGCATCAAGGACTGCTCGATCGCGAAGGGGCCTCGGTCGAGCGCGTTCCAACCGATCCGTATCGAATCCCCTCGCCCGAAGAGATTGGTATTGAATTGGAGTTTTCCATCACGAACCAAACCCTCGAAACGATTTGTTCTCGAACCGACTTCGACCGAACCTTCAAAACGCATCACATCGCCGTTCTCCTTCTCGAAGGCGACGAAATCGATTTTTTGTTCCACTTCCTTTTCGCGTCCGCGAAGCCGCGTTCGGCTGCGAGCGGTCAATCGCAGAGTGTCCGCCCCCTGCGTAGTAGCGCGTTCTATCTTTCGATGGAAAAAACCGACCGGTTCGTTTCCGATGTATTGGATTTCCCAGTCCTCGATCGGGAGAGCCGATTGAGTCATCCATGCTTGTTCAACTTGATCTTTCGGAATCTCGGGAGAAGATCCATTCGCCTCCCCCTTGGTTTCGAGTGGACCGATTTCACGCAGCATGGAAGCCTTCAAACGCTCTCGCTCTTCGTCGCTCGGTCCGCATCCAATGAACGTCGAACCGACCAGTGTCAAGCAGCCGCAGATCAGGCCGAAACGCAGGGGGTCTTCGAGAGGGTGTGTGCGATGAGATCTCATGGAAAAGGGAATGTTCCCGCGCGTTTGGAAAAGATCGGCGAAACAATAGTGGCAGAGGCTATTGCCACTTATCCAGCGTAATCCAAGCCGAGACAAGCGTCTTGTCGGATGAAGGCCTATCTTACGCGCAAAACCAAGGCATTTCCAGAAACGATCGGCCGGTCGGCAGGTTGTATCGATTATGACGAGAACAAAAGCCAGGAAAAGAATCCGGAATCGGATTGCTTGCCGGGCGAGTGACCTAGGTTTTGGTGTTCCTCAGCGAGAACTGAGGGATTTGTTATTTCGTCGATCCCAAATCCAAGCAGACCAATACGAGCGACTTCCATGGGTAGTGTACCAGGATATCGGTCCAATGCAGCGGCCAACAGCGATGCTCCTGTTCGTTCAAATCCAATATCGAGTTTTGAATCGTTGAGCAACGACCAACTCGAAGCCCACATGGAGAAATTCCGTTACGGAGCCTTCGATTTGACCGATGCGGTCCGACCCTCATTCGATCTGCAGGTAATTCCCAAGCAGGGGTTCCGGCACGATTGTTACAATGACCCGAAGACGGGAAGCCGAATTCCGGTGATCATGGCCTCCGCATCTCGCGAAAGGCTTTTCGACCTGTTTATGGACTTGCTCGATTGCTTGGGGTCCGGTGTGGATGTTGTCTTAGAAACCAGTCATTGTGGGGATTCCGGCGAACACCTCGATCTATTCCGCGAGCACATCGACGTGCCGGTCTTGAAGAGTGCCCTTTACGAATTCGAGGACATGCTCCTCAACGATGGATGCACTGGGATTGCGGTTCTCAACCCAGGGAAACAGCAAGAGATTCAGTTCGACGAGCACAAATTGCTTGTTTGTTATGGTTCTCCGCTGGAAATCTTTGAACGGATTCTGATCAAGCACGACGTCTATCCCGATGATCAAATGCGATTCATCACCGAAGCGGAACATGTGCACAGCAGTACCGATCGGTTTGCCAGACAGTTCTCCGAATTACGATCTCGGCTCGGCATTGACCAGTGCGATTACGACGACGAAGCCTACGAGTGCTGAAAATCGTTTTCTAGCTTCCTTGTTTCTTAATACACCGGGGTGTGATACACTCTCCTGTGCTTTTTGTGCCGAGCGGAGGAATGCAATGTTCCCGAGGCTTGGCAACGAGTAGCAATTGGAATTAAACGAGAACCCTCACCTCGCGGTGCTGTTCCATGGAACGGATAGCCCCGATCGGCTGTCGGTTCGGCCAGTCTCTTGGTCTCTGTAGCATGATTCTCCTTGTGCCTTCCGTCATTCTAGCTGTGCTCGTCCTTGCGTGGATCGCTTGGATTGCGTTCGAGCCGTGCTCGACCGCGATTCCTTCCGCCCATCCGTCGGTCCACACCCTCTTGGGTGCAGTTCCGGCGACCGATGAGGGGCACGAAGAACCGGAATCCGATTATCAACGGCACGTAAGAAATCGAATCGAGGAATCCCAACTCCCCCTCGGAACTGTAGCGGGAGCATCCCTCCCCGACGGTGGTCGCTCCACGCAAAGGGCTACCGATGATCCGATGGAGGATCCCATCAGGTTTTTCAAGGGTGGAGAACTCGAATCTCATGCGAGCACGACCAACCGATCGAGGTTGAACTGAGCCGTTTCGCGGAGCCGCCGCGCTAACGACCTAGAAAGAAACGAAAACGTGTTTGCACCACACTGGAGCCCCATGGCTATTTTGACTCATGGGGCGATCGGCCTTCTTGCTCAAACCGATTCGGGCGGCGGTATGGTTGCCTGGACAATTCCTCTGATCCTCGGCATCGCCATCGGCACAGTCGTTGCCTTGGTGGTCAACAAGCTGATGGGGAACGACGCGAAAAGCAAAGCGGCGAGACTCCTCGATCAAGCCAAGCTCGATGGCGAGAACCTCATCAAGACCGCGGAACTGGAGAAGAAAGAGAAATTGCTCCAACTGCAATCGAAGTTTGACTCTGAGCAAAACCAACAACGGGAGGAACTTCGAAATCGCGAGGCTCAGTTGGAACGCAGGGATCAACAGCTCAAGCAGAGCAACGATGACTTGAAGAACAAAGAAAAGCTTGTCGAGAGCACGCAGCGAAAGCTTTCCGAAAAAATGGAGGATGCGAACCGCAAGTCCCAGCAGTACGAGAAGCTGGTCACTCAAGTCCAAAACGATCTGCAACGGGTGACGGGATTGTCGAAAGACGAAGCTCGAAAACAGTTGCTGAGCTTGCTCGAAAAAGAACTCCAGGGGGAGCTTGGCCAAGTTATCCTTCAGCATGAAAAGAAAGTTGCAGAGGTTTCTCAACAGAAAGCGCAGGACATTCTGTTAACCGCTATGCAGCGGTATGCGTCCGCACAAACTTCGGAGAGTACGACTAGCAGCATCGATATACCGAACGATGAAATGAAGGGCCGCATCATCGGTCGAGAGGGGCGAAACATTCGAGCTTTTGAAAAGGCGTCCGGCTGCGATCTGATTATCGACGATACGCCCGGCGTGGTGATCGTCAGCGGTTTTGATCCTGTGCGCCGTGAAGTCGCTCGCCAGTCGATGGCCAAACTGGTTACCGATGGCCGCATTCATCCGACTCGAATCGAGGAGATTATCGCGGCAACTGAGAAAGAGATGTCGCAATTTGTTCGCCGCAAGGGTGAGGAGGCGGCCCAAGAGGTCAATCTGCAGGGGCTTAACGAGCGAGTGATCGAAATGCTCGGTCGGCTCCACTTCCGAACCAGCTATTCCCAGAATGTCCTGCGCCACAGTGTCGAGGTCGCGTTCCTATCGGGGTTAATGGCTGAAATGATCGGACTCAACGCGAACTTGGCCCGTCGATGTGGACTGCTGCACGATATTGGCAAGGCGGCCGACCACGAACTCGAAGGGGGCCACCCAAAGATCGGCGCCGACTTGCTCAAACGATCCGGCGAGAACGAGCATGTCGTCCATGCAGCCCTCGGGCACCACGATCAGTTGACCACCGAGCATCCTTATACGCTGCTCGTGGCCACTGCCGATGCCTGCAGCGCCTCCCGCCCCGGGGCGCGTCGCGAGTCCCTCGAACGCTATATCAAACGGATGGAGGAACTCGAGGGAATCGCCAAGGGATTTCAGGGTGTGGAACAAGCATTTGCGATTCAAGCGGGTCGCGAATTGCGAGTGATCGTTAGTTCCAAGGATACCGACGATGCGGTAGCTGCCAAAGTTTGCCGCGACATTGCGAAAGCCTTCGAAGAGCAACTCACCTACCCCGGCGAAATCAAAGTCACCGTGGTGCGCGAGTCCCGCTTTGTCGAAATCGCTCGTTGAGAATCAGATACGAATCGATCGCCAAGATCAGGGCAAGCAGCGTCAGTATCCAACCGGGAATCCAGGTTCCGGTCACTAGCCAGATCCCTGCTCCGATCAGAACAAGCGGCCACCATGGTTTGCTTTGCATCGACCTGCCGAAAGTCAGCCAAGCCCATGGGGCCAAGACTACAAGTAGACCCATGCTCAGTGTGGCCAGCAATCGATCCCATGCGATTGCTTGGATGAGGTCCGCCGGTTTCTCCCCGGGTTGCTGGGTGATAGGGCAATAGAGGTCGGCATCGATACTGTTGCCTAGGGTTTTGTTCTCTGCTCGCGCGAACAGCGATGTTTTGGGATTCCCTAGTGACGCCAACTCCAAATACCTAGTCACCAAGGCGTTGTATTCACCGGTATCCGCTGTGGGCCCATGCTCTGTCCATGCGATCAACATAGATTGGGTTTCGTGGATGAGGTAATCCCACCATCGATGCCACATTCCTCCGTTTTCCGAGTCTGTCCCTTCCACGCCGGGTCTCAAACGATCTAGAGCATCCAATGCCTCGATGTTCCGTCGACAAATCTCGCGGGGAAGTTCGTGATGATTTCCCTCGCGATGACCCTCAAGATGACCCTCGAGATCGAAGATTCGACCGCGGGAGATAAGCCATCCATGGCGACTCGGTTCCAAGTTGTGCTCAAGAGCGGGGATAATGTTTTCAATGGAATCTTCGTTCACAGTCGATGTGTCATTGATCGGAGCATGCAACGATGCATCGCAATCGGTCCATAAATCAATTCGTACGGGAATTCCAACGGGAGGAAGGGCAACCGTCAGTTTCTCTCCTTCGCATCGCCAATAGGCTCCCTCGCCATTGATGCTCACCCAATCGACGCGAACACCTGTCGGGAGCAACCACACCCGACCGGGGGCATCGCCGTCTCCTTCGGCCGACAGGTCGATCCACCAGGAACTGAACATCGAGATTCGCGTTGCGTTTGATTCGGCAGGAAGGACGCGATGGACCTCGAGTTCAATCAGATGGTCTCTTGCTTTTGGGTTGGATTCGGCTGGCGTCTTTGCACGGAGCGCGATCGTTTCGGTTTGCTCGATGGGAGACGGGCTTTCTTTGTCATTTGTCAGTTGGCATTTCAACTGCGGATCAGACTCGAATCGCAAACGATCGATCCACTGATCGTCTTGTAGGGATTTGGGATCAGCCACCCATTCCACTGCGAACGAAGAGCTTCGCTGATCATCGCCCCAGATCGGTTGAACTTGGAGCCAGCGCCGAGCGGG
>JAGWWZ010000106.1 GCA_018970165.1 Planctomycetota bacterium | reverse complement strand
GTCCTCCTCGCCGACCTCAACCAGCAACTGATCGATCAGGTTCGCAAATACCAATCTTTCATCGATGAACATATTCTGTGGATTCGATCCACCGACCCATTCAGCAAATCCGATTTCGACAACTCATGGCGATCGATCAAGGAGTTGCTCGATCTGTCGAAATGGAGCAATGTTTCGAGAGCATTGGTTGCTGATATCCGAGACAATCCAATCCTTTACGGACTGGCTACGATGGCTCTGATCCTGATGCTGATCTACACCAAATCGATGCGCAAGGCTGTGCAGTCACTCGGGCTGCAAGCGAGCAAATCCAACACCACCTCCTTCGCACCGACCTTTCGAGTGATCGTGTTGTGTGCCTTGATGAGTTTGCCTTTGACGATGGTTCACTTGATACTCGGGTGGCGATTGATGGAGCGTGCCGATAGCGATTCGTTTGTCGAAGCGGTCGGCTTTGGCCTTCTGGTGGGTGCGCGGTATTTCTTTCCACTCGAGTTGTTTCGGCAGATCGTTCGAGGAGGCGGATTGGCAGGCAACCACTTCCAATGGTCAAATCACTCCATCTCGCTTCTTCAAAAGCATCTTCGTTGGTTCATCGACCTCGGCATTCCGACTGTTATCTTGATCGGGATTATCAACCACTTATCCGATCCGCGCTGGGAGAACTCTCTCGGTCGGATCGCTTTTTGCATGTTGATGTTTTTGTCTATGGCGTTTCTGCTAAGTGTTTTGCACCCATACAAAGGGGTGTTCCGCGAATACTTGATGGCGCATCCGGAGGGCTGGCTAGATCGACTTCGGTTCATTTGGTATTTCGGACTATCCCTCTCGCCGCTGGTGATGATCGCGATGAGCTTGATGGGGTATCACTACACCGCAGGGCGGTTGGCGATGCACTTGCACACCAGCATTATGACACTGTTGGGGCTGTTCCTGTTGTATTTCACGATCTGGCGGTGGTTGCTGCTCCAACGTAGACAAATTGTGATCGCTCAGGCGCGTGCCCGACTTGAAGAAGCTCGGCGTCGCGATGCGGACGCTGCGACGAGTACACCTGTTCCATCGGGATCGGCATCGGTTATGTTCGAGACCGGTAGCGATCTCTCGCAGATCAATGCTCAGACGATACGCTTGGTCTCCAGCACCCTCATCGTGGCAGCGGTCATGGCGATCGCATTCATTTGGTCCTCGGTGTTGCCCGCGGTCGGAGCCTTGGATTCCGTGACGCTTTGGACCGTATCGGGTGCGACCCCCGAGGAAAAACTGCCGGTGACCTTGGCCAGTCTCCTGCTGGCCATTCCAGCCGCCATTATGACCGTCGTAGCTGCCAAGAATCTACCGGGCCTTCTCGAGATCGCATTGCTGCAGCATCTACCGATCGAAAATGCCGTTCGCTACGCCATCACCTCCATTTCCCGATATACGATTCTGATTCTTGGAATCGCGATGACCTTCAATAGTCTCGGCGTGCGATGGGCCAGTATCCAATGGCTCGTCGCAGCGTTGGGGGTCGGTCTCGGTTTCGGACTTCAAGAAATCTTCGCAAACTTTGTCTCCGGCCTGATTTTGTTGTTTGAACAACCCGTTCGAGTCGGAGACGTCATCACCATCGGAGACACAACGGGAACCGTATCCAAGATCCGCATGCGAGCCACCACGGTCATGAACTTCGATCAACAGGAATTGGTGATCCCAAATAAAGATCTCATTACCGGCAGGCTTCTAAATTGGACTCTTTCCGATGCCACAAATCGCTTGGTGCTCGAAGTGGGAGTCGCCTACGGTACCGATGTGACGCGCGCTTGCCAGATCCTAAGGGAGATTTGTCATTCACACCCCAATGTGCTCAAAAATCCCGAACCGACGGCTTTTTTTGATTTCATGGCCGATAGCCAAATGACCATCAAGGTTCGCGTATTCCTCGCTAGCCTTGACCTGCGACTTCCCACGCGGCATGAGATACTGACCCAAATCCAAGACCGCTTCCTAGCCGAAGGAATCCAGATCCCATTCCCGCAACGCGAACTCCATATTCGCTCGTTACCACCCGAATTATCGGTGGGACTCAAAACAAGAGCAGCGTAATGAGACATCGACAAGCATCGCTGGCAAAGCATCCCAGCTAACTGGCAGCGATCGATGCATATTTGGGTGCTGCGGAATGCGCAAGCCGATTGCGCAACTTCGGATCCAGCAGCCCCACTCGATTCCAGGGTTCAATGCTGTTTCGAACCAGTTCTAGGAAGGAGCGATCCGACTGGCGATCACTCTCCGGCAGGCTGCTGACCATCCCGCGCACTCTGCGGACTACCTCGTTAAACTCCGTATCGCGGCATTGCAGAAAACCCAACGGCCAAACGCTTGGATCGGAAGCCATTTGCTTCTCAAAGCCGATAGCCGCAACGAAATAGAAACTGGCAAAGGCAATGAAGCGATCGAAGGAGGGTTGGGCCGCGTAACATCCGGAAACGAGACGATCAAGCCACTCGACTTCACAGCGTAGATCCGAATCGTAGGTCGCCAAAAGTCGCTCGCAATCGCCTTCACCTGCAAGCAGTGCATTAGCCACTCTGACAACACCGCTGAGTGCATGCGCGATCCCGCTCGAATGGAGCGGATCGACGAAGCCGTAGGTCACCGGCAGCAACACCCATCCCGGTCCTACACTTCGCGCGCGACATCGACTCAAGCGACGGATCGAACCATGGCCGGATTGAGGCGCAACGCGACGCGCATTACCGAGCAATTCGGCAAGGCTCGGATAGCGAGCCACCGTTGCATCGAAAGAATCGCTTTGGCGTTCCGTCGGCTCCACCAACCCAACGCTGGTGATACCGTTGTCCATGCGAAGCATCCAACACCATCCCGAATCCAGGATGTGGTGCTGGGCTGCATCATCTCCGCTAAACGGATCGTCGGTGGATTTCGCTAATTCGAATGGTTTGACCCCTTCGTAGTGTGCGAACAGAGCACCCGTTCGAGTCTCCATCCATTGATCGTCGGGCGGATTGCCAACAAACGGTGAGAGTGCATTTCCCGCTCCACTCGCATCGACGATCCATCGACTCGAGATGGATCGCCCCGTATCGCTAGGAGCGTTCACCGGTGCGATCTCAATTTCCCATTTGCCATTCCCTGAATCGTAATTTGCAGCCGTGAGAGTCCAGCCTTCGATGAGCGTCGCTCCGGCAGTTTGAGCCCGACCGACCAAGAAATGATCCACAGAACTTCGCAACCAATGCGTATCGCTCCACGTATCGGAGACACTGGCCGCGACAAGCATGGAGTGCTCGTGATCGGCGTTGTCTCGATACTGCTCGCCCGGGAAATGGCGATAGTAGCTGAAGCCACGTTTCTTGCCGCAAACGATTTCCGGGTAGCGCGACTTCCATGTTCCCCAGCATGCAAGGGGAGCCAATTCCCTCAAGCCCCATCGATCGGCGATATGAGCCAAAAGAAAATCCGCGGTCGGTGTCGAGGACTCGCCGATGGCAAAACGAGGATGTCCGCTTCGATCGATGATAGCCACCGACCGCCCCTGAGATGCCAAAATCCAGGCCACGAGGCTGCCGGAGAAACCGGATCCGATCACCACCACATCGAACTTGTCCACGAGAGAATACTTGCTCCTGCATGTTTCCGAGTTTTCGCTACACTCTATCCCGTAGAGCAAGGGGTCGCAAACGTTGCGAGCGTGCTGCCCAACGCTAGATTATCGGTAAGGTGGGTTTGGGAATGATAGTGACGATCGATGGTCCCGCAGGAGCAGGGAAAAGCTCCGTTGCCAAGCGACTGTCGCAGGAACTCGGCTACTGTTTCTTGGACACCGGCGCCATGTACCGATGTGTCACATTGGCTTGCCTGCGTCGAAAGATTCCGCTGGACGACACCCACGCGATAGCCGCACTAGCCATGGAATTGCAAATCGAACTGCGGAACGATTCCGTATGGTTGGATGGCGAGGACGTCTCGGTCGCAATCCGCACTCCCGAGGTCACTCGTTCGATCAAGTCCATCGCGGACAACCTGCAAGTGCGGGCCGCCATGGTCCAAGCCCAGCGGCGATGGGTCCAGGGTAAAGATGTCGTTACCGAGGGACGTGATCAAGGAACCGTTGCCTTTCCAGATGCCCCCTGCAAAATCTTTCTCACTGCCTCGGCGGAGGAGCGTGCGCGTCGCAGGCTGCAACAACTTCTGGATGCCGGCATCGATGCCGATTACGATGAGATCCTCAGGCTGCAACAAGAGCGCGATGAGAACGATATGAAACGCCCAACCGGTGGATTGCGACCTGCAAGCAATGCCATTACCGTCAACACCGATGGTATGCAAGAAAACGAAGTACTAGACAAGCTTCTTCACATTGTGCGGGATCGAACGCCGCGATGAACGAGTCGGAATCCAACGCGACAACGCAGGACTCCTGGGCCTGGGAGAGTTTTCGTAAACTCTTTTATCGGTTCCTGCGACTCTTGGCTCGGATGCTTCTCACGCTGCTGTTTCGCATGAGAGTCGAAGGGCGGCAACACTTGCGGGCCGATGGCGGGGCCATGCTCTTGTCGTCCCATCAATCCGTTATGGATCCGGTATTGGTCGGCCTACTCGACAATCATTTTGTCAGCTACCTCGCTCGCCATACCCTCTTTCGAAGCCGACTGTTCGCGATTCTGATCCGAGTCCTCAATGCGATTGAAATCGATCGCGAACGAGGTGGATTGTCTGGATTGCGAGAGATGTTGCGGCGTTTGAGGAATAACGATCGCGTCCTCCTGTTCCCTGAAGGGACTCGAACTACCGATGGCGAAATCGGTCCGCTAAAGCCAGGTTTTATCCCAATCGCACGACGCTCCAAAGTACCACTCGTCCCGATCGCGCTCGCCGGAGCCTACGAATGTGTCCCCAAAGGATCCAAGTTGTTTCGCATCCTTCCCGTCGCGGTCTGCGTCGGTCCTCCCATCACCTCCGAACTTTACGATCAACTGACCGATGAACAGTTACTCTCCGAATTGGCTTCGCGGATGCATGCACTCCACGATCGAGCCAAGCAACTGCGAAACGCGATGTGAACCCAATAGAGATGTGAACCCAATAGAATGGAATGGATGTAGGGCCTAGTCAACGTATTGGATGTGCGTATTGGTTGGCAGACGGAACAACCGTTACCGCAGTCGAATCCGGAAGATTGCATGCAATAAGGCGTTTGAACCAAAGTCTCGATTAGGATTCCCCCAAATTTCGATGATGGGTTGCAAGGTGAATCCTAAGCTTCACAACGTGGAAGAGTGCGGTGATTTTCCTAACAAGCACGCGGACCGTTGTTGCAGGGCAATCGAAATAACATGACGCAAATAGACACAATGTTGCGATATATGCCGGACATGACGGCAGTTCCGTTTGTAGAGCGACGGAAACGAGACGAAAGCGTCGGGAGCCAGGAGCGTCGCCAATTCGGCAACAGCTACCAAGATCTCTCACCACGAGCCAAAGAACTGGCCGAAGCGATCGACCAGTACAAACTCGTCAATCGCCGACGCTATGTGACCGCAGAAGAACTGCTGGGTGTTATTGAGTCGCTCGGTTATCGCCGCGAAGCGTAGCGGTCAGCAAGTGACCTAGCACGGCAGCGAACGCTACCGCCGTTTCAACCCGCAAAATCCGATCCCCAAGATCGAGCGTTCGAAAGCCTAGATCGGTAGCCAAGCGAACCTCGTCTTCGGTAAATCCTCCCTCCGGACCGATCGCGAAGACATACGATTTCGATCCCTCGGCAGGATTTTCCCGTCGCTCGAAATGCTGGAAGACCAAGTCTTCTGCCTTCGTCCCCTTTGCGTCTGGATGCAACACGCAACGGGCGTGGGAACTCCACGAGGAGTCTCGAACAAAATCTCTCCACGAGATCGATGGTTGAATCCGCAGGAACCGATTTCTTCGGGATTGTTTGCAGGCCTCGACCATGTTGCGAGCTAGTCTGACCTGAGCATCCTGGTCGACCTTCGCCACCGAGCGTTCGGTCTCGATCGGGATCAAGTGATCGACTCCGAGTTCGACGATTTTCTCGATCACGTTCCGTTGCCGATCCCCTTTGGGCATCGCAACTGCCAATACCAATCTCCCCTCATGGTCTCGCGGCGCAAACCGAGTCGAGGCAACATGTACGAGAACTCGCCGGCGTTCAATCAATCGGATCGTCCCGAACCCTTCGTTGCCCAGGCCATCGAAGAGCAGTACATCTTCGCCGACTTGCGATCGCAAAACACGGGACGCATGGTTCGATTCGGCCTCGTCGAGCTCGAGATCTCCGAGTGCGACTCGCTCAACATAGAACCTGGCCAATCCCATACCGATGATTCCCGCGAAGTTTAGATTGCCGAGGAGTTAGCGTGCCGAAGTTGGCGTCATTATCTCTCCGGCCGCTTCACGCGAAAGATCAAGACATAAATCGCGGGAAGATTGATGAGGGTCAAAAACGTCGCAATCGACAAACCGCCCATAATCGCGATGGCCATCGGTCCCCAAAAGATGCTGCGGGTCAATGGGATCATCGCCAGAATCGCGGTAGCCGCCGTCAAGATCACGGGCCGGGCCCGCCGCACCGAAGATTCAATCACGGCCTCCCACTCACTCAAGCCCTGGGCCCGGTCCTGTTCGATCTGGTCAACCAAGATGACGGAGTTGCGCATGTCCATACCCGCCAGGGAAATCAAGCCGAGCAATGCCACAAAGCCAAACGGCGCGTGAAACAAATGCAGTGCCGCGACCGCTCCAATCAACCCCAGCGGAGCGATCCCAAAGATCAACAACATCTTTCGAAAGTTTTGCACCTGCGACATCAAGAGCGTCAGCATGATAACAATCATCAACGGGAAGACTTGAAAGAGAGCGAGATTTGCTTTGGAACTCTCCTCGATTGCACCCCCTAAATCGATGCGATAACCAGGAGGCAGAGACTCTCGAATCGAGCTGAGTTGCCGATTGATTCGAGCGCTGACATCAGGGGCTTGATTGCCGTCGGCGATATCACAGCGCACCGTCAGGATCCGTTCTTGATTGCGTCGCCATGAGATCGGGGACTCGAGGACATGCTCGATCTCGCCAACCTGGCTCAGTGGCAGACTGCGCCCCTGAAGCGTAAAGAGCGTCATGTCTCCGAGTTCATTGAGGTTCAATCGCTCTTGGGTCTCCGCGCGAGCGACGATGGGTATGTTTTCGGTTCCTTCGCGGTACTGGGCGATCGGAGTTCCGCTCAACAGCGTTTGCAGTCCCTGTTCGATCTCCGTGGGAGTCATCCCCATCAAGCGTGTCCGATCTTGATCGAGTCGAACGCGAATGGTTTTTGCAGGTTCATCCCAATCCAAATTGACATCGACGGCAGCTTTATCTCGGCGCACTACTTCGCGCACTTGATCTGCGATTCGGCGCACTTCGCTGGAGTCGGGACCGACAACTCGAAACTGCACAGGAAAACCGACCGGCGGGCCGAATTCCAATCGGAGCACGCGAAGACTGGCATCGGCGAACGCGGAATCGGTCGCAAAAGCGTTCATCAGCAAGGTGCGAACACGCTCTCGAGCCTTAAGGTCTCGCGTTTGAATGACCATCTTTGCGAAACTGGGATTAGGCAAGTCGGCATTGAGCGCTAGAAAGAATCGAGCGGCACCGCTCCCCAGATACGTGGTGTAGTGCAAGACATCGCCCGATTCGGTTTCTGTTTCGAGCCATGGATCCAGCAATCTCTCGATCCGTTTCGCCATCGCTTCGGTCGCACCGATCGACGCCCCTTCATGCATTCGAATATCCAACAACACCTCGGTCCGCGACGATGTTGGAAAGAATTGCTGCTGAAGGCGGGTAAAGCCAAAGATCGCACCCACAAACATGATTGCGGTTACGCCGATGACTAAGACGGGGCGGCGAACACTGCCTCGAATAATCCAACGCAAAGCGCGATGGAACCGCGTCTGATACATCCGAGCATGCTCTGCATCGCCGTCAGCTCGCACCGCATACTTGGGCAACAAGGCCACTCCGAGCACCGGTGTAAACAACACCGCGACGAACCACGAGATGATCAATGTGATGCCGACGACCCAAAAGATCCCGCCGGCGTATTCCCCAGAGGTTGACTGAGCGAACCCGACCGGAAAAAAACCTGCGATCGTGATCAGAGTTCCGGACAGCATCGGGAAAGCAGTGCTCGACCATGCAAATGCGGCCGCTTCGATCCGATTCCATCCCTCCTCCATCTTCACCGCCATCATCTCCACTGCGATGATCGCATCGTCGACCAGCAATCCCAGCGACAGAATGAGTGCACCGAGTGTGATGCGATCGAGATTCATCCCCATCGATTGCATGACAATCAACGAGATCGCAAGAACCAGCGGCACACTCAATGCCACCACAACTCCCGCACGAAATCCGAGGCTGAGGAAGCTGACCACCAACACGATCACCAAAGCCTCGAAAAACGAGGTCAGAAACTCGCCGACCGACTCCTCGACGATTTGCGGTTGAAACGCCATGACTCCCAGTTCGACCCCTGCGGGAATCATCGTGCGGACGATTTTCATTTCGTTCTCAACAGCCTGCCCGAGTTTGAGAATGTTGCCACCGCGCCGCATCACGACGCCGATCGCGACACAGGGTTTGCCGTTGTACCGAGTCTTGAAAATGGCAGGTGTCTCGTAGCCACGAGTGACCGTCGCGACATCCCCCAGGCGGAACACTCTGCCCGAGGTTTCCACTGGAATTGCTTCGATGTTCTCAACACCGGAAAAATCTCTCGAAACACGAACATAAATGCGATCGCTCTCAGTGTCGATGCTGCCCGATCGCAGCATTGCCCCCTGCCGTTGAACGCTGTCGAAGATCTGGCGGGGCGTAATACCGAGCGTCGATAACTTTCGATGCGAGAAGTCGACAAAGATCTGTTCCTTCTGCGCGCCGATCAGATCCACCTTCTCCACATCTTCAATGATCAGCAGACGATTGCGAGCCATTTCGCAGAGCCGTTTGAGTTCAGCAGGCGTGTACTCATCGCCTGTGAACGCGTAGATCGCGGAGTAGACGTCTCCATATTCATCGTCGACCGCAGGCCCTAGCACACCCTCCGGCAACTCACCTCGGATATCGTCGAGTTTTTTGCGCACCTGATACCAGGCATCGTCTGCGGACTTGCCTCGAACCGCGCCCTTGAGCTGGACCAGCATCAGCATCGCATCGCTGATGCAGTAGGTCTGCAGATATTCCAGATTCGGTGTTTCGCGAAGCTTTTCTTCAATCAGATCCGCAACGAAACGCTCCATCTCTTCGGGAGTTGCACCGGGCCAAGAGGCGCTCACGACGGCAGTCTTGATCGTGAACGATGGGTCTTCGGCTCGCCCCATGCGCATGTAAGCAGCCAAACCCGCTGCCGAACATGCCAGCATCAGAAACGTGATGAACGATGAATGGAGAACGCTCCATCGCGATAGATTCCAGTCGCGAACTGGCGATGAGGAACTCATCAATCGTCCTTCCAAACGCGAACGCGGCATTCAGGGTCGAGTTTCTGTACCCCGGCGCTTACCAGTTGATCGCCTTGATACAAATTCCCGCGGATGATCGCGTGCTCGGTTTCATAACGCACGATGCTCACATCCACCCTTTGAAGAGTGCCATCGTTTTGCACTCTCCATACAACCGATTGCCCGTTGCGCTGGGCCAAAGCGCTCATCGGGATCGGAATCCCCACCGATTCGGAATCCGTGAGATGAACCGTTGCCGTCATGCCCAAGGCCAAGTCGGCAGGGGGATCGATCAACTCGAATCGAGCGTCGTACATCCGCGATGCAGGATTGGCGATCGGAGACAACTCCCTGAGCCTCCCTTGCAACTTCACTCCAGGACGTGACCAAAATGTGACCTCGGCCATGAGATTGCGAATCTCGCGATGCATCGATTCCGGCACGCTCACTCCAGCCTCCAGTTCGTCTCCCACCATCGATTGCATCACAGGTTGGCCAGCCGCAACGACTTGGCCAATCTCCGCTATCACCAACGTCACCAAACCATCGCGATCAGCCTTCAGATCGCAGTACTCCCTCTGATTCTCCGCCAATTTTTTTCGTCGCTCGGCAGCTTCGAATCTCGCCACCGCCGTGTCGCGAGCAGCGGTCGCAAAGTCGTATTCGGACTTGCTCGCGGAACCGTTGCTCAAGAGCGGTCTGAGCCGATTCGCCTCTGCTTCAATCTGTGTCAATTGCGATTTAGCTGCATTCCAATCTGACTCAGCAACCTCAACCTGCAACGTGGCATCCACTGGGTCCAACTGCATCAGCAATTGGCCTTGCACCACGCGATCCCCCGTTTCCACATGCCGCCCGATCACTTTTCCCCCGACCCGAAATCCGAGAGGACTCTGATAACGCGGCTGCAGCGTTCCTACCAATGACCTCAAACTGCGCCGATCCTGCTTAGGATCCGGCACGGTGTAGACACGCACCAATACCTCCGAACCGTTGGTGGGTGATAGACGCGATGTCTCCGGAATCTTCCTTACCGCTTCTTGCGAGGATTGGTGATTGGAACCAAAGATCCACGCGCTCAGGGTGCATACCGCGAGAAGTGCCAAAATCGGAAAACTCCAGCGGCGAAGCCAGGACACGTTTGACGGACCCGCGGGGTAGCCGCCGTCTAATATTGCAACCTCGGGTCTTACAACCTCGGCTCTTTCCGGAATATCCAGTTTTGACTCGCCGTCAATTTCGAGAGTGCCTTTCATGGATCAGAATCCTCGGAGGGGGACTTAGTAGGATGCGGCCAGATGTTCTCTGCGCAGCAGGTGCAATTGCGGAGTAAGGGCGGCGGTGAGTTGTTCAGCTCGCTGAATGTACCCGTGCAGATCCGTCGTCGGTTGCCATCCAAATCCATTCAAGAGCGTCGCGCAGTGGATACGGATCGCGCGGGCAGGATTGTGAATACCCAACGCTGGAAGCGAGGGACTACTGGCGATCAAGATTTGATTGCCGAACGTCAACGCCCAAAACCCGAATACGAATTCTTCGTGCGTCATGTCGACCGGAACAGTTAGGTCCCCATCGCGAATGGCATCCCGAACGATCCCAGTCACGATTGCCATGCACTGTCCTTCGCACTGCCGGATCAAATTTTGGCGTTGTTGAGAAGATTTTTCCCACACGCTGTGGGTCCGCATCCACTGTTCGATGACGAATTCTTCGTGGCAGTGATGCGTGTAGAACTCGCACGCTACGCCGATCGCCATCATGCGGTCTCGCGAATCGCTCCCCGACGCCGCGCTGCATTCGAACAATTTTCGTCGCAGATCCATCGCTTGGATCGCAAGGGCCAAGACGATTTCTTCTTTGTGGGGAAAGTGGTTGTAGATCGTTCCTTTGGCGTACTCCATCTTGGCAGCGACCCGGTCCATGCTCAGGGCTTGAAACCCTTCGCCCACCAAGATCGGCTTAGCGACCCGCAGGATCTCCCCGGTCCGCCGTTCAATTTCCCGTTGCTTCCGCGTCATTTCGATCATGGAGTCAATTATTGACGAGGCGTCAAAAAACGCCAGCGGGATTCTCGAAATTTTCATTTCTTTGCAATCCGCGGAGGGATTCAGCCTACAATGCCAAGGAAGTGGCAATCGGAACGAACGAGTGGGGCATGCGTCGCATCCGTCGTAATGTAAAAACTGAGAGCAAATCAGAAAAACTGAGAGCAAATCAGATCGTCAATGGAGAGCAGGGGGAGATTTGAGATGAAGGCATGTCAGCCATCGCGGTGGGCAGAGTGGTTCGGATGGGTGGCTCTTTTCGGTTTGTTGGCAACCGCCATGTCTGGCTCGGAGGCCCGTGCCCAAGAGGAGTCGGAGCGACCCTTGTTCATTCGGGTCGACAAGAGTAACGACGGCAAGCCTCGGGCGCTGCAGACCGCCGTGGCACGTTACGAAATCGAAAGTGGCACGTACAAGGGGGCGAAGGTCGACTTGGTAGGTGCAGTGCACGTGGGTGAGCGATCGTATTACGAGGAGTTGAATCGTCGATTCAAGGAATACGAAGCTGTTCTTTATGAATTGGTCGCCAATTCGGATGATCGTCCTTCGGGACGGCAACCACGCGGCGGAGTCAATCCGATCGGTTCGCTTCAGACCGGGATGAAGGACGCCTTGAAGCTCGCGTTTCAATTGGAGGAAGTGAACTATCAAGCCAAGAATTTTGTCCATGCGGACATGAGTCCTGAGGAATTTGGCCAGGATATGGTAAAACGCAACGATGGTTTTGTGAGCATGTTTGCCCGATTGATGGGCGCAGGCTTTGCAACGCAATCCTCAAAAAAGAACTCGCAGGCCCAATCGGACATGATGGCAGCCATGCTCAGCCGCGATCCGATTCGAATGCGCCGGGCGATGGCGAGTCAAATGGAAGTGATGGACAATCAAATGGTCGGATTAGCGGACAAAGATGGCAAGAGCACGCTCCTTACGGAACGAAATGCAAAGGCTTTTGAAGTGCTGCAACGCGAATTGGATTCAGGGCGGCGGAGCCTCAGCGTCTTCTACGGCGCTGCCCATTTGCTAGACATGCATGATCGCATGACCCGCGACTTCGGCGCGAAACTGACTAAGATCGAATGGTTGGACGCGTGGGATCTTCGTTCTGACACGGTCAAAAAATAGTTCATTCGATTAGAGAAATGTTGATCTACCCATGCCGGTTCCGCGCGTTGCCATCATCGGCCGACCGAATGTCGGAAAAAGTTCCCTGTTCAATTGGTTGGCGGGCAAGCGTTTGGCGATCGTCGAGGACACGGCAGGTGTCACCCGAGACCGCTTGACCACGCTGATCGAACACGAAGGCCGGCATTTTGAGCTGATCGATACCGGCGGGATCGGGATCGAGGATGTCGACAATCTCACAGATCAAGTTGAACTGCAAATCGAAGCGGCAATCGATGAAGCGGACGTGATCTTGTTCGTAGTCGATACCCGATCGGGACTATTGCCGCTGGATGAAGAGGTCGCCAGTCGACTTCGCAAAGTCAACAAACCGATTCTGCTGGTTGCCAACAAGACCGACAGCCCAACGATGGATTCCAACGCCGATGAGTTTTTGAAACTCGGGCGGGGATGGATCGTTCGGGTGAGCGTCATGCAAAACCGCAACAAAGACGAGCTTCTGGATTTGATCCTTCAGCGGTTGCCCGCATCGGATACCAAGCCGCAAGACATCCAGGCGCCGACCATGAAGGTTGCGATCGTCGGCCGGCGGAATACAGGAAAGAGCACCTTTGTAAACACCCTCGCACGCGCCGAACGGATGATCGTGAGCGAAGTCCCGGGAACAACGCGGGATAGCGTCGATGTGAAATTCGAACTCGATGGCCATCAATTCATGGCGATCGACACCCCCGGCCTGCGCCGATCCAAAAGTATACGAACCGATATCGATTGGTATGGTGCCCATCGCGCCCAGCGCAGCATTCGCCGAGCCGACGTCGTCTTGATGTTCTTCGATTGCACCGAACCGATGAGCAAAGTCGACAAGCAACTCGCCCATTACATCGCGGATCAATTCAAACCCTGCATCTTCGTAGTAAACAAGTGGGATAAACTCGCTGGCCAGATGCCGACCGAACGCTGGGTGAGGTATCTTCGCGAGCATTTTCCGACGATGGCTTATTGCCCCATCGCATTCATCACCGGCCAAACAGGAAAGAACGTCAAAGCCCTCCTCAATCATGCACAGATGCTCTTCAAACAGGCGCAGGAACGAGTCAGCACCAGCATGCTCAACAAACTGGTAAAAGCGGCTTTGGAACGTCATGAACCGCCATTGCACGCACTCAAGCGGCCCAAGATCTACTATGCAACTCAGGTATCGACCGAACCACCCACCATGGTCTTGGTTTGCAACAACCCAGCGGGCTTCAGCGCACCCTACCAGCGTTATCTATTAGGGTTTCTGCGAGATCATCTTCCGTTTGGCGAAGTCCCCATCAAACTCTATCTGCAGTCCAGAAAACGGGACGACAGTCGAGACGACATCCAATTCGAAGCCAAACCAACTTCGGCGCACCGAGTTGTTCAAGAAGACAGCATCGCCGATGAAGACAGCATCGCCGATGAAGATAGCATCGCCGATGAAGATGCAGACTACGACGATGCAGACTACGAAGATGAGAGCGGCGAAGGCGAAGAGATTGCTTCCGACGTTCGCGACGAATCGGATAAGGACCGCGGTAAGTCCGAATAGCGATCGCATCAACGATCGAATCAACGATCGCTACGAACGTGTGCTCTGAGTATGCCATCGGAGTTGATGGTCGAGCAATTGAATATCCGAGGTAAATTGGTTGACGTTGTTCCGCCGAGCCGACTCCTCGATACGGGCGGCCGTCTCCTCGATGCTCGGCATCTGGTTTCTCAGCGCGAACTGACGCACGCGGTATGCGACGCTCGCAACCGCCAAAGAATCGCCTCTCATCGCGTAGGCGGACAGGCTTTTGAGTTCCACAAGCATGTCGTCGGTCAACGATCGAATGTCTTGTTCAAGCTGATTTACTTCGCGAAGTTCATCATTGGTCATTTTCTGGAGCCTCTTCCCGGGGCGAGTTTCCCCCAATTCGTGCTAGAAACGGTAGGTCGCGGGAGGGGGCTTTCGGGGTTTGTTCCGCGGCTTCGGTGACCGAAACCACCCCATTGTGCCGTTGGAATCGTTACAGACCGGGGAATTGGAGCGGATGTCCGGTAGCTGTTGGACTTGTCGATGGTTCGCGAGACTGTTAAGCTACTCGACCCGGAATGGGAAGGGGAAACGTAATTGCTTGGTATGTTTTGAGATAAGTTGTTTAGGGGTGGATCAGTGGGAGTCAAGAAAACCGGCCGCGGACGCAGAAAGATTGGTCGCAAGAAGCGTCGGATGCGAGCCCGAATTCGGCATCGCAAGAAATAAGCGATCGCGCTGAAAAGTGTCGGAATGCCTCCGGTTTTTCGTTGAGGCATCCGGCCCGTCGGAATTATACTTCGAAGTAGTCTTTTCTCGGCTCGTTCCGACCGATTCGACCAATGCGCGGAGTTGCATCCAGTGAAACGTTGGGTAATTGTACCGTTGTTGATCGCAGGCCTTTTGGTCGCGTCTTTTCATTCCATGGCGCAATCTGTAGCACAGGAAGCACCGGGCGACTTGGTGGTTCCAGCTGGAAGCCCCCAAGATTCCGGACTCGGCCTCGGTGTTCGCAAACTGGCACCCGGAGTGATGACGGTAGTTCCTGCAGACCAGAATTCCGAAGATACCTCCCTCGGGCCCTTCGATCTTGACTTCGTCGCCAAGCATCCAGAGTTGGAGTGGACCGCTCCTGACTTCCCGGACAATCAACCATATTTCGCTTCACCAACAGAAACGTTACTCGCTCAGTCGCGATCCGTAACCTTCCGTCATCCTGTTTGGGGGCTGGAATTTGCCTTCAAGCCTGCTCGCATGATCGAAGTGGATATCCCCAATGACTCTGGGAAGATGGAGCGAAAGACGGTTTGGTATCTGATTTATCGAGTTCGCTACACAGGAGACGATCTTCTGCCCGACACGCCGGACCCGTCCGACTCGGAAGCCGTTCCGGGCGAACCGAAACGGGTTCGCTTTGAATCGGTTCGATTCATTCCCCGCTTCACGTTGCTCAGCAAAGAACGCAACCTGGTGATGGATTCCCAGATTCTCGCTCCCGCCATAGCTGCCATCGCTGCCAGAGAACGCGTGCCCGGCCGTTTGCTGGACCATGTCGAAATCGCTCGGAACGAGATCTTGCTGAGTACCCGCGAAGACGAGAACTCGGTTTGGGGAGTCGCCACTTGGACAGACGTCGATCCGGCTCTCAATTTCTTTGCTATCGATGTGCGGGGGCTGACCAATGCCTACCAGATCAGTGTCGATTCCGGAGGAGAAAAGCAATTCTTCCGCAGAACTCTTCGCATCTATTTCTGGCGTCCCGGGGATTCGTTTAATGTCCCCAAGGACCGGGTCTACCTCGGTTCTCCTGCCTACGAAGATCCAAAGCGGGTACGATACTATCTCGACCAGTTCAGCCTGAAAGAACGGCTTGATTATCAGTGGATCTACCGCTAAACTTCTGGGCCCACTGACGCTGAAGTTGGTGCTGTTACAGAAGTTGGTCCGTTTAGCGGAATTTGTGAGCTAGACGAATTCCCAATTCGAAATATTCCTAATCCGATCGATCCTCGAAGAGCAACCGTTTTTTGGGGTCAGTAAGTCCGAGTTAGTCATGGCACACAAAAAAGGTCAAGGTTCCACCCGTAACGGTCGCGATTCGAACGCTCAGCGTCGAGGGGTGAAAAAGTTCGGTGGGGAATTGGTGTTCCCAGGCAACATCCTGATTCGGCAGGTTGGGACCAAGTGGCATCCGGGTCGTAACGTGGGCATCGGAAACGATTACACAATTTTTTCTCTTGTCGAAGGAAATGTGTACTTCGATCGAGAGGGCCGTCGTGTGAACGTCCAGCCCTTGGCTGAGTAACCGCCTCGCCGTCGACGCAATTTGCTAAACCTCGGGTTAGGTCCTGAACCACGGCCTTTCAGTATCGCTCCATATTTTGGGCTCGAGCGACTATATCATTTCAGCCGTTGGGCAGTTGCAACGTCTTGCCCTACGGTGTTGTTCAGCAACAAAAGATTCAAACCATGTTTGTCGACCGGGTCGAAATAGAAGTCATCGCCGGTCGTGGCGGTGACGGCTGTATGGCGTTTCGTCGCGAGAAGCACGTTCCGCGCGGCGGTCCATGCGGTGGTGACGGCGGTGACGGCGGTAGTGTCGTGATACAAGCCAAGTCGGGTGTCAACTCCTTGGTGGCTTTTGCACACCAGCGTCACTGGCGAGCTGAACACGGAGCACCGGGGACCGGATCCGATTGCCATGGCCGAAGTGGCAAAGACTTGATCCTCGAAGTTCCTCCCGGAACGGTCATCATCGACAAAGAGATCGGATTGGAGATCCGTGACCTCGTTCAAGATGGAGATCAAATTGTCGCCGCTCGTGGTGGCAAAGGAGGCTGGGGTAATACTCATTTCAAATCTTCGACCAACCAAGCTCCCCGCGAAACCACATCAGGCGGACAGGGTGAATCGCGTCGCCTGATTCTCGAACTCAAATCGATCGCAGATGTCGGCCTGATCGGAATGCCCAACGCTGGCAAGAGCACCATGCTCAGCCGACTATCGCGGGCTCGACCTGAGATCGCCGATTACCCCTTTACCACCAAGTTCCCGAACCTTGGCATGGTCTCCGTCGATCTCGATCGCAGCTTCGTCTTGGCCGATATCCCTGGGCTCATCGAAGGGGCTGCCGAAGGGCATGGCTTGGGGCACGATTTTCTCAGGCACATCATGCGGGCGGGTATTCTGGTCCATTTAGTCGAGCCGATGCCGATGGATCAAACAGACCCCATCGCGAACTATCGGACCATTCGACACGAATTGGAACAGTACAGCGCTGACCTTGCCAAACGCCCCGAGATCCTCGTCGTAACCAAGTCCGAGCTTCCAGGTTCCGAAGATGTGCACAAACGATTGTGCGAAGAAGTGGGACGGGACGATGTCCATCTGGTCAGCGCCGTCACGGGTTCGGGGCTGAACCGATTGGTTCGTCACATCGCGGACTTGCTCGCTGCGCAAGCGACTGTAGCCAAATGATTGTCGTCGATATCGGAAACTCGGGATTGCGTGCCGCGAGGATCTCCGACTCGCTTGAGAAAGCCCCTGCGTTACCAGAAAGCCTCGACGTTTTCAAATTGTCCTGGAGTGTGATCGGGCAGGAGATCCGCAAAGCACAGCCGCAAACAATCGATTCATCGCATGAACGCTGGTCGAAGCTCGGCGACACCGATGCATTGCATTGGTTGGTCCGTGCTGTCGCGGATGGGGAGAGTACTTCTTGGAGAATCGCAAGTGTGCATCGCGCCGTTCAAGCTCAACTCGCGGACGTCCTGAAACGCGAAGCCCCCGATGCCAGAGTTCAATGGATAACGTATCGCGATATCCCGATGACCATTTGCGTGGAGTATCCAGAACGTGTCGGTATCGATCGCTTGCTCGCTGCTCGCGCAGCGCGTCATCTACTCCGATTGCAGGCCATCCCTTTCGGGCCATCGATCGTGGTGCAGGCAGGGACAGCGCTCACCATCGATTGGGTCGACGAGCAGGATCAATTCATGGGGGGAGCGATACTTCCAGGAGTCGGGCTGTCGCTACAGTACATGGCAGCGGGCACCGATCAGCTACCGTGGCTCCCCACCGACCGAGTGCATCCAATTCCTCCCATCCCAGGAAAGAATACCGAGCAAGCGATCGCAGCGGGAGTTCATGCAGCAGTCGTCGGTGGGGCTAAGCTCTTGATCGATCGTTACCGGGCTGGCCGTCCCATCCCAGTCGTCATCTCAGGAGGCGACGGTCAACTCCTTCGCGAAGCGATCGAACCTCCGGTCTTTTTTCAGAAACACCTCGTACTGATGGGATTGGCGCTACCGATGGTTCGATAATTTACAGTGAACGATCCGTTGATGTGCCGTTGATGTGTCAGTCGTTAGCTCGCAATTTTGGGACTCTTCCCGCAGCCTCTCATAAAAGGGGAATGAACATGAAGCCATTTCGATTCGTAGGAAAGACGATTCTCGCGGGATTGCTCGTCTTAGCCCCAATCTTTTTGACAGGCTTATTAGTCACAAAAGGCTTTGAAGCCGTTGCCGGTGTCGTAAAGCCGTTGAGAGCACTCCTCCCGCATTGGATTCCCAACGAGGAAGCATTGTCGTTGCTTGTGCTCCTCATGCTTTGCTTCCTCGTCGGCCTGGCATTGAGAACAGGCCTTGGTAAATGGATACAGCAAACGCTCGAATCCAACCTTCTGCGTCGAATTCCGGGCTACACGCAGATCCGCGATTTAGCCCTTCAGGTTGCAGGTGATACTCAGCAGAAGGCCTGGAAACCAGCCTTGGTTCAATTCGATGATGGGCTCGTACAAGCGTTCCTTGTCGAGGAATGCGATGAGCAACTAGTCACCGTATTTGTTCCTGCTATCCCATCCATATTGACCGGCGACGTGTTCATCATGGATCGCAAACGCGTCCACATGTTGGACATACCCTTTGCGACAGCTTTCAAATCGATATCCCACTGGGGGGCCGGCTCGAAAGATTGGATTGCCGCCTACAAAATGAGTTCCAAAGCACCAATCGGGCTCTTGTGATCCGAGATGCGCGAGCATCCGGATAAACTCTTTACCTTAACAAGAGCCACCTTTTTACGTGCCACCCACCTTTTTTGCAGCTCTCGAACGAAGCCACAAGACGAATAGGCGGAGACCAGTTCCAGCGGCACAGGGTTCAGCGCCTCAAAGCGACGAAGATGAAGTGAACATCTATCCAAGAAATGACTTTGCCACTGATGCGATCCACGCAAACGCGTCGTAGTCGCTACTGTAGCCCCGCAATTTCGGATGCTTGGGCAATCGGTGCCACTTAGATAGCTTCCTTTGCCCTGATTGGCTGCTCTCAAGTTGCGGCAAAGATTCGCCGCACCGCCCGCTGGCCTCGGCGCCAGCGGTGCTGATGCGCTGTCGCGTCTCGTGCCAACGCGTCCGGCATCCCGGCAGCGCTTCCTTGGTAGTACTTCTTGAACCTCCACACCAAGTCCAACCA
>JAGWWZ010000289.1 GCA_018970165.1 Planctomycetota bacterium | reverse complement strand
GGCCTGGGCAACGACATTCTCGACGGCGGGGCTGGTACCGACACCGTCAGCTACGCTAGTGCTACCTCCGGAGTTACCGTCAACCTCGCCACGACCACCTCCCAAAACACGGTTGGTGCTGGCTCCGATACGATCACCAATTTTGAAAACATCTTAGGGTCAGCATTCGCAGATACGCTCACCGGAAATGCAAATGACAACGTCATCACGGGCGGAGCAGGGAACGATGTCATCATCGGTGGAGCAGGTAGCGACACACTAACTGGAGGAGCAGGCATCGACCAACTGACCGGCGGTACGGGAAATGATACGTTCTATGTCGACGCCGGAACGGATACGATCACCGATTTGGGCACCGGCAACGATATTGTTTTCATCTCCGCGGGTGCAACCGCGAATGCGACGGCTACGGCAAACTGGACCGCGACAACAGCTTCGGTCAATTACGGTACAGCCACGATAACGGCCAACGGTTTTGATTTGGATGTCAGCGCCGCGACCGGTTCCTCGGGATGGACGATGACCAACACAGGTAGCAGCACCGCAGTTACGCTTGTCGGATCTTCCTATGCGGATACGATCATCGGCGGATCAGCGCAAGATACGCTGATTGGGGGCGGCGGAAACGATACGCTCATCGGCGGAGGAAACTATTCCACCAGTGGTATTGTGACCAATGGTCTGCTCCTTCGTCTAGATGCCAGCAATACTGCGAGCTACCCAGGTACTGGAACTATCTGGACCGATCTCTCAGGCAACGGTAATCACGCAACCCTTGTCAATGGCGTTGGATATGATCCTTCCAACGGGGGTAGTTTAGTCTTCGACGGTATAAATGACTATGCCACAACGGGAAAAACAATCGTTCCAAACTCAACATCATCGTACACGGTGAGCGCTTGGTACAACCGAGATCGTAACAATGTCGGATATGAGGAACTACTTTCCCAATGGACTTATGCAACCTGGTTGAACGGTGAAAACCCGTTCTTCTTTGGATTCAACAGTTCCAACGTGCGATTCACCTCTAACTGGCATTCCTTTCCCGTTTCTGGTGCAGGAACAACCGGGCAATGGATGCAGATGGTCGGCGTTTATACGCCTACCAATGCATCTCTATATTTGAATGGCAATCTTGTCGCAACGAGTGGTACAGGGTTTTCGTATTCGGGAACCGGGGAATTTATCATCGGGCGACAAGGTGAACTGCCCATGGAGTATTTCGGTGGTAAGCTCGCGGGAGTAGCGGTTTACAATCGAGCTCTCAATGATGCTGAGATTAACCAGAACTACAGCGCTCCACCGACAGGCTTAGGGATCGATACAGCTGTCTACAGTGGCAATCGCTCGGATTATGCGATCTCCTATAACTCCGTGACTCAATCCTACTCGATTACCGACAATCGAAGTGGCTCACCGGATGGGACAGATACGCTGAGCGGAATTGAGCAATTGAGATTCGCTGATCGCGTAATCCGGACATCGCTGGCTGTCAACGATGCTCCAAACTCGATCGCGATCAGCCAACGCAGCGTAACCATCACGAATCCTAGCTTTGAAGTAGACACTCCCACCGACGGTAACGATGTTTTTAGCGCGAGTGGATGGACTCTCGGAGGTGGAAGCGTTGGTACCTTCAATCCCAATTCCAGCCAGATGCCTGAGGGACCAACTCATGGCACGAACACCCTATACTCCAATGGAGGTTCCGCTACTCAAACGCTGGCTGAGCTTTTCTCCGCATCGACGCAGTACACGCTGATGGTGGATGTGGGAGATCGGACGGACACAAATATTCAAGGCTTCGCGATTCGACTCTATGCCGGTACCTTATTGGTCGGTGAAACAACAACGCTGAGCGTGCCGGAAAGTGGTTGGCAAACCGCTATCCTGAACGTGGATGGCAGTGCTTTTGCCGGAAACGGTGCGGCGGTGGGGCAGGCCTTGAAAATCGAATTGACCTCTACTGGCGTCCAAACCAACTTTGACAACATCCGCCTATTCGCATCCGACCGCTCGCTGACCATAGCTGAAAACGCAATCAACGGAACGGTTGTTGGCTCCGGCAGTACGATCGATGCGGATCCATGGGATACGCATACCTACTCTCTCATCGATAGCGCCGGTGGGCGCTTTGCGATCAATAGTTCAACCGGCCAACTTACCGTGGCCAACGGTAGTTTGCTGAACTTCGAGGCAGCGACGAGTCATAACATTGTCGTCCGCGCTACCGATCAAGGTGGTTTGACAGTCGATCGGATGGTAACAATCAATTTGACCAACGTCAACGAAGCCCCTGTCTTCGGAAACGTCATTGTCGACAATTCGACGTTCGGTGGGCAATCCACGGTTAGCAATACTGGACAAGTAGATTATTTTGCAGATCGATATGTTCCCGTCGACACCAGCGGGACTTATGTGGTTCAAGTTACCGCAAACAGCGGTAGTACATCTGCGCTACATTTCGCTGGCTATAACTCTGCTACGATTGAGGGTTATCGCATCGGCTATGAAAACTATTTAGTGGCATCGGGTTCCGTTGATACAACTTTGGCCCAAGCATTGAATCCGGGTGACACGCAAATCGTACTAACCGATGCGAGCACTTGGTATCGAGGCTCAACCGCTCATGCACGCAATCTGATTGGGGGGGGCTACACCGACAGCCGCGGTGTTCTTCAAGATCTCGCTTACAGCTTCAACGGCTCCTTCAACTTCTACAATGGAGTATGGGCTGAGAACGGGATTAACGGTAACGTAATTACTTTACAATCACCCTGGTCTGGGCCAGCTCTCGACGTGGGTGCGACAGTAAGAAACATATGCTATGGGAGTTGGCTTCAATACAACGTTTTATGTAGTCAAGCCGTGACCGGCTCCAATGCGGTCTATAGCGGCACCGTCGCGGGTATTAGCAGTAGCGGGAGCTTTACATCATTCCGTCCAGGTACCGAGTTTATCAACGGAATCATCCGCTCGAATTACTATAACGGTACGGGTGTGACTACAACCTGGAGCAACATGACCATCCAGGCAGTAGATACAAAGCTGGCAGTGGTCGAAAACTGGGGAGCAGGTTCTTTTGTTGGTCGAGTCCTAGGCAGCGATCCCGATGCTGGCAATACGCTTACCTACAGCCTCGTCGATAACGCTGGTGGGCGATTCCAAATCGACTCGAGCACCGGAACCATCACAGTCGCGGCGAATAACGTTCTCAATTTCGAAGCGAACCCGAGCCACAATATCACGGTCCGAATCACCGACAATTCCGGAGCCTTCACCGATCGCAC
>JAGWWZ010000288.1 GCA_018970165.1 Planctomycetota bacterium | reverse complement strand
GCCCAACTCGCCCCCACGACTTCGAATCGTAGGGCCGCCCATAGCAAAAACGGAATCGGAGCATACACCAGAGCCGGGATCGCTCTCGAATCGGCTGAAGTGGTGAACACCCAAAAGCCCACCGACATCAAACAGAGGGTCAGAACCATTCCTTCGATCCCTTCCCGTAGGGACACGGAACGGAACCATTCGCGCCCATGGATCATTGCGGTCGTCAACGCCGGAGTTCCGATCAGCATGCCCAGCGAGATAGCCAGAAAGGATCGAATCGCCGTTGGCCAAACATCGCCCAGTCCGCGCATCCAACGAATCCAATCGGATGGCGCGGACGTTGCCAACGGAACCAGCAATCCCGCAGCGAGAACAAACACGATCATCGATGGAACGGTAGCGAAGGGATCGCGGTTGGTCAGTCGAAGGATCCCCCATGCTCCTACCGCTACCGTAGCAAAATGAAATTGCGCTGACATTAAGGCAACCACTCCCGGGATCTCGGGGTCCCCGTAAAAAGCCGCGTAACCTGCGATGCACAGGCCGATGTAAAATCGCCACCAACCGGATATCGGGGAGATGAGCAGTACGCTGAAAGTCAAGGCTCCTGGTATCCACAACGTCGTCCTCTCGTACGGGGGAAACCGAAGAAGGAAGGTCAATTTTTGTAGAATGAAGAACGCGAACGCAAACGCGAGAATAAGGATGATGTGGCCAGCGATGCAACGCACCGCTGCAACACGCCGCACCCAAGGAGAGTGGATAGCCTCAGATGTAGCAACAGCTACATTTCCCACTACGTGGCCCGGTTCAAGAAGAACGCTTGTTCCACTCGACAGAAAAGATTTCGACTGCATTCAGGGTGTAGATTCGCTAAGTATTCAAGAACAATAGCCAGGCATCTGCCAAGATGCCTAATGCGAAGACTACCAGTACGACCCATGCAACATACCACCACCAGGGTCTAGCCGGTTGCGATCGCGATTCCCCGAACTCATCTTCAAGGAAGGACTCATAATCGAAGTCGTCTTCGTCGACTCGATAACCACCCCAACGGACGGCATGATGCGATTCGGGTGGATCCTGTTCGTCATCTGCAGTGCTCGGACCATCCACATCGCGAGCTCGATTGAATGCCAAGACCGGCACCTCGCCGCAACGATGACAACGAGGCGCATCGATCCTAATCCGCTTGCCGCAGTTCGGACAATCCGTGAATTGCATGTCGTTTGGCATCTGCAAAAACTCAACGCGACGGATAACGATACTCAGGGTTGTCTGGGTCGAAGTCCAAATCGGATAAATCACAGTTTAGACGAAGATCTCGGTAAGTGAACTCTTCGTCTAACAACGGATCCTCTCCGGTGTTCTCCGGCCATACGTAACTAGCGTAATGGATGGGAAGCTCGTACTCCACATCCATATCGATTTCCGCTCGATAATATGCGAATTCGAATTTATTGCCATCGATTTCTACCCTTTTTTCGGGGTGGATGACCTCGATACGGCGACACGGACGGCCCTCGAATTCAACCCCCTCCCGGATCGTAACCTGGCAATCCCCAAGCATTCGGTCGCGTGTCCCGATCTCGAGGAGTTTGATCAGCAACCGCTCGATCCCAACGTCCGAAATCGGATAACGGTTTCCGATCATCGCCAAGCGACTGTTGGGGGCCAATTGCAACCTCGCCAAATTGAGAAACCCGGCCTCATGCACAGTCATCAGGTTATCTTGAAAACCCTGGCGCCAAATCACCTCGCGGCCCGCAAGCGATTTGGGAGCCTCAAACCCGAGATAGACATCGATCGGACGCGGCTCCACCTCGTCTGAAGCGATCGGCTGAGACTCCGATGTAGAACCCGCAGATTCGGCGATAGCATCTCTATCGCGACAACGCAGCTTTAGTTTCATCACCTCCGGCTCGCTGAGCTTGTTTCCGATTCGCAATCGTTTCACTAGCGTCGCTTGATAATCTCGATCTCGCGATCGATGCAGTGCAAGCGAACGTCGAGCGATCTCAAGGACCGGATCTAGCGGATGGGGAGTAACCGTTGCTTGGGGATCGGACGGCACAGCGACCGGGCTGGGGTTGGGTTTCTGCAGTTCGGCTTCGGTCAACGACGACAGGAACCATGCGCGACCGACGAGGAACATCCCACCTAAGACTGCTATCAACACGAGCAGGCCAGCGATCGATCGTTGGATCAATCGTGAAGGCCAAACTCTGTCCCCTTGTCCAGCCATGGTTGTACTTTCTCCGAGTCGATGTCGCGTGCGACACGAAACCCAAGGTGTGTGAGGGAAAAGTCGCGATGAATATGGTGCATCACCAATCCCGCGCGGCACAGTTGCCGAAATCCTTCCAAAAACGAAACCGTCACCTCCGGGTCGCCAGGATCCCGAAATGCGATCGTCTGGGTATCCGATAATTCGACATAGACTGCCAGCATCCGAGCCGCCGGATCGAACGCAGTATTAACCGCCTTGATTTCGATCACGCCGCGATTGCGCGCGGCAACCAGGATGGCAAGTGCTTCCGGCGACAGTCCTTCCGCTGTTTGTGCGTTAGCGGCAGGATGATCAACCATAGCTTGACTGCACAGCTGCGCAAGTGCTACCAGGATCGGTGCCCCAGCGCCGAGCGCCTCCCAACTGCCGTGAAGATAATGATCCACAGGGTTAAGATTCTTTACCGACCGTGCCGACTTTGGTTCTGGATCATCCATCGCTTCATCACTCGCCAAACACGCATTGCCGAAGACCTGATTTGCTTGATAATCCTAGACGCTCCGCGGCGTGGCTCCAAGTAGCATTACGCTGTGATTGCATCCTACACGCATTGCATAGTCGCTATTTTTTCAGGGAGTTGCTCTCTCATGGCTCTGGTACCCCTTCGGAAAGTTCTGGATCACGCAGCCGAAAACCAATACGGAGTGGCCGCGTTCAATGTCAACAATATGGAGCAGATCCAATCGATTATGGAGGCGGCCAAGGAGACGAACTCGCCCGTGATCATCCAAGCTTCGCGCGGCGCGCGGTCGTATTCTCAGGACGCATATCTTCGCCATTTGATGCTTGCCGCAGTAGAACTCTATCCGCAAATCCCTATCGTGATGCACCAAGATCACGGCAACTCCCCCTCCACCTGTCTCTCTGCGATCGAGAACGGTTTCACATCGGTCATGATGGACGGGTCGCTTCAGGAAGACGGCAAGACTCCTGCCTCGTATGAATACAACGTCGATGTCACTCGCAAAGTCGTCACCATGGCGCACGCTCGCGGTGTGTCGGTCGAAGG
>JAGWWZ010000105.1 GCA_018970165.1 Planctomycetota bacterium | reverse complement strand
TTATGAGCTTTTCGCCTCAAAACTCATCCCTCAACACTCAGTCCTCTTTTCAGTGGGATCGGTGGGTATCGAACCCACATCGGCCGGTTTAAGAGACCGGTGCATTACCTTATCTGCCACAATCCCAAGTTAGGCTTTAGGCTGTAGGCTGTAGGCTTTAGGCAGAAAACAACGAAGTCGCTGGTGTGAATGGCACTGTCGTGATTCTGTCGGCGCGCAGGCTGATCTTGGACTGAGGCGAGAGTTTTTGTAAATTTCGCCCAGCCAAGGTGATCTTTCGGTAATAAGCCAGCCTTGGTACTAGATTTGAAGCCCTCCTTGGTTCACTTGCCGGTGAAAAACCAAGGAGGGTTTTTTCATGGCCGTATCGATACCAAATTCTCCGCGCCGTGATAGTCGCAGTTTTCAGAAAATTGTCGATGCGTTTCTGGGTGGTAAAGGCCTTCCCTTCGCCGAAGTTCTTTCGGCCGAACGCATCGAACGGGTCTTTCAAAAGCATGGCTGTTTGTTTGGACTGCATGGCGTCTACACCACGGCGATCATGGTGTGGTCTTTTCTCTCGCAAGTCCTACGCGACGGCAAAGAAGGTTCTTGCCAAGCTGCCGTTGCACGCGTCGTTAGCTATTGCCGGATGCAAGGACTCCAGGCACCAACGGATGATACCGGCGACTATTGTCGAGCGCGTGCGAAACTATCTTCGGACGCGCTGCGTGACTTGAGTTGCGAAGTAGCCAGCGAAATGGAAGAGCAAGCCGAGCCGAAATGGCTATGGAAAGGCAGGCTTCACGCCAAGCTTGTTGATGGATTTACATTCACGATGCCTGACACACCCAAAAACCAAGCGATCTACCCTCAAATGGAGGCGCAGAAGCTAGGTGTCGGTCTACCGATTGCACGCGCGGCAGCCATCCTGTCGTTGGCTACTGCCTGCGTGATGGATCTTGCGATCGCACCCTATCAGGGCAAAGAAACAGGTGAATCGGCATTGCTCCGATCGATGTTCGGTTCACTATCACGAGGCGACATCGCGGTCATGGATCGATACTACTGTTCATTCATGATGATCGCGATTTTGCTCGCCCAAGGAACGCAGACTTGTGCACGCAAGCATCACCTGCGGCACAGCGACTTTCGTCGAGGCCAGAGACTTGGAAAGCATGATCACTTGATCGTGTGGGCTCGGCCACAACGCCCAACTTGGATGGATGAGGAGACTTACCGGCAAATTCCTGAGACACTGGTGTTGCGAGAAATTCGCTTCAACATTGTTAAGCCCGGTCGTCGTACCAAATCGATCGATGTTATCACGACGCTTATCGATGCGGATGAATACACCAAGGAAGACATCGCAGAACTCTATGGGTTTCGATGGAATTCAGAGTTGGATATCAGAAGCATAAAATCGAACCTCAATCTCGGGCACGTTCGTTGCAAATCTCCAGCAATGGTCCTCCGTGAAGTTTGGACGACCATGTTGGCATACAATCTCATCCGAACCACAGCAGCTGGTGCCGCGTTGCTTCATGATAAGCAGCCTCGCCAGATCAGCTTCACGAGCACCTGCCAATATGTCCTTGCATCCTGGATGCAATTGTCTACAGGACGGGTGAGTTCAACATCGTTGGAATGTTACCTACTAACAATGCTCGAGCAAATCGCATCTTGCGAAGTTGCAAACCGACCAGGTCGTTTAGAACCTCGGGTCTTGAAACGCCGTCGGCATGGATACAAACTGATGATGAAACCACGAAACCAACTTCGTCGTGAACTTCGTAAATGCTGCACCTGAAATCACTTGCGTCACGACAGTGCCATTCGTACCTGACACCTTTTCTGCCTCAAAAAAAGCGATTGAGCTCTATGGTCTGCGATACACTTCGGTAGAGCACGACATTCGCGACTTAAAAACGACAATGAACCTTGAACGCATGACCGCCGAGAGCGATGCAATGGTGAGGAAGGAGATTCTATGTAGCATGGTCGCATACAACTTGATCATCCAATTTCGTCGCCAAGCGGCGAAGATCGCCAAACTCCCGCAACGCCGAATTAGTTTCACTCGATGCTATGATACCGTTACGATTTATCTACTGAATTTTGGTTCGCACCCCTCTGCAGAAAAGGCTGGCTCGCTACGAGCAGGCGCTGACCCTTGCCTCTAAAGATATTCTTCCGATCAGACCTGGACGAAGTTTTCCTCGCAAAGCACATCCCAAACGCCCAAAATCAACCAATGAGCAACGATATAAAAAATCTAAAACCTCCACTGACATCACCACCAAACCACCTGACGGATAGAAAGTAGATGGCATTGGGCTAGCGCCCGCGCGGCTGATCGGGAACCGGGGGCTAGCGTTTAACCGGGTGATGGTTTTCGGATGGATTCTTAAGGTTCGAATTTAGGGCGAAGTCCGTTCCTCTTGAGGGCGAAGGCTCGAATTCTCAAGGTCCCACAGAACATCCAGGCGTTGAAACATCGGATTGGTTGCTATTTTCTCTTTGGTTTTTTGGATGGCTGCGCGGGATCACCCGAATCGATCTTGACCAACTTGACCTCGGAGTTTTCATAATCCGTAGTGATGTTGAAGAGATTGAGGAAACTCAATCCGAGCAAGGGTGGTGCGTTCGTTGCTTGCGGTCCCAATACGACGCACTTGACATTGCTTGAGGTGAATTTTCCGACGCGAACGGATGCCAATTTAATGAGTTTGCCAGGGATCTGGCGGCCGTCCGCGAGACCGACTAAGACATCGGGATCCGAATCGGTGGGTTCCACGTTGAGACTCTTGGCCAGTTGAGTCGAAATCGAGAGGAATGTCGCTCCCGTATCGAACACCATCTTTTCTGTATCATTTCCGTTGATCGCAACATCGATCCAATACGCGCCTTCTCGGTTCTCCAAGGGTATTGACTCGGAGATCATGGATTCTTCGTAATCCCTGAGGTTTTTCTCGGCGACCACCAGGGAGGCCGAGGGTTTTAAGGCGATCTTCTCCCCAACATGCTCGGCGGCGGTTTCGATGGCAGCTAGCACCTCTTTATTGGTCGCAAACGATTCCCATTTCTGGTGGGCTTGATCACTGCTTTGCCGTAATGCGATCAGAGCTTTCACGAAGTCCTCTTGAACGTTTTGCACTTCGCCACGAGCCACCTTCGCGATCTCGGCCGTTTTCTTCTGTTGGTCCTCGAGCGTCTTGATCAGACCATTCATCGCGTTCAATTCCCCGACCAACCGGTTATTCGCTAAGACGTTATTGACATTAGCGAGTTGCGCGTTGAGTTGCGTTTGGCGGCCGCGCATTTCCGAGATCTGCTGCGCGATTCCTTCGACCTCCATCTCGGCCCTATGACGCTTTTTGTCTGCGTCCTTCAGGGACTTTTTGAACTTAGAAAGCTCTTTGACCTCCTTGGTGAGTTCGGCATCCAAATCGAGCACCAGGTTCGCACCGACGATACGCAACCCATGCGTGGCCAGAACACGCGTGACCTCTTCGGGGATGCTCGCAGACTTGTTGGGCGGTTTGCCTGGTTTTTTAGAATCCTGGGAAAATGCGCAGGGAGATAGAAAAACGGCCCAAGCGAACGCGATGACGATCACCGCCGGACGAGCGAGGCACCAACGTGGAACTCCGCAACCATCAAGAGCAAGTGCGGGCATGCAATCTCTCCGTATCGGGAACAGGGACGGATTCATTCCGGGATGAAGACCCGGTATCCTAAACGATGACGATGAGAACAACAAGAACGCGCTACACGCCAACCGGGCCATCGGTTCCCATTTTGGACGGCGCGATCTCGAGTTTTCTCTTCAGAGCCTACTTGTTGGCTTGAATGCTAATTGTTGGTGCGAATTTCCCCCGTCCGCAACTTGGCAAGGTACTCCTGCAAATTCCGATAGATCACGTTGCTAAGCAAGAATACCCCGATCAGATTCGGGACCGCCATCGCCAAGATCATCATGTCGCTGAACTCGAGAATGTTCTTCGGACTAACAATCGAACCCAGAAACGTAAAGGTCAAAAACAGAACCTTATAGGTCATCGAAGCCCCTTGGCCAAACAGCGACACAAAGCAACGCTCCCCATAGTAAGACCAAGATACGCATGTTGAATAGGCGAAGAGAAAAATCGCGACATAGAGCACGTATTTGAACCATGCCGTGCTCGGGTTTTGCGTGATCGCTGAGAGAGTGATCATGGAGCCTTTGTTGTCGACCGCTAGTTGCTGAATCTCAGGCAGTCGATACACACCGGACATCACCACCATCAATCCGGTCAGAGTACAAACCACCACCGTGTCGATGAATGGTTCGAGCAGCGCGACAATACCTTCGCTGACAGGCTCCTCGGTCTTGGCGGCTGAGTGGGCGATAGCTGCCGATCCCGCACCGGCCTCATTGGAGAAGCACGCCCGCTTTGCTCCGATCACAAGAACACCAAAAAATCCCCCATAACATGCCGCGGGAGTGAATGCGCCCTGTATGATCTGTCCGATCGCGAACGGGATGTAGTTGTAATTGACCGCGATGATACTGATGCACATCAGCATATAGGCAACACACATGAACGGAACGACCAAACCCGCGAAATTCCCGATCGATTTGATTCCGCCAATAATGACCGCCCCCACCGCGATGGTCATCAGCAATCCGTAGATCCAGGGCGAAGTCTTGAGAATTGCAAATACCTCTTCCGACTGAAATGCGTTTAGCGATTGAGACACCTGATATGAATTTCCTCCCCCGAACGAACCACCGATACACAATACGGTGAAGATGATCGCAAGCACTGTGCCAAGTCCTGCGAGATTGAGTTCTGCGAGGCCCTTTTGGAGGTAGACCATCGGACCGCCGAGCACCATCCCTTTGGCATCGGTCGTTCGATACATCACCGCCAGGGAGCATTCGGCAAATTTCGTGGTCATCCCAATCAAGCCAAAGAAGATCAACCAGGCCGTAGCACCGGGACCTCCCAAACCGATCGCCATCGCGACACCCGCGATGTTTCCCAACCCGACCGTACCAGACAGTGCGGAGGAGAGGGCTTGGAAGTGAGTGATGTCACCGCGATGGTCCGCGTCGTCGTATTTGCCCCGAACCAAATCGATCGCGTGCCGGAATAATCGAAAGTTAATAAATCCCATTCGTATCGTGAGAAATATTCCTGCACACAAAAGCCACATGACGACAAACGGGACGCTGACGCCCAACCATTTCGGCGTCCAAAAATCAAAAAAGAGGACAGCGGCAAGGGGTGTCACCAAGTAGGTACCGAAGAAACCATCCACACTATCGATCCAGGTCGCTTGTTCCGTTCCCGCTTGTGACGGAGTCTTCTTGGGAAGTTCGGCGGGAAGCGGAAGATCGTTCGGATGAACTACCCGGGGGCTTGAAATCGGCTCTGCTTCCTGAGCCCATGACTCATTGCGAAAAACAAACGTGCTCGCAATGCAAAGGGTCCAAACAAAAAGACAAAGCCTAGAAGAGTAGGAATGCATGAATCGCACCGTGAGCATGAATACGCCATTCTTCAAAAAAGAAAGATCCGGGATTTTCCGCAAAGAGACAGCATAATAACCAACGATTTCCAAGTCCTTCTACGGAACGCGATAAAATCGTAGAATTGGCGATAATTCGCAGGGCAACAAACAGGATCAGCGAGACTGGGCAGGATGGTCAATCAAAAACGGCTAGCGTTACACAAGGCGATTTGGTTGATCCCATGGCTGTCGATGTGCCTGGTGTCCATTTCGGCCATTTTTTCGCATGCCCAAGATGCACCGTTTCACGCTACCAACGGCGTCTCCGCAACACCGACGGCTACCCAGGTTGCGTTGATCGGTCCAGGCTGGGGTGTTGCTCGCATTGAAGTTCCTGTAGGTCAGATCGCAGACGATGCGACCGTGCGTATCGTAGTGACCGATCGCGAAAATCGAATCCTCTATCCCGCCAGCGAGATATTCTCTGCAACGCCGGTTGCTCTCCCTCCTGATCCTCCAACTCCCAAAAACGGCCGCAGAGTCGGCGATGGTGCGGTGATTCGTCGATTGCGAGGAGCGATCGACCGCTTGCGCCAGCATATTGAGCCTGAAGAGCACTTGCGCATTCACTTTTTGTTTACTGGCACTGCACCCTTATCGGTCGAAATCGAAGGGGATCTCGAGCTATCGCTGGTCGTCATGCCTAGGGAGCCTGCAACTGCCAACGCAACCGGGACGGCTTCCAACGAGCTTCTCGAGCAGATGTTGGCCGAGTGGTGGAACGGGTACGTCCAGCAAACCGCACGTCAGATTGCCCGCAGCGACTACCCAACGCTCATCGAACGCTATCTTGTCAACATGCTCGGCAATCGATTCGGGTTTCCAGTCCCCGACCTACTCAAGGTCAAATCCCGAAAACGATCGCGCCAGACCGATCCATTGCCAACGCTATCTCTTGTTGCGGGCGTTGAGTCCCTTCGGGATGAGATCAGCGAGTCGATGTGGATGGAGCCTAAGTCGGCGAGCGCTCCCAGACAGCAATTACCCCGACCTCCGCGTTGGCAAGATATGCCGCTGCCTGAGATCCCTCAGGATGTCGCGATTGAAAGCATCGCACAAGCCGTCCCCGATGATTTCTTTTACTTGCGATTTGGGTCATTCGCAAACTACCTCTGGTTTCAGCGGATCGGAGAAGCCCGCGGTGGCGATCTTGCCCAATTGGCACTTTTGCGAGGATACAACTACGAAGCCAGCGCTCGCGTGGAGCGCATGTTGAATTCGCGCATGACCACGATCTCCAAACTGTTCGGCGATACTGTCATTTCCGATATGGCGATTGTCGGATACGACTTGTATATGCAGGAAGGCCCTTCGATGGGGGTGGTTTTTGAAGCCAAAAACTATGCGGTGCTCAAGGCGTCGATGGAACAGGAACGGCTGGCGACGGCGACTCGGATGAAGGCAGAGGGCTGTACCCTCGAGACAGTCGATATCGACGGGCAGTCTGTTTCGCTACTAAGCACACCCGACCATCAGGTCCGAACCTTCATGGTCGAAGCGGAACCCTACCTTTTCGTGACGACCAGCAAGAGCTTGGCTCAGAGGTTTTTGGAAGCTCGAAGAACGAAGGAAACTCTTGCAAACAACCCTGCATTTCGGTTCGCTCGATGGATCATGCCCCTCGAGAACCAGTACGACATGTTCGCTTACTTCTCATCAGGCTTCTTCCGAAATCTCCTCTCTCCTAGTTACCAGATCGAGCTGAAGCGTCGCATGCTCGCCATTGCAGCTATCGAAACCGCCGAACTCGCCTCGGCCGTAGAAGCGATGGAGGCATCGCATCGATTTTCGGGTGACCTGCTCCCGATTGCCAACAAGTTCAAACCAATAGATCGTCGAGCGTCGCAAAGCGCTTCCGCCGAGATCGATCGATGGATTTCCGAGGGCTATTTGCCTCCTTGGTTTCAACGCCGCGTTGATGGTTCCGAGACCCTTCGCTTCGGAGACGCTTGGATCGACTCAACACGCGGGCGTCGAGGGAGCTTTCTTCCGATTGCCGATACTCCGGTTCCGGATTGCAGCATCGACGAAGCAGCCGACTACGCCACGATGGCGCAGTTCTATGCCAACCAATGGCAAGAGACCGATCCGCTTATGTTCGGACTTCGACGCTTTGCACATCCGGACATTCCCAAAGCAGAGAGACTTGCGATCGAAGCATATGTCGCTCCCCTGGGAAGCGAGAAGTACGGTGCATTTGGAATGCTGTTAGCTCCCCCAGTACCCACGCAAGTGATCATGCCGCCGGACGATGTGGTGAATGTTCAGGTACGACTGGCAGGCATACAAACCCACCAAGTCTTCTCCGAAGATCATTTTCTCTTTGCGGGCCTCAAGGATTTGGTTCCGCCATTGCCGGAGGAAACCAAGGGATTGATTGCGATTTTGCAGCTCATGCGGACTTTGCCCGCCTACCTCGGAGCATGGCCGAAACCGGGATACCTCGACCGACTGCCATTGGGGCTCGGGGGCGGACCTCCGGATGTTCTCGGGTTCTCACGATCCGTTCTCGGACTGTGGCGATGGCAGATGGGTGGCTTCAGCGTTATCTCCTTCAGTCGATCGATCATCGACTCCTGCGCATTGCATCTGCAGGTTGCCCCGGCCCAAGATTATGCCCAAGGAAGACTGAGGATCCGAGACATTTCCAAGAGTAAAGTCGCAAGCCTCTTCAACACGCTCAGCTTTCGACAAGCGGCTCAAACAACACGAGGCAATCTTCTCCTCCTCGATTCAATGCAACAGCAATTGGGAGTCCCACCGGAACAAGCAAGGATTCGGGCCGAGCAGTTGTTGGACGCTAAGCTCCAGTGCACTCTCGGCGGCGAATACCTGTTCACAGATGGTCGATGGACGACCACCGCGTGGCCTAATTCCATTCGCTTGGCCCCCAATACATATCCATCCACCATCGGCTTCGACTCGCTTCATACCGTAGCTCCCGACGATTACCAGGCATCGTGGCTGCAGTGGTTTCGCGGCGCCCAAATTCATTTGACGCAACTTCCTGAACGTCTCGTCGTCGTTGGAGAACTCGACATGGAACCACTTCCTCCACCCAAGAAGGAAGAGACCGCCCCCGCCCCTGAGGAGTCGTTGCTTCCTAATCTGAATTTCGATCTTTATAACTTACCCTTCCAGTTCTTCCAAAAAGACAAGCCCAAGTCGGAATCCAAGCCGAAAGCCGAAGGAAATGGTTCTGAACAAATCGATGCACCGAAGTTGAGGAAGAAGTTTTGAAGCGGTTTCTCATCGGCATCGACGAGGCGGGTTACGGGCCGAAACTTGGACCGCTCGTGATCGGAGCATCGGTCTGGCACGTCCCCGCACACTTGGATACCGATTGCATTCTGTCTCGCTTAGCACCCGAGTTCCAAAGCCGCCCTTGGCAGCCCAATGAATCGTTCTTACCCTTGGGGGATTCCAAAGCGATTTACCAACGGAAGAAGCATCTAGACAGCTTGAGCATTCCCATTCGATTCCTACTCGATTCGTGCGGTAGTTCTTGCCATTCGACCTCGGACTTGATTCACAACATCGCTCGTGCCGATGCGCATCGCGTTGAGGAAAAGCCATGGTACGAGCCCTGTCTTGAGGAGGGTTGTTCGGAGAAACTCGCTGTTACGGAAACTCTGCTTGAATCGGCGCAATTGAAACTGCAATCCCTTGGTATCGAGTTTCGAGGCTTCATGTGCCGCATCATCGACGAAGAGGAATTCAATACTGTTGTGCCAATCGCTGGCAACAAGGCGACTGCACTCGGAGATTGGTCGCTCAAGCTACTGCGGGATTGTATTTCTCTCCATTGCACTTCGTCCGATCGTCATGCTCCCGCTCAGATCGAAGCATGCTGCGATCGACAAGGGGGCCGCAAGCATTATCTACCTCTTCTCAATCATGCATTTCAGGAATGGGATCCATGGTTCGATGTGATGGAAGAGACGAGTCAATGCAGTTTTTATCGCGGTCGGTTTGAGGACGCGAATCTAGATGTGCGTTTTCGGGTACATGGTGATTCGATGCTACCGACAGGAGCAGCATCGATGCTGGCCAAGTTCGTGCGAGAGATGTTGATGCTCCGCCTCAATCGATATTGGCGAGATCAAGTCGGTGATTCATTAAAGCCTACGGCGGGCTATCCATTGGACGCCGATCGCTTCCGAAATGCTATCGAGAAAGCAGCAGACGAAATGGCTCATGCATCACAGCGTTGGTGGAGATGCTGCTAGCGAGAGTTGATCTTGTTGATGACAACAAGGACGTCCAGGGGATCGAGCGCACCATCTGGGTTGGTATCGTAGAACGGTGGGGTCAAGTCCGTCAGCGGATCCAATAATCGTGTACCTGTACGGTTGATCTCATTGATGATGACTAAGACATCGAGTGGATCTATAGAGCGATCATCATTCACGTCCAACTGGAGAGCAGGATCTGGGTTGGTCCAGCGAAACGGATCGGAGTCGTTGACGAGGAACTGAAATGACTTGCTTGTTAAGTTCGCTCCTGAAGCCTGAAGAGTGACTGACCGCAAACGTTGGGGACGCAGATCATCGACCGCCGAAACGGTGACATCGACTTGTGAGGCTCCTGCGGGAATCACCACCGATGCTGGAAAATCGATGATGCCACCAGGCGTTGCAGATAACGACACCGTCGCACCGCCACTTGGCGCTGGTGATCGAATTCCGATTGTCAATCGGGTTGAGCGCTGCGCCGGTTCATCTTCGTGCAATTGAGCAGATTCGGCCGCGAGTGAGATCGGTTGGAAATCGGTAACCGTTACCGTTATCTTTGCGGTTTGGAAGTTGGACCCCGAGGCGCTGAATTCGACCGTTTGGCTACCATCGAACAACGCATCGTCGATAGCAGTGATCCCTACGGTGGTGCTTGTAACACCGGCAGCTAGGTTGACCGATGCAGGCAGGGTAGCTTCGCTGGTATCACTGCTGGCCAGTTGCACGGTGATTGCCGAACTAGAGAACGCCGCAGGACGGGAGATCGTCAAGACGGCGGCCCCTGCACCCGCTGCCTCGGAAAAAGTACTCTTGTCAATCGAGAGTGTCAGGACAGGCGGAGCAGCAACGATGATCTGAAACTGTTGTTGCGAAGAACCGCCATCGTCATCGGTCACAGTCAAAGTCACTGTGTACGTGCCTGGGGCTGTGTAGGTATGCGAACCATCGAAGAATCCTCGTGTTGGATTGACACCATTACCTAGGGACTCCACGGTTGCATTCCCGCTGTCTGAAAGCCCGTCACCCCATTGAATTTGGTAGGTGAATGTTTCCGACTTGGGGGGAGTCGTCTGGGGAGTACCAAATCCCGGGTCGGAAAACTGACCGATTCGAGTGATGCTCACCGGCACCCCGGTTGTTGCCGAAGCATTTCCTCGAGCGACAAACGTGGGCGGCACGTTGCTGATCGCGATCGAAACGGGAAAGGACTTTGTGCCAATCGATCCTTGGAGTGAGATCGCAGCGGCATAATTTGCGTTGTCGCCAAAAACTTTGTTGCCAGTAACCCGTGCAGATGGTGTAATCAGTTGCCATCCGGTGTCGCTCATTGCTGCCAAGTCCAAGCGTGTCGGCAACAAACGCTCTGCATTATTGATCGTTGGCACCATGCTCGGTCTTACACCACGGTAGGTGATATCATTGCTGAAGTGATCCCCATCGGCCATGGGTACCTGAGCCCCGAATTCTTGAGTGGCCATCAAGCCCGTAAACTTGCTGTTAACAATCTTGGAATCGAAACTTTGAGTCGTTCCAAACCCGAGCACGTGAAGAAACTCGTGCGCTGCAACGCTCACAAAGTCGATTTGATTGGATCCGATGCCCGACAACGGTGTACCGAAGTACCAATTTCTGCCCGTATCAAACGCGATGGCACCACCCCATGGCCCTACGTCCGTTTGGGGACTTGCCAATCCCCCTGTTTGACCTCGTGCCTTGACCGTATCGACGAACGATTGTTGGCCAGAAGCCGAGAAGCCTCCGCGATTACCGAGAGCAGCTTCACCAGAAAGGGATCGTGCGCCGACGAATACGAGAAGCTCATTCGCAGGAATTGACAAGTTCGCTAGCGAGGTATCAAGGCCGGTGCTGGGGTTTTTGAATCGGGCTTGCCACGTATCCACTCCACCTGGCTGTATGGCTGAGAGGGTATCACTAAAGCGGCTTGCAACAGAGTCGAGAGCTGTTTGCAAAAGCGCTTTGCGATCGTTGGATTGAAAAAAATTGGTAGTATCAAACCGATAATCGATGATGACTTTCAATGGCCCCGCTGTGGGTTTCGATGCGATCGTAGCAGGCGAGTTGGTACCATCCCCCCATTGGATAGTTCCTGTGATGTCCCCCATCAACTCCGACACGTCGACCGTTTGGTCCAACGTGTGTGACTGTCCTTCTGCGGTCATTGCCAGCCGTGGGTCCAGCGATTCGATACAAAGGCGTCTGCGCCTGGTCCGTCCCCGAGCCGATCTATTACCTAAATACCACGAGCGAAACATAGTACTACCTGCTTCGATAATGTTCTGAATGAGTACAGGCTACGCCGCTATGTTAGCGGATGAACACCAGTAACAAGTATAGCAAAGACCAGGAAAAAAGACTCGAGGAATTGATTCTTCTCCCCCACGGATGCCTGAAGCCCTACCGCCGGAGCCAGCTAATTCACTTCTAAGACAATGGCGGTTGCATTATCGCGGCCCGACTCGGAAACTGCCGACAGGACAAGCCGCTGGGCGGGCGGTTGCGAAGCTTGAACGGAATCTGGGAACAGTACCAGATCGGTCAGAGCGTGGTCCCAAAGTCCTTCGATGACACCATCGGAACACAGGATCAAGCGGTCTCCAGCATGCAACTCGAAGGTTCCGCAGTGGGGTTCCACGAATTGATGACCTGCTCCCAAGGCTTTGGACAGCACGTTCTTTCGCGGGTGGAAACGAGCCTGCCGCTCATTGATCTGCCCGGTGCGTCGCAACCAGCCGACGAACGTATGGTCCTCGGATATCTGGGATAGTTGATATCCGGAAGATCGACCTACGGTTGCATCTTCGTCAGATCTTCGTATTCGGTAAAGCCGTGTGTCCCCGATGTGGGCGAACATCGCGACGCTGCGATGGATCCAAACCAAGGTCAGAGTGGACCCCATGTTCGTGCAGGCGATATCGTAGGAACCGAGTCGTTCGAGCTCAGTATGAATCGATTGAAATAGGGTTTTCAGGATCCCAGGGGAAGCTTCGATCAGATGTTCGTCATTGAGCAGATAAGTCGTCGGCATCATGCGAGTGATCTGCTCGATGGCAATCTTTCCCGCTAACTCCCCCGATCGCTCACCTCCCATACCATCTGCTACGGCGAAGATGAGGTCCCCTTCCGATGACGAAGCGCTACCGTTCTTGCCCAGGTATCTGACCCCACGCTTGTCCGCTAGCATCAATAGAAATCGATCTTCGTTATTTGAGCGAAAATTGCCGGGATGGGTCATTGCAGACCATGCTATATTGCGGGGCTTAATGGCCTCACCAAGTGACACTATCTCTTTGCCAAGCGTCATTACAGTGCATGCGTTGTTGTTTTCCAAGATCGTGGAGAATTCAAAATCGATGATGCAGAATCGACCATCCGATGCGCGGTAGGTTACGTTCCGCAGAAACGCATCATCATGCCTAACTCCATAGGTTTCGAGTTCTGCGAACAATGCCTCAACTCGCGTTTCGCTGAGATGCTCCACGCGCGATCCGCAGTTGCTGGTGACAATCTCTAGGTTTTTCGGGTCAGCCGAAAGCAATCGCGGCACAAAAGGACACCTTCGTGTCTCCAGATAGCGGAGGACGCGACACTCATTTTCGAATCGCTCGTCAGCCTTTGGACCGAGAAATTGTTTATGGACTCGGCCATCGTACCCAATGCGCACCAGGGCGCGTTGGGTACTTTTTGCTTCTAGCATGGATAGAAAACCGCGAAGAGGTACGGAATCAGCGACCAGGCAATCCAGGAATGTTAAAGTTTGGAACCGATCCTGGCAAACCCTGGGGTACATTTGGCCCCGCTGGTGCCTTGGTGGTGATGAGGTCCGATAACTCGATTTTCAGTCGCTTGAACTCTGCATCGCTGACAATGTAATACCAGTCAGCAAACCGCGCATTGAGTTCCGCGCTCTTCTTTTTGGCTACGGCGAGTCGATCATTTCGTTGGTCGATCTTGCGTTGGTTTTCCTTATTGATCCGCTCGCGTTCAGCATCTAGCCGTTCCTTCCATTCCTCATCTGTTAGTTCAGCGGGTGGCTGATCTGGGGTGGAAGGTTGTGCAGGAGCAGGATCTTGGAAGTGTACGAATTTCCCCTTTTCCGTCAGCATTGCCGAGACACCGCCGTCCCCTTTGTCTGAGGGCTTCTCGGTATCGGATGGGGGCTCGGTCGGTGTTCCTTCGGTGGCGGGATCTGCTGGCTGATCGCCAGCGGGATCGGCGGGCGGTGGGGGCTGGACTTTTGGTCCGCGCTTGATCGCTTCGATCGCCTTCAATTCCTCCACCGTCTCGGGCAGTCGCTCGAGGTCGGGCTGAGGAAACTTCGATTCGTCGACGCGTGTTGTAACGAGCAGAAACCTGTTGATAGAAACTTCCTTCGAACCGTCCTCTGCAGCCGCTTCATTGGTCTCAACAGGTTCAAAGCTCGCACCGGCGGGATTTCCGAATCGCAGAAGATATTGAACCCCGTCCTTGGTGGTCACTTGAAGATCGCCGTTCATTGCGAACAACTCGATGTCGCCTCCCTCGCGTGCCCTGGATGCAAAGAAGCCGCGACGACTCAGCGCAGCGAGTGTCTCCTTTTGAAGTTGATCACCTTTCAAATCGGCGGCAACTCCAGACGGTTTCTTAGCAACATTAACGATACGCAAATTGTCCAATGCGCTTTTCATATCGTTGAGCTTATTTGCGTTCACTTCCTCCGTAGGAAGAATCTCGCGGATCTTTGGAGTCGTTCCCTCGTAGGCGACAAGATTTTTCGCGGTCCATTTCCCGTCCCGAACATTGAAGAACAAGTCAGCATCGTAAACCTTGCTGATCTCCAATTGCCCGCGACTGACTTCGACTAACGAATAGTTTCTGATGCCGAGTACTTCGATATCGGCACCGCTGAGTTTTAGGAGGTCGGATTCAATCCATTGCTTGAAATCGGTGCTCAGCGGGGCAGGGTCAATTTCGGCAACGTAAATAACGTCTTCGGTAGGGATGCGGACAAATCTCTTTTTGGGGTCTTGCGAATCGGCTTTCCCAATGATCAGATCAGCGAGGATGTCTCCTTTTTCATCCCGGAGTTGGACGAGCGTGCCAACTCCCTCACCTCCCGAGTCTTCCTTCTTTTTGTCTGGTTCTACGACACCGAAGAGCGCTTGTTCATCGCGTTTTTCACTTGCGACGTTCAAGGCTTTTAGGCCTATGAATAGGTTGGCGGCTTCGCTCATTTGACGATTCGCGTCGGCCGGGTAATTCTCGTTCGACGGAATGGTCCAAACTCCGGTCTTCCGGTCTTTAGAAACCTCGAACTCCGCATACTTTTCCGCATCGGAATCGTACCGCATGATTTTCAGCGAAGCAGCGGCCAAAGGGTCGGTGAACTTCTCAAAAATCACTTGGTTGATCTTGGTTTGTGCTCCGGTGGGGCCGGTGGAATAATTCCTTGTCGTGGTCATCCATGCTAGTACAGACGACACGATAGCAAGTGCGGCTACGATTCCGGTCTTTGCATTGTCAGACACTTGATTCGTTCTCCATCATCGCAAGCGGTTCTTTGAAATTCCTTCGCGTTCCCTCAGGCGTCGCGAAACCATGACGATAATTCCGACGAGAAGCGGAGGGATCGGAGGGATGAATACAGCGAGCATCTTGTAGCGATTCTTGATCTTATTGATCGCATCATCTGCTTTGCCTCGGGCATCGCGGATATTGCGATCGCGTTCACGCTGCAATTTGCTTCGTTCCAAATCAAGCTTTCGAGACAATTGAGATTGCTTGATCTGATATTCCTGTAATCTCTGGTTCAACTCTTGCAGTTTGGAAGCATCGATAGCGCCATCGGACTGTAATTTTTCTACCGCTTCCTTGAATTGTCGTTCCGCTTTAGCGCTTGCCTCTTCTACGTCCGATACGCTTTCGTTGAATTTCTCTACTACCTTGGCTCTTTCTTCAGCTTCCAGGCGTCGAGCTTCATCCGCTTGAGCCTCGACGAGCTTCAAGGTGCTGTAGGTTGGAACATGCCGCCTGATGGCAGGATACTTCGTTTCACCCGTGAGCACATCGATCGCGTTGAGGACGAAGGTGATGTTCTGGAATTGGAATTTGATTTCATCCAACTGCGAGGAGTTCTTTCGAATGTCTACGAACACGCTTGACATGCAGTCTACGTCGGAGACGTATATCACCTTCAACGGTTTCACATCGGGGTTTTCTTTTTCCTCGTCGGAGCCTGCACCTGGACCTTCGATGTAGGCTGCGATCACCTGCGGGACCGCACTAGGCTTGCCCCTACGCACGCGAAGTTCTTCTGCGACTCCCAAACCAGATCGCTGGATGGCTCGGACTTCGCTCAAAGGTATGGTTCCCGCAAAGGTACCCGTCGACACCAAGGGGAGGAAACCCGTTCTTGCACCATTCTTGTGCTTAATGGTTCCTGCTAGAAGAAACATCAGTTCCTTCAGCCCCTTGGTGACTTCACTTTCTTCACTGAGCGCATCGCTAGCACCCGGAGCCTCTTCGCGGACGAAGATCCACAAATCGGTCGCCTGATCCATCGCAGCGAGGACCGGATAAGGGTTGTACTGTTGCCAGCACAAATCGGGAGCAACAAATCCCATAGGGCTTGGTTGCCCGGGCACATCGATGCCTAACAAATCCCACAGAGGTTGTATTGCACCCTTTGGAGATGGGGGTGCGCCACCAAACATCCCTCCGCCAGCGGGGGGTTTTGGATCGCCCGTTCCGGGAATAGAAGGATCAATCGCCGATTGCGGATCCTCGAATATCGCGGTCGGAATCCCACTAGCAACAGCAGCGATGAAATTGTTCATCTCCTCGGGAGATAGTGTGGACGGTTGAACTGCAAGCAAAACATCAATTCGGTCCCCGTCGATCGGGGACGCCGGGTTTACATCGACCAATTCGTACTGTTTTCCGAGCTCCTCGATGATCGGCTGCGGCGGTTGCTGCTGGAAAGAACGCATGTCCAATCCACCCATCATCTTGGCCTCTGTTTTCAGAACGCCAAGCTTTTTTCGAGCGGGTTTAGCGACCGTGGTCAGTGAACGGGCCAATTCATACTCAACGGGTATTCCTGGTTCAAAGAAGGGAATGACCACTTTTTGCAGTCCGCTTCTGAGCGCGGCTCCAAGAATGATCGGCTGATCGGAGATCGTTCCTTGCTCGCGCACACGCACTGTTTGGGGTACAATTCCATACTGTTGTTCAGCTTGCTTTTCTTCTTCGCTAGATGCGCCGATGGAGTCGTAGATTCGGACCTCCATGGGTACCCCGGCCTTGCTCGCGGTCGACTCAAACTCTTTGAGGAGCGAGACCAACTCATACTTCGTTTTGGCATAGGACTCCGGAACTTCATCGGAGATGTACGCTTCCACGACAATGTCTCGCTCTTTGCCCAGACTTCGGATCATATCGGTCGTCACAGGCGAAAGAGAACTGACCTGCAACTCCGTCGCATCCTTGCGGATGTAATCGCGATTCCGAAAGTACATGCTCCCCGCAACCACCGTTACAAACAGCAAAAGACTCCGAACAAGGAAGTGCAACCATCGCATGTTGCCGTTCTTGCTGCCGCTCCAGTGCCGCTTACCGATCAAGATCATACATAGGTACAAACCGAAGACGGCAACCAGTGAAAAATAGGCCAAGCCAGATAAGCTGATCACTCCACGTCCGAAATCGTCGAATCGTTCCGACAGGCTGAAGTTTCGAATCTCGCGAGCAAACGTTCGGTCGAGGATCGTGTCAGACTTGGCAGCAAAAGCCAAGGGTGCATTGAACAAAGCTCCCAGAATGAAGCCAACCGTCAAATTGTTGGTCAAGAACGACGCGACCATTCCCAAAGAGATCATCGCTAGGCCGATGAGCCAATAACCGAGATAGTTAGTGAAAAACAAACCCGTATCGACTTCTCCCATGGTCAAGAGGGCGAGCACTACAAAATTCGACAATTGAGAGAACAATAGCGATACGGAATAAATGGCTGCAGCAGCGATATACTTTCCAATAACGATGTCAAAGTCGGTTGCCGGAAGGGTCAGCAACAATTCATCAGTACCCTGACGTCGCTCTTCTGCCCAGATGCTCATGGTGATTGCTGGGATGAAGAACAGCATGATATACGTGAACCACTTGTTGAGTTCCGACAGCGTCCCGAGATTCGAGCTGAAGAATTCGTGCGGCCAAAACGCAGCCATACTCGTCAACAGAACGAACAAGCAGAGGAAGACATAACCTGTTGGATTAGCAAAGTAGGCGTAGAAATTTCTCTTCACGACCGCCAATGCAACCGGTCGGAAGTAGGCCAACATCAAGATGACGGCCAACAAGAATCCTAGGAATAGGACATCGAGAAACAAGAGAACAAACAGAGCATTCGCAATCACTTCTAGAATCCTTACTTCAATCGTTCAGCACCATAGGGAGGTAGACGAGCTTCGACGTTACGCGGCAGCTCCGGTAAGCTTGTGGAATGCCGAGGTCAAGTCGCCTCGCTCTTTCTTCAGCTCCTCAACACTTCCTTCGAATACTTTCCGTCCTTCGTTGATCATGACGACTCGGTTGGCCATCGCCTCGACCTCTTGCAGAATGTGGGTCGATAGCAAGATTGTTTTGGTTTCGCCAAGCTTTCGCATGGTATTGCGAACTTCCCGGATCTGATTCGGATCCAAGCCCGCTGTGGGTTCGTCCAGGATGAGCACGTCTGGTTCGTGGAGCAGTGACTGTGCCATCCCAACCCGCTGCCGAAAACCTTTTGACAATTTGCTGATCGCTTTATGGAGCACCGATTTCAGGTCGCACAATTCGACGACCGTCTCGATTCGCTCCTTGCGGTAAGCGGGCTTCATCCCTCGTGCCTCGCCGAAGAAATTCAGCAGGCTAAACGGGGTCATGTCCGGGTAGAGCGGTCCATTTTCCGGCAGATATCCAAGATGTTTAGACCCCGCAATCCGGTCAGAAAACATGTCGTGTCCAGCGATCCTTGCCGAGCCTTCACTCGGAGAAAGGTACCCCGTCAGCATCTTCATGGTCGTGCTCTTTCCTGCGCCATTGGGGCCCAAAAATGCGACCAATTCTCCTCTTTTGACCGAAAAAGAAACGTCTCGAGCCGCAGCGAAGGGCCCGTAGAACTTCGATAGTCCGATGGCTTCGATCATCGGCATTTCGTTGTCTTTTGAGTCCGCCATGGTGGAATTCCAGTCCCTGGGTTTGAATTGAAATGATTGTTCGAGGTCGGGGAGGCAAGTATAGCCGGATCCCCCGAACCAACAACGTGGCACGCTCCAAGGCAGATACGCATTCTGGGATCCATCAGTTCGATGTTCTTCTCGAGGAGCATTTCTGATTCGAGAGACAGCGAATTCAGGCGGTTTTTGCGGAAAATGACTTGGTGGCCCCGAGACCTCGGGCGAACACGACCGCATCGACGAGCCTCGCCCCCCGTTGCTTGAGCGCCCAAGCGGCCTGGTCCAGTGTAGCCCCCGATGTCATGACATCGTCGACCAACAGAAAACTCCGTCCGTGAACACGCGGAGCGAATTTCGCAGGAACCTCAAACGCACGACGCATATTCTCGCGACGCTCGGCAATCGTTTTCATCCCTTGCTTGGGTGTCCACCTCGTTCGATGAACCCAACGGTTCTCAATCGGGCACCCAAATCGACGCGAGATCCCGTTGGCAAGAGCCTCGGATTGGTTGTACCTTGCCGTTAAACGACGGAACCAATGCTGCGGAATCGGGACTAGAGCATCGTAATGCTCGATAGCGAAAGGGGTTTCCGCAAGCAACCAGTCTGCGACAGATCGCCCCATCTGCTCCGCCAAGGGCTCATGCTGCGGTTCCTTCATCTTTCTTGCGATCCTGATCGCTGGGCCGGCATAGATCGAGAAGGCGAATACGCGGGTGACGGCTAGAGAGCTCTTCTCGCATATCGGGCATCTGCCAGCTTTTGCCTTGCCTCGCTTGCGCGATTTTGTCTTCGATTCAGGCAAGGGCGCTCCACAACGCAAGCAGCCGTTTTCGATCGGGCTCAAGCCTACGAAGCAACCACCACACAGTCCGCGTTCTCCGGTACCCAGCAAAGGTGCTGAACAGAGAGCGCAGGCGCGAGGAAAAATAAGATCTAGCCAATC
>JAGWWZ010000104.1 GCA_018970165.1 Planctomycetota bacterium | reverse complement strand
CTGCATGATGCGTTGTTGAAAGGCGACGATGAACTCATCTTCTCGCAGTTTCTTGATGACTCCATCGGAGCATTGGGCGAGGGAGCGAAGCTGCTCGATCGAGAGGGGTTCATCCGCGAGGATCAATTGCTGGAGGGTCTGCCTTTGTTTGGTGGGCAGTTTTGCGACCAGCGTATCATCGCTGGCCTTCTCGCCAGGACGAAGGAGCGTTTGATTGCGGGTTCCCGCACCTGCGCGAACGCCAGCCGGAATCACCGCTTCGAACACCTGACCCGCCGGGACCAAGTAGTACTTGCTCATCCATTCGATCAGTTCGATCAACTTGGAACTACAAAGAGGTTCACTGTCGCAAACGCGCAACACTGGCTTGAGTGCCGCAGGTGGCTTGGCAATCGATTCGACTTTGAGCACATAGCCAGTGACTTCGCGATCACCGCGACCTAGCGGCACAACGACCCGCATGCTGGCTTGCAGTCCCGATGCGAATTCATCGGGCACTCGATACGAATAGGGGCCGAACGGAGTTTCCGGAAACACCACATGGGCGGCAAGTGTTGCCGATCGGGCATCGATTTCCCAGGGAGCCAACTCGCTGGAGAACAGTTCCCCTTGTCGGTGTTCGGACATGCGATGGGATGCCTGGACTGAGAATTAGGTAACGCGCCGTTCGATCTCCGACACACAATCGTCGATCTTGACTCGCCATTGTTCGAGGCTGTCTCGATCGCGGATCGTGACCGTTCGGTCTTGGAGCGACTGCGAGTCGATGGTGATGCAGTAGGGGGTTCCGATTTCGTCTTGGCGGCGATAGCGGCGACCGATCGCCGCCTTTTCATCGTAGAAGACGCTGAATTTCTTCTTCAAATTACCATACAGCTCGGTCGCCAATTCAGGCATCCCGTCTTTCTTGACCAGGGGAAGCACGGCGGCCTTGATCGGTGCGATGCGAGGATTGAGTCGCATGACCACGCGAGATTGCATCTTGCCATCTTCATCGGGGGCCTGGTCTTCATCGTAGGCTTGGCACAGGAACGCCAAGGTCGCGCGGTCGGCACCGGCCGATGGCTCGATCACATGGGGAATGAAGCGATCGTTGGTCAGGTCATCGCGGTAGGAAAGATCTTTGCCGCTGCCACGATGTTTTGGTTGTCCATGTTCGTTCATTTCCACTTGAAGGGGCCGCGTTTTAGGATCGAGTTTTCCTTCGGAGTGGGACCGCAAATCGAAATCGCCGCGGTGTGCGATCCCTTCGAGTTCGCCATATTCTCCTTCGGGCAAGAACGGGAACGCATACTCGATATCGGCGGTACCGCACGAGTAGTGGCTCAGCTCATCCGCGTCATGCTCCCGCAATCGCAAGCGTTCGCCAGCGAGTCCGAGATCTTTGTACCATTGCAGTCGGCGATTGCGCCAGTATTGATACCAAGCTGATGATTCATTGGGGTGGCAGAAGAACTCGATCTCCATCTGTTCGAACTCGCGCGAGCGGAACGTAAAGTTCCGGGGGGTGATTTCATTGCGGAAGCTCTTACCGACTTGGGCGACGCCGAACGGGACGCGTATGCGAGTAGAGTCCACCACGTTCTTAAAATTGACAAAGATCCCTTGTGCAGTCTCGGGGCGAAGGAAAGCAGCTCCCTCTTCGCCACTGAGCGCACCTACGTAGGTCTTGAACATCAGGTTGAATTCGCGTGGGTCGGTTAGGGTACCCAATTCACCGGTATCGGGGCCGAGCACAAACGGTCGGTCCTCGGGACTGAGCTTATCGAGGGTCATCATCTTCGAATCGAAGACCAGTTTCTCAAGATCCTTGGACCGGAGGTTGAAGTACTTGAGAGCTCGCCGCTGGAGGTCTTCGTCCTCGAGATCCGGTTCCGCCATCGTGGTCACGAAGACCCGTTGCTGATCTCGAGCCACCCACTTGCCACGGACCTGATCGAATCGATATCGCTTCTTGCTCGTACGGCAATCGACCATGAAGTCGTGGAACAGATCGTAGTGACCGGAGCATTTCCAAACTTGGGGATGCATGATGATCGTGCAATCGAGCCCGACCATATCGTAGGTGCTCGGTGCGCCGGGTGGTTGCAACAACTCGTTGTGGTTCTGGCACATGTCGCGCCACCAAGCATCCTTGATGTTGCGTTTGAGTTCGACTCCGAGGGGGCCATAATCCCAGAAACCGTTGAGACCGCCATAGATCTCGCTCGATTGAAAGAGAAATCCTCGTCGCTTGCAGAGCGACACCAGCTTTTCCATCTGCATGCTTAGGTCGTCGGGGGTTGGAAGTGAAGGAAGTGGAAGTTGCAATTAAACGTGATCGGGAGAGCGAGGGGCAAGTTGGGCGACGGCTAGTCGTTTCTTGCCCGCAAGATCTCGAACGAGGGAGACCCTCGTCCATCGTTTGTCGGCTTCAAGGGTAGCATGAATCGCGTCGGCGATCATCGGGGACAATTCGCAGATCAGCCATCCGCCGTCTTTGAGTTTGGCCGCCGATTGCTCGATGAGTCGATCGATGATCTCGCGGCCAGTAGCACCAGCTACCAACGCCATTTTTGGTTCATGGTCTCGAACGTTCCGGTCCAGCGACTCAAACTCAGCGTCCGAGACGTAGGGCGGATTGCTCAGGACCATATCGAGGCTTTGGTCATCGATGGATTCGATCAAGTCCCCCTGCTGCAGGTGGACTCGATCTTGGACCGCGTGGAGTTCGACATTGCGACTTGCGAGTTCCAGTGCCTCGGCCGATAGATCGATCGCGATGATGCGGCTGTTGGGAGCATGTTTCGCAACGGCTACGGCTATGCAACCACTTCCGGTGCAAACATCGGCAATTTGAAACTCTTGCTTCGATGGATTTTGCTTGATGCGATCCAGGGCTTCAATCACCACATGTTCGGTTTCGCCACGTGGAATCAGGCAAGCAGGAGATACAAAAAAGGAGAGGGAGTAGAATTCCTTTTTGCCGACGAGGTATGCGACCGGTTCGTTGGCCGCCCGGCGACGGACCAATTCACGGAACTTGCTCTTTACCTCTTCGGTCGGCTCTTCGTTGAACTTCGCGTACAGATCGATTCGTTGGTAGCCGCAGGCGTCGGCGAGCAGGACTTCGGCATCAAGCCGAGGGGAGGACGATCCACACTTTTTGAAGTAGTCGGTGGTCCATTGCAGCAAGCGCTGGATCGTCCATGGTTCGGATTGCGTCGTGCTGTTTCCACTCATGGTTGCTGGTGGGGTCATCCATTCGTTGTTTTCATCGTCAGTTGTTTTCGTCGTCGCGCAACATGGATCGTTCGTATTCCATGAGGGCGTCGGACACGGGCTGCATATCGCCCGCGATGATTTGATCCAGTTTATAGAGAGTCAGGTTGATGCGATGGTCGGTGAGGCGGTTCTGCGGAAAATTATAGGTGCGAATTCGTTCGCTTCGATCTCCGGATCCGATGAGGCTCATTCGTTCTTTGGATCGTTCCTTGCGTTCGGTTTCCCTTTTGGCTTCGTAGAGCCGTGTTTTTAAGACACGGATCGCCTTGGCCAGGTTCTTGTGCTGGCTCTTTTCATCTTGGCATTGGACAACGATACCGGTTTCTAGGTGGGTCAACCGAATGGCAGATTCGGTTTTGTTCACGTGCTGACCACCGGGGCCGGAGGCGCAGAATTTATCGAGTCGGTAATCCTCGGGCTTGAGATCGATTTCGATATCTTCGGGTTCGGGCATCACAGCGACGGTTGCGGCGGAGGTGTGAACGCGGCCCTGTGCTTCGGTTTCGGGGACGCGTTGCACGCGATGCCCACCGCTCTCGAATTGAAGCGCTCGATAGGCTCCATCCCCTTCGATCGACAGAATGATTTCCTTGAACCCGCCTCGCTCGCTGACACTCGAGTCCATGATCTCGACTTTCCAGCCTTTGGTCTCAGCAAAGCGTCGATACATTTCGAACAGATCGCGTGCGAAGAGTGCAGCTTCTTCGCCTCCGGTCCCTGCGCGGATTTCAAGGACGCAGCGCATACGGTTCGCATCTTCGCCGCCGACCGACAGTTCCAGCAGTTCGTCCCAGATCTGGTCGCGTTCGGCTTTGATCGTTGCCGCTTCTTCGGCCGCCATGGCTTTTTCATCGGGATCGGCGGCATCGAGCATGGGGGCAAGTTCGCGCAGGTCGTCGGCAAGTTTTTTATATCGCCGATACTTGGTAGCCACCTTCGACAGTCCACCATGCTCTCGCATGATGGTCGCCATTTTGCTCCCTTCGCCCGACAGGATCGCCGGATCGGACATCATGCCCTCCAGCTCGGTAAACCGAGCGAGGGTTTGTTCGAGTTGTTCGCGGATTTTCATTGTAAGCGTTCAAAAAAAAACGCTGCATGTTTGCCGTGTGGGGCTCTCATGCAGCGATCGATTGGATTGGAATTCGCCATCGGTGCTGGGCTGTAGAACTACGCCAGCCAAACGCGATTGGTGTAGCTACTTCTTCTTAGCAGCAGGTTTCTTTTGATTTTGGAGGCTGGCGTAGGTGCCGGCCGCGAACTTGTTCTGGAACTTCTCGATACGACCGGCGGTATCGACGAACTTCAGCTTACCTGTGTAGAAAGGATGGCAGACATTGCAAATGTCGACCTTCAGTTCTTTACGCGTACTTCGTGTCTTGAAGCTGTTTCCGCAACCGCAGGTGACCTGCGTTTCGAAGTACTTTGGGTGGATGCCGTCTTTCATAATCTGTGCTCTGTTTCTTTGGGGGTTGGTCTGAATACAACCCGGAAGATCATTTTTATACCGGCCCGCACCACCATGGCAACGGCAAATACGGTAGGGGGGCACACTACAATCCCGCCCCCCCAGACGGAATAACCGTCAAGAGGGACATTCCAGAGGCTTCTGGGACCACCAAAACCCTGGCAAATGCTTGGTCCGCGAAGGATTTCTAACCTAGGGGTATGTGATGGTTGTATCCGTCGGCGGGAGTTGCGAGAGCTCTTCCCAGTCGCCGTCGGAATGTCACCACCGTCACCGCAAGAATGGTCCTAACACGAACAGACTTTTAGTTATGTCGCAAATCTTGGAATCCCTGGACAGTACCAACGGCTTTTTCCCGAATCTAGGTTTGATGCGTATGGGGTCCGGCGAAAACCGGGTTCCGACCCGAGAAAACGATAGGGAGCAGAGTTTATCTGAGGCCCCAACGACCAAGGGTGCGAGCCAGATCGCTGTTCCGACCAAGACCGTTGTGGATGATAAATCCTTCGAGCAGTTGGACTACTACAAGAGCAAGGCATTTCAGCAGGACGTTGAGATTTTTGAGATGCGTGCCTTGCTGCAATCCGGAAAAGGGTTCAGCAACATCCTCAACCTGCGACAGCTGCTCGAAACCTTCATGGCGGTTGTGCGAGAAAAGTACAGTATCGTCAACGCGTCGGTCCTTCTCAAGGATGATCTCGAGAACACTCAGGATTTCTACCGAGTCAAAGCTTATTACGGTCTCGACGAGCGATTCCTCCACCCCACCGGGCTCGAAGAGTCGATCTACATGTTCAAGTTTCCTAAGAACAATGGCCTACTGTGGCAACTGATCCAACAGGGAAATGTGTTCAGTGTCCGCGACATGCAACATGGGCCGCGATTCAAGCACGCGTGGCAGCAATGGAACCTGGAAGTGCTCAAGTCCGATATCTGGTGTCCGCTGATCAAGAGCGGCGAGGTCCTCGGGATCCTCACGATTGGAGCCCGCGAAGATGGGACCCAGATCCAGGAGAGCGACTTCAAGTTCATTCAGGAACTCGCCTCGATCGCCATCACCAACATCGACTCGACTCTGAAGTACGAAAAGAATGAGCGAATCCTCAAGAACATTCAGACGCTGTATGACATCAATCAGCAGATCGCCAACGTCAACGACTTTAAGAAGCTGTGCATCGAAACATTGAATCGCGCGGTCGACTGCCTGTTGACCCAAAAAGGAAACCTGATGATCTACAACAAGGTCACAGGCAAGCTCGAGATCCGCGTGGTCTGGGGCAACATTCCGACCGAGGTTCGAGACGAGATCAACAACGGTTTGGTCGAAACCAAATCCTTCGAGCTTGGAGAAGGGGTCGCTGGCGAGTGCGCGAAACTGCGAAAGCCTATTCGAGTTAACGATCGCACCCGCATTCCGCAGGTCGGACAACACACGGTCTACTGCATGGCCAGCGTGCCGATCCTCTACGGAAACGAACTCGAAGGAGTGATCAACATGACCAATAAAGTCACCCTCGATGAAAACGGAAACAAGGTCCTCGATCCGTTGGGACGGTTTACGGATGAGGATATCGCGCTGTTGATGGGATTGGCCGACCAGGCTGCTGTGAACCTGAACAAGACTCGGTTGTACAGCCAATCGATCACCGATCGAATGACCGGCCTGTACAACAGCCGTTACTTCGAACAAATGCTGTACGAATTCTTCACTCGTGCGACTTCTACCAATACGCCATTGTCGATCGCTATTTTGGATATCGACCACTTCAAGAAGCTCAATGACCAATATGGACATGCCGCTGGCGACGCGATGCTTCAGCAAGTAGGTCGTTTGATCATGGAAGTAATCCGCAATGAACCTGACGTCATGGCTTTCCGGTATGGCGGTGAGGAATTCTGCGTCTTGTTCCCCAACACGGTCCCCGAGATGGCGATGCAAGTAATGGAACGACTTCGAACAAAGATCGAACAGACAACCGTTGAGCATCTGGAGTTCACGTTGCGAGCCACCGCATCGATCGGGTTGGCGACATCGAAGATGGATGCATCAGAAGCCAAGAGCTTGTTTGAGCGAGCCGACGAAGCTTTGTACGCCTGCAAGCATGGCGGCCGAAATCAGGTACGGCATTACGCCGGGGGTGCCAAGATTCGGTACTCACAAGAACAACTTGCTGAACAAATTGACAGTTCCTATCGCAATCCCGCGTAGTCAGCTTTGCAACGAAACAGTGGCCACCCTCGAGATCGCGGATCGTGATGAAAATCGCTTCCAACACAGCACCCCTTACGCTCAGCGATGATCAGCAGAAACGCTTGACCGTAGCTCTCGAGCGGTATCTGGACTGGCTGGAGCAGGGGGAAGATGCAGACATCGAGCGACTGTGCGCCGATTTCCCAGACCTCGCAACTGTAATACGAAAGCATATTCCAGAACAGGTCCACCCCGACGCGAGCGAGAAACTCACCCAACGAGAGAAACCTTCAACGGTCAAGCCTTCCGAGAATCGCAAATGGGTAGAGCCTCCGAAGAAACTGCGAGATTATGAGTTGCTCGAGGAAATCGGTCGCGGCGGTATGGGGATCGTTTTCAAGGCGAAACAACTCTCCCTCGATCGCATCGTCGCTCTCAAGATCCTCCCCAATGCCGCTACCTGGGACTGCAAACAGATCGCGCGATTTCAGAACGAAGCTCAAGCGGCCGCGCAGTTGAACCATCCGAACATCGTTTCGGTCCACAGCGTTGGCAACGAAGAGGGGATCTACTTCTACAGCATGCCACTGATCGATGGCATCTCGCTCGAGAAAGCAGTTCGTCGCATCAAGGCAGATCCGGAATTCACGTTCGAGCATGTGGTGCCTGCCGATAGCTCCATGGGCCCTGAAACCGCATTCGAAGAAAGCAGAAACTCCTACCAATCCTCACTGGCAAGGAATCTCTTCAACAGGTCCTCTGTTCCATCGGGAATCGGTGCGCGAAGGACCAAGGCGAAGAGAGCAAGACTAAAATCGGTCCACCGAGCAATCCAAAGCCCGGGTTACGTCCGCGCTGTCGTGGAACTCGTGGCGCAGGCAGCCGAAGCCCTCCACTTCGCTCACCAACACGGAATCATCCATCGGGACATAAAGCCATCCAATCTGCTGCTCGATCGGCAAGGGAATTTGTGGATCACCGATTTCGGCCTTGCAATGATGGTTGGGCATAGCGGATTGACCGGACCAGGCGATGTGATGGGGACGCTCAAATACATGAGCCCTGAGCAAACGTCGGGTAAATCCCACTGGATCGATCAGCGAACCGATGTCTACTCTTTGGGTGTCACGTTATATGAGATGCTAACGTTGCATCCCGTAGTCGATTCCGAGGATCGCTTCGAGATGCTCAAGCAAATACGGGTCAGCAGTCCGCCGTCTGTCAGAAGCCGCAATCCAGCCGTTTCTAAGACCCTCGAAAACATCCTCTTCAAAGCTATCTCCAAGTACCCAGAAGAACGCTACGCAACAGCACAGCTCTTTGCCGAAGATCTCGGTCGCTTCTTGTCGGGCGGCCGGTCCCTGGCTAAAGGACCGGGGATGCTTCAGAACCTGAGTCGCATTGTGCGTCGCAATCCGCAATGGTCGGCGATCGCGTCGATCTTCCTGTTAGCGATCACGATCATCCTCGCCCCTACACTCGCGTGGGTGTCCTACCGAAACCTCCAATTGGCTTCCAAGATCGCTCAAACAACGCATCAGCTCCAGTCGGCTGATCAAACGCTTGAAGCACTCGGAGGCCCCATTCTGGAGCAATTGCAACTGAGACCAGGAACGGAATCCATTCAAAGGGAATTCTATCGATCCTATGTGGGTTACCTGGAATCCTTGAGCAAACAAGCTCAAACCCACACCGCCTTTCAGTCCCAAGCGGGTAGCCTAAAGCGTCGACTCGCAGCACTTCATGCCATAGGATCGTCCGACAAAGAGGTATTGGAAGAGTTGGAGGGGGCAAAAAGACAAATCACTGATTGGGTCGCTCGCCAAGACTCGCTCGCAACGTCGGATGAGTTGTATCTCGCGCATCACGATCTCGCCAAGCACCGTTTTCGTTTAGGGCTTATCGAGCAAGCTTTGAGTGAATTGCAGGCGTTCGTTGACGAGCAGCAACTGCGATCTGCCTGGGGAATCCAAGCCGCCGCCTCGCATCCTTGGTATGAAGCATTAATCCGATTGGATATGGGCTTTGCGCAAGCCCATCTCGGATACCGAATTGCAGCCGAAAAAGAGCTCTTGTGTGCCATTGGAGCGTTGCACTCCTCTCCAAAGAACCCGGGGGCACAGCCTGAACCCAACATGCTCGTGCGCCGCAAACTCGTCGCCTGCCTGCTCGACAACGGCAATCTTGAAAGCATCCACCCCGAGATAACGCAGCAACTGGTCGAATCGGCTGCCGCTATCGCAAAACGTACTGACTCAAGTGAAGTCGGATCGGCCCTCATGCAACATCAGCTCGCGCAATGTTATTTGGCGCTCGGGCTGAACGCCCATCGCCTCCATCGAGAGCAGATTGCCGTAGATCACTTCCGCGATGCTACCAACACCATGGAAAAATTGATGAATCAAGATCCAGGCAATCTGCGATTCCGTTTCGAATACGCCGCTGCCATCAACAGTCTCGGGCAATCGCAACTCGTCATCGGAGCCAGGAAGCAGGCGAAACATTCGTTCGAAACCTCGGCGCAGACCCTGGAAACTATCTGCCGTATACACTCGGATCCGATATCCCAAAGCAGTCTCGCAACAGCACTTCATGATCTTGCCAATATCGCCCTCCAAGATCAAAAGCCGCAACAAGCTCGCGCCCTCCTCGAGCGAGCCGTCCTCGAGCAACAATCCGCACTGAAAAACTCTCCCGACAATACCCTTTTCCGACAAAGATTACAGACTCACCAAACATCGCTCGGGCAATTGCAAGCGGGCCTGCAAGCTGGCCATTGAGCGATGGGTTCCTCGACCATGGGTGCGTTGGCCTGACAAATCACCCCCCTTTGCTAGCAATCCATGGCAAGGTGCTCATGTGAGGCGATGAGAAAACGACTGCCACTACAATCGGCACCCGTTCAACGATGGTAACCCATTGCTCAGAAAGGTGACGATAGACGGTGCTATTGCATGGATCGTCATCGTAGTCATGGAAACGATTGCGTCAGAGGAAACGAGGGAACAAGGATGCGTTTTTCAGCGATCGTCTTAGCGGTTTTGGCAGGATGGTTCGGTTTGCAATTGAGCATCCGTGCTCAGGAAATGGAACCGCTGCGTCTGGATGATGGATCGACTTGGTCGACTGAGGAGATTGAAACCGATCGGGATTCGTTCACTCCAGCGACGTCTTTGGCTGGTCAACAACGCTGGATCTTGGAATCGGCTTATTCGTTTATCGACAATCGCCGAGTGTACGACACCCACAGTCTCCCTGAGTTGTTGGTTCGTTATGGCGTTACCGAGCGAATGGAGTGGCGATTCGGCACGAACTACGAGATCGGAGGAGCGGGGAACCCAATTTCCGCAAATGTGGCCGACGATCTTCCGGATGAACCGATGCTGGAAGAGGAAACGAATGTCAGCTATGGACTCAAGTACGGGATGACCAATCAGTTCGGTTGGCTCCCGAAGAGTTCTTTGCTAGTCGTTGGCTACACGCCGGTGGCGGGAGAGCAGACGAAAACCAATCTGGGGTTGGTTTATGTAGGCGGTTGGACGTTCGCAAATAGGTGGATGCTCGATGGTGCCATGCGATACACGACTGGGGGGTTTGAAGGAGACGATTTCAATGTCTGGTCACCTTCAACCGTCCTGAAGGTGCCTGTGGGGGAACACTGGAAGACCCATGTCGAGTATTTCGGCGTTTTTAGCCAGGGACGCGAGCGGGAGACGGTCCAGCACTTCATCAGTCCTGGCGCCCATTACTTGATTCATCGAAACCTTGAAATCGGCTCTCGTTTCGGATGGGGTATCGGGGAGGATTCCCCAAATTTCTTCGTCAACATCGGTGGCGGTATTCGATTTTGACAACGGTAGTTGCCACCCAGGCCAGACCGGAAAAATCCGCAAAATCGAGAAAATCTTCATGTCCGGAATGAGTGTTCCCTTGCCCGAAAAGATGCCACAAGCTAACCTCTACTGGTAGCTTTGTGTCCATTGGCACAAATTTTTCCTTTATTTTCTCGAGGTATTTATATGAAGCGTAGGTATGTACATGGCTTTACGCTCGTCGAACTCTTGGTGGTGATCGCCATCATCGGAGTTCTCGTAGGGCTCTTGCTTCCGGCGGTTCAAGCCGCACGGGAGGCTGCACGTCGCATGTCGTGCAGCAACAACATCAGGCAGGTAGGATTGGCCTACCTTAACTACGAGTCAGCCTACAAGCGGCTGCCTCACGGCTATGGTGGTCCTGCCCAACGAGGTATTGGGATGGACCCAGATCCAAGTATTCCGCGTATGGGTGTCAATCGATGGTCAGGGATTCTGTCGGTTCTGCCGCAGATGGAGCAGCAGGCACTTTACGACCAGATTTTCACCATCCCCTATCGCAATCCATTCAATAACCAGACGATCACTGTATTCCTCTGGCCTTGGGAAATGGCCCCAGGCACCAACCAAGGGCCCTATCTGCCTTGGCGAACCCAAGTTGCTAACCTGCGTTGTCCATCTGATCCAGGGAAATTTAATCCGGATGCGAATTGGCTGGATGATGGTTGCGCCCGAAATAATTATGTAATGTGTTACGGCGATACCACCGAGAATAACCACGTCAATTGGCACCCAGGTGCCAACCGTGGGATGTTTCAAGGACGTTATCAACGCCGCATGGCTGAGTGCACCGACGGTACCTCCAACACCGCGATGCTCGGAGAAGTGGGTACAAGTGCCAGCCAAAACCTCGGCTGGGGGCAAGGCAAGTTCCGCGTCCAAGGTGGCATGGCTGTGAATCGCGGCAATGTGAACACCGGAGCGGGCATCGTGCAATGCCGCAACTTGGTTCAAGGAGATAAGTACATCTCTGGTGACCTCGGTGGCCACTGGCGTGGTATCCGTTGGGGTGATGGTCACCCAAGCTTCAGCGGATTCACAACCGTTCTGCCTCCCAATGCCGCATCCTGCAACGCAGGTGCTGGGGATTGGGACTGGGGTGTCTTCTCCGCAAGTAGCTACCATGGAAACGGCGTGCACGTTTGCTTCGTGGATAACGGGACTCGATTCATCACCAGTACCGTCAACACGGGTGACTTGAGCCGCGATCCACCTCTCGGTCTCGACGGCGCCCGATCCAACGGACCGAGCCCATACGGTGCATGGGGCGCGATGGGAACCAGAGACGGTGGCGACATTTATGACGCAGACTCGCTCCAGTAGGCTTATGGCTTGCTGACAGCAAAAGAAAGTTGAAAGGGGCTCGCAGATCGTTGCAAGCCCCTTTTTTTTTTGGCGGTGAGCACGTTGTTCGTGGCTACTTCCCTGACTTCGCCCTATCGCTACTGCTCACGAGATTATTGCACAACGCTACGTCTCATCGCCTCGGTCACTTCATCGAGAATCGTCAATCGACCACCATACGTTCGCTTGAGATTTTCTGGTGTGAAGACATCTGATGTGTTTCCCCAAGCTACTGCGCGGACATTGATGAGCACTAGAAAGTTGAAGTAAAGAGGCACCGTGTGCAGATCGTGATGCACCACCAGCACCGTTTTCCCTTCCGACTGCAATTTACGGAGTAGATCCATAATGGATTGCTCCGTTGCGGCATCTACGGCTGCAAAGGGTTCGTCGAGTAGGAATACATCTGCTTGTTGCACCAAAGCTCTGGCAAGAAACGTGCGTTGTTGCTGACCTCCTGACAATTGGCTGATTTGACGCGAAGCCAGATCCGCAATTCCAACTTGCTCCATCGCTTGCATCGCTCTCCGTCGGTGGTCTACGCGCATTGGCAGAAACCAACCCGCTTCTCGATACAGTCCCATCATCACTACATCAAGTACTGAGGCTGGAAAATCCCAGTCGACACTTTCCCGTTGTGGGACGTAGGCGATCCGAGAGCGGTTTTCCGAGATGTGACCTCCCAGAATTCGAATTTCCCCAGAGACTTGGGGTACGAGGCCGAGCATGGCCCTCAGCAGGGTACTTTTCCCCGCACCGTTTGGCCCGACAATACCTACCAACGCTCCCTTGGGAATCTCGAGATTGATTTCCCACAGAACCGGTTTGCGGTGATAAGCGACGGTAAGATCAGCAATTTCTACGGAAGATTTCGTGGTATTCATAGCGACATCAGCGTTCAAAGAGACATCAGGAAGTGCTATCTGTGACTCGAAAACAACCCGTAATGCCAGTCAAACCTATTCTTTCCGAAAGTATAGCCCGTTCCTCCATGTAACTCCAGCAATGCTCCATAGCTTGGGCAAGTAATGGTGTCTTGGTTGCCGATGGTTTTTACAGCACAAATCTGTTTCTAACGGCCCCCGTCAGCTCGATGCCAAATTGAAGCTCAGCTTGGTTTCTAGTACACTTCAGAGCGTTGTCTCGCGCACGTTACTCGACAGGCAACACTTTTGATTAGTAGAACAGGTTGGAAATAAATGGGTCAAATGCGATTTCGAATTACGAATTCGATGGATTATGACCCGCAAATATGGAGTACTGCTTACATTTCTGGCTTGGAAGGGATTCCATGGCTGGGAAGAAATCGAATCGAAGATGATTGCTTAGTCATCGATCGTGACGTCAATGATTCTGGAAAGCTATCGATTGTATGGCCTACCAAAGAGTACGGGCCGATACTGCTAACCACCAGTTCATTGCGATGCTCTGAAGAGCCGTACTGGCTACAGTTGGAACTCGCCAGGGGAACTTTACATAGAATTCGGGGACGGGGGTTGGATTGGCAACGGGTGGGGCTGAAGCTTCCCGACGCCTTCACCTCCATGATCGATCAGTCGATCTCCGTTTTTATTCAGGCCATATTGTCAACGGATCAGCCTGCGGCTTTGTGCGAACTAGCACAAAAATCGATTGACTTGGCGATCGGGGCATCCAAGCCATTGTCCCGAGCATTCATTTCGCAGTCGCTCCAAACAAGGCATCATCAAGAGCCGAAACTGAGCACGTTGCTCGGCACTCGTATCACCCCAACTGCAACATGGGCTCAGGAAGCGGATCTTCTGCTTCCGATCATGAACACCTTGAATGTTCCGATGGAGATGGGGCATATTGAAGCGAATAATTCCGAAGAGATCATGAGCAGAATCGATGCGCAACTGCAATGGGCGAGAGATCGTTCACTACGAGTATTCGCTGGTCCTCTGCTGAATCTGCAGCAACACGCTATCCCGAAATGGTTTTACCTGTTCAGCGACTTTGAATCACTCAAGCGTGCCACGTGTGAACATGCTTCCAAGATGGTAACTCGTTATCGCGGCCAGGTTCATCTTTGGTCTGCGGGCGCAGGACTCAATTCACCCAATTCACTCGGCCTGACCGACCAGCAAATCCTGCAATTGGCAGTCAGCTTGATTCAAACCGTGCGCACGCTGGACCCAAAGACTCCGGTCATCGTCAATATCGATACGCCTTGGGCTGAATTTCTCTCTCAGCGAGCAGATGCATTTAGTCCTCTTCACTTTGCCGATGCTTTGCTGAGACTCGATCTTGGCTTGTCAGGCTTGGCGCTCGAACTCAACCTAAACTACTGGCCCAGCGGATCACTTCCGCGTGATTTGATTGATATTTCCGACCTGATCGATCACTGGAACATCTTGGGATTGCCCCTCATGGCAGTCGTTTCCACGCCTGCTGTGACCCAGAGAGATGCTGAGGCAAGTTCTAAATCGCAAATCGTTTCAACTTGGAGATTCCCATGCCAAGAGGATCGCAGCGAACCAGTGAGGGACATCGAGGCGACTATCATGGCACGCCCCGCAGAACGATTACCCGCCAACGGGATGGAAGTAGTCCAAATGCTCATGGCGAAAAGTACCGTCCATGGCATCATCTGGAATCAAGCCTCTGATGCCGTGGAGCACCCGTTCCCGAACGCGGGTCTTATCGGTAGCGATGGCAAGCAGCGTGCCGTCCTCGATGGACTCGCTCGTCTACGCCAAACGCATATTCACTAACTCGGCAACGTTTGAATCTGGAATTCGTCGTTGGCGTAGTCGACATGGATACTTCCCCCATGGGAATCATCATGCCGCAGCAGTTCGCTTGCGATCGGGTTTTGCAATCGCTTTTGAATCACTCGCTTGAGCGGTCGCGCACCATACACGGGATCGTATCCTTCCATGCTGATCGCTGCGATCGCCCGATCGGATACGCTGAGCCGGTAATGGTTCTCCGCCAACTGTTTCTCCAATCGCTTCAACTGTAGACCTACGATCTTCTGGATTTGTTCGCGACGCAACGGTTCGAAAACGATAATGTCATCAATGCGGTTGAGGAACTCAGGCAGGAACCTAGCCTTCAGTGAATCCTGAATCGCTTGGTGCATTTCTTCGCTGCCTCCACCCTCGTCAGCAATGCGCTGAATCATCTGGCTTCCGACATTGCTGGTCATGACGACAATCGTGTTGGTGAAATCGACAGTTCGGTTTTGGCCGTCCGTCAGACGCCCATCGTCTAGCAACTGCAGCAAGATGTTGAATACATCGTTGTGCGCCTTTTCTATCTCGTCGAGCAACACCACGCTGTAGGGACGACGTCGCACCGCTTCGGTCAGTTGCCCACCCTCCTCATAGCCGACATATCCCGGAGGGGCACCGACCAATCGCGACACGGTGTGCCGTTCCATGAATTCGCTCATGTCGATGCGAACCATGGCGTTCTCGTCGTCGAACATTACTTCGGCGAGCGCCTTGCACAGTTCGGTCTTTCCAACACCCGTTGGTCCAAGGAACAGAAACGATCCGATCGGACGGTTGGGATCCCCCAAACCGCTACGGCTTCGACGTACTGCATCGCTGATCGCTTCGACCGCCTTTTCCTGACCCACAACCCGTTGATGCAATCGATCTTCCATCACGAGCAGTTTGTTTCTCTCGGATTCGAGCATGCGGGAGACGGGGACGCCGGTCCATGAACTGACTACCGCTGCGATTTCATCTGCGGTAACCTCGGTCCGCAAAAGCTTGGGATGCTCGGTCTCGTGCTTCTCCTCGACTTCGTCTTCTTGCTCGACTTGTTCGCGAAGCTTGCGCCGCTTCTGGTCCAATTCGAACAGTTTTTGATAATCGGCTTCGTTCACGCCGATGCCGGTCGACTGTTTGTCCTTGATCGACGTTTCCAAGTTTCGGAAATCAGCTTCTGCCTGATCGAGTGCACGACGCACCGATTTTACATCGGACAGCCCAAGCTTTTCAGATTCCCATTGCTCGCGCAAACTCGCCAGTTCGCGCTGCACATCGGCCATCTCTTGCTCGATCTGTTCGAGCGCTTCATCGATCTCTTCGTCGGTCTCTTCCTTGAGTTGTCGCTGGGCCAATTCCAGTTGCCTCAAACGCCGTTGCAGCGAATCGATTTCGGCAGGAACGCTGTCCCGCTCCATAGCCAACCGAGCGGCCGCTTCGTCGACCAAATCGATCGCTTTGTCCGGAAGGAAACGGTCTGCGATGTAACGATGGGACAACTTGGCCGCTTCGACCAATGCCGCATCGCGGATCTTGACCCCGTGATGGACTTCATAGCGCGGCTTCAAACCGCGAAGAATGGTGATCGTATCCTCGACAGACGGTTCACCGACATAGACCGGCTGGAATCGGCGTTCAAGTGCTGCGTCCTTCTCGATGTGTTTGCGGTATTCATCGAGAGTTGTTGCACCGATGCATCGCAATTGCCCACGAGCCAACTCGGGCTTTAGTAGTTGTGCCGCATCGCTCGATCCCTCGGCCGAGCCAGCACCGATCACAGTGTGAAGTTCATCGATGAAAAGGATCACCTCTCCTTCGGCATCCTTTACTTCGCGAATCACCGCCTTGAGTCGCTCTTCGAATTCGCCCCGAAATTTGGTCCCGGCAACCAAGCCACCCATGTCGAGCGCGATCACTCGGCGGTTCTTCAGCGATTGAGGTACGTCCCCTTGCACGATCCGTTGGGCCAACCCTTCTGCAATCGCCGTTTTGCCCACTCCAGGCTCGCCGATCAATACCGGGTTGTTCTTCGTGCGTCGCGAGAGAACCTGAATCACGCGACGGATTTCGCTATCGCGACCGATGACCGGGTCGAGTTTGTTCTTGGCCGCGAGCGCGACGAGATCGACGCCGTACTTTTCTAACGCCTGGAATTTTCCTTCCGGGCTTTGGTCGGTGACTCGCGCGCTTCCGCGAACCGATTGCAGGCCAGCCAAAATCTCTTTCTCGGTGACTCCGAGCAACTTGAGCAACTCCGATACGTTCTTATCCCCGCGGCACAATCCGATCAGCAAGTGCTCGGTGCTGATGAACTCGTCCTTCATCCCTTCGGCAGCGGTGCCCGCCGCTTCGAGCGACTTTTGCAACTGGGGACCGATACCCGGTTGCCGCCCCCCGCTCGAGCGAGGAAAGCGTTTGATCTCGCTCTCGGTCGTCGATTGAATTTTGTCTACGGGAGCCCCGATCTTCTTGAGCAAGGGAACAACCACTCCCCCTTGGTCCTGCAACAGTGCCGACAGAAGATGGAACCCCTCGATCTCCGGATTGCCCGAAGAACTCGCCATCGACTGAGCTCCGACAATCGCTTCCTGGGCCTTAATCGTTAATTTGTCCATTCGAAATGCCATGAACCTAATCTCCTGTCGTTTCGCGTGCTCGTATTGGCAGTTGACTGTGCCGGTCCCCCTTGGCAACGCAAATGCCGGGCCAAAGTCGGCGAGTGGCCTGCATACAAAATGGCTCCGATTATATACAATCGAGTGGAAACCCAAGGAAAGTGAAGTTATGAAAGCCAAGACGCTGCGAGAAAATAGCGATCCGCCGGAGAAGGGCGAGGCAGGCCCCAACCGCGTTCGAATCGTCGAGGGGATCCTCAAGCAGATCTTCAGTGGCAGATTCCTGCCCGGCGATCGATTGGTCACCGATCGGCTCGCCCGCGAATTCCAGGTAAGTCAAACCCCGATCCGGGAAGCGATCGGCACCCTGGCCGGGATGGGGGTCCTGGTCGTGAAGCCGAATTGCGGTGCCGTTGTTCGTCCCTTTTCCCCCCGCGAAGTACGCGATATCTGCCAAGTACGACGACGACTCGAAACCCTCGCGATCGTGACCGCGTGCGGTCGCATCCCCAAAACGAAACTGCAATCGCTCCGAGAACAAATGGAAAGGCAATCGAAGTTATCGCTCCCGATCAGTCGGCGAGAAATCGAACTGGTCAAGAAATCGGACACGCTGCTGCACGACTTGATTCGCAACGCAACCCGGAACCAATTCTTGGCCGATGAACTCGATCGCATCATGGTGTTGGTTCGTGCCATTCGCGATGCTGCCTGGAATCGGCTCTGGGAACAATCGAGTCCGGATCTTGCCTTCGTGGTGGTAGAAGCCAAGGAACATTTGGAGATCATCGATGGATTACTGAACAATGATCCCAAGCGTGCACAGCGCGCCCTGCATCGCCATCTCCAAAGCGGTGCTCGTTATATCGTTCGTGCCGTTGAGGAATAAAGAAATGAATGACAGCCCTCGATCTGAAAGCAGCGTTCAACCTCGGCACGTCCGCAATGTGCGAGGCCGATTGGTTCGTTGCGGAATGTGGTTGTCGTCTGTGTGGTTCGCCATGAACTTTGGTACGATATCCACGGCACAGGAACCAGCCCCAAAGAGCATCGATTTCGGGCTCCATATTCGCCCGATTCTCTCCGAGCATTGTTTTCATTGCCACGGTCCCGACGCAGCCCATCGCCAAGCCGATCTACGACTCGATGACGAGCAGACCGCTCGTTCGGTGATTGTGCCCGGCAGTGCGCACCAAAGCGCACTCTGGGACCGCATCGTCAGCGATGATCCAGAGCAGGTGATGCCTCCACCATCCGCTCGAAAGACGGTGACGCAGTCCCAGAAGGAAATCTTGAAGCGTTGGATCGATGAAGGGGCAATGTGGGGACCGCATTGGTCTCTTGCACCTCCGTCGCGAAGACCGCTTCCCGAGACTTCAACGGACCCATGGGCTCGATCAACGATCGACGCTTGGGTCTTGCAGGGGCTCCGTTCTCATCAATTGCAACCTGCTTCACCGGCGGATCCCTATACCCTCGTTCGCCGCATTCATTTGGATGTGATCGGAATTCCTCCGAGTGCCGCTCGGGTACAGCAGTTTGTTCAAGACTCCCAAGCCGATCCAAACCGAGCGATCGAAACCCTGGTCAACGAACTGCTAGAGCGACCGGAATTCGGCGAACATTGGGCGCGGTTGTGGTTGGATCTGGCCCGATATGCCGACACGAAAGGCTACGAAAAGGATCTCAAACGCGATATGTGGCCCTATCGCGATTGGGTGATCGATGCTCTCAATCGCGATATGCCCTTCGATCAATTCACTATCGAACAACTCGCGGGAGATCTTTTGGAAAGCCCGTCGCTCGATCAGCGAATTGCGACCGCATTTCATCGGGCCACCCTCAGTAACGACGAGGGAGGTACGGACGACGAAGAGTTCCGCATCGCCGCTGTCAAAGATCGAATCGATACCACCATCCAAGTATGGATGGGGTTGACGATGGGGTGCGCGAAATGCCACTCGCACAAATACGACCCGATCACCATCGACGATTACTACAGGTTCTATGCCATCTTCAATCAGACCGAAGATGCTGACCGATACGACGACGAACCTCGATTGTCTCTCCCAACCTTCGCTCAGCAATCGGAATTGGTACGGCTGGAATCTCAACGCCAGGGAGCCACTGACTCCATCAACCGCCTGCGCGATCAATATGCCGCCGTCGTAGAAGCGAAATGGCAACATGCGGTTCCCATCCAGGCGACTGCCGAGAGCAAGGCACCCTTGACCATCGAGTCCGATCGCTCCGTGCATGCTGTACCCGATCGTCCGGATCGGGACACCTACATCGTTGAGTTCACGCCTCCGAGTGACTCCATACACTTCCTGCGATTGGAAGCACTCATGTCTCCTCCGAACCCGGAGCATCCCAACGGCCTGCTGGGACTCAACCCATCGGATCCGAACTTCGTGATCAACGAATTGATTCTCGAACGCGGCCGTCCTGGCGAAGTAGG
>JAGWWZ010000287.1 GCA_018970165.1 Planctomycetota bacterium | reverse complement strand
GCAAGTCTCCTTAAAAACGAAAAGAAAAAGAACAATTGCCAGAGTGTTTACCGGCACTAGATTTATAACTATAGTGAAGATTCAAGTCAATTCTTCGCTGGAATTTACAGTTTTACACCCTCTTTAGCGGCACAAAACCTCCCCTTACTTGAAGTGGTGAGTGAACTCCCTGGGAGGGTTCCAATCACTCGATTCGCTGCTTCTCAATCGCTCGCAGCAACCTCTGCCGCAGGGTGTACAGTCGAGTCGGTTCCGTCACCTTCTTGCTTTCCAAATCGGTCACGTAAAAAACGTCGACGACTTGATCGAGATGGGTGCTGACCTTTGCAACCTGCAAATCGAGCTGAAAATCGAACAATGTCTTGGAAATATCGTACAGCAGGCCGGTTCGATCGTACGCGAAAACCGTGATGATCGTGAATTCGTCCGAACTGGTGTTGTCGAACCGGATTTGCGTTGGCTGCGTTCTGGAGATAGCCGCATCAGCAGATATCTTGCTTTTCCAAGTTCTCCGAAAGGGGGGAGGGCTGGAATTCTCATTCTCGATCGCTCCGACGATTGCGCGACAAACCTCCTGAAGGCGCTGAGTGGGTGGGATGCCTGCGTAATCCAAATCTTCCACCACAAAGCGATCCCAGGCGATCGGGCCGGGCTGAGTGTGAATGTCAGCCGACAGAATGCTGACTCCTTTGCTGGTCAACGCACCAGTAACGCGATGAAAAAGCCCCGATGATCGTTCGGGGTGAACGGCAATGACATACTCGGTAGCGTTTTGATCCGCCAGATAGGTGGCCCATGATTCAGCGGGGCGCTCGTTGGACAGTCTCTGGATGCGGCGCAGCTCGTCGGCCAGTTCCTTCGCCTTGAGATGCGTCAGATAATTGGTCGGAATACTGGCGATCTGCTCGGCCCACCAGGGATCGTCCCGTTCTTGGATCGTGCGTTGCGCCATGACCGCAGAACGAAGCGTTGCATGTTGCTCCGATTCCCGATCAGGAACATCTCCAGTACGCAACTGCGATTCAGTGGCCACATAGAGTTCGTGAATCAAGTTGAGTTTCCACTCGTTGAGCGCCCCCGGTCCTACCGCATCCAAATCGGCACAAGACAACAGGGCGAGCAACTTCAATCGCTCCAATGATCCGACCTGTTGCGCAAAGCGAATGATCGTGGACTTCTGGGTCAAATCGAAGCGAAACGCGGTATGGGTCATCAATAAGTGCTGATGGACGAGAAAAGCTGTCAGCTCACGATCCGCATCGGAGAGTTTCAACTTCTCGGCGGTCTCCTCCGCAATCACCTTACCCACTTCGCTGTGGTCCTCCGTAAACCCCTTGCCCAGATCGTGTATCAGCAGGCTCAAATGCAATATCATCTTGTCTTTGAGTCCGCGGTAGAGTGTTCCGAGGAAGTCGTTTCGCTTTGCGAATGCTCCTACTGCTTCGACAGCTCGGATGCAATGAGCATCGACCGTGTATTTGTGATACTCGTTAAATTGTAGGAGAGAGCGGGCGTGTCGCATCGCAGGGATGATCTGCTCTAAGACTCGCAACTCGTGTAGTCTGCGTAGAATCTCTCCAAGCCTTCCTGGTTCGCTGATGAGTTTTAGAAATCGTTCGTTCGCTTCGCTCCCAACGGGACTCTCCGGACGACGAAGCATGCCTTGTCGAATCGTGCGCCAAGTGCGATGCTCAATCCTGCGATTGTATCGGTTGGCAACTTGCATCAACTCGAGCACTTTCGCGGGATCTGTTTGCATGCGTCGCAAACCCGCAGGAGTTGCCCAGACCTCCTTGATGCCTAAACGAAGATAGTTGCCTACAGGCAAACAAAGGAATCTCGAAACGAATCCGAAAGGAGTTAAACGAGATCTCGCCATGCCGACGAAGTTAGCGGAACTGTAGCGCACTTCGCTCGTTTTTGCGAAGAAGTTCTGCATGAACTCCTCAACCGGCAGGACACCATCGGTTCCTTGATAACCCATCCACTTCGCTAGTTCCATCTGTTTGGATCGATCGAGTGAGTCCTGGGCTCTGCCTGCCATGAAATGCAATTGATTTCGGATCAGCAGAAGATACTGATAACCATCGCGGATCGCTTGGTAGTCCTCGGTCGCCAAGATCCCCATATCTACAAGCTGCTCGGGGCTCTTCTCGCCAAAGCATACGAAACCGATCCATCGCACAATCTGAACATCTCGCAAACAGCCGCGGGATCGCTTGATGTTGGGATGAAGCAGGAACTCGGTCTCTCCATACTTCTGTCGCTCCTCGAATCGCTCCTTTTCAATCATTCCAGCCAGCGATCGCCAACGCCATTTGACACCTGTCCGAAGGGATTGCTCGAAGCGATCGAATAGAGCCTCCGAGCCGTCTAGCAATCGCATTTCAACCATCGATGTCAAGATGGTCGCGTCCATCCAGGCAATCTGCCTGCACTGGAAGGGTGTTCGGACGGAGAATCCAAGCTGGAATCCGGCATCGACGATCATCTGCGAGATTCGTCGTGCGAGTGGCGATATGTCTCGTTCGGAAAGGCCTCGATGCAACAGCATCAGGTCGATGTCCGAATAGGGCGCAAGATCCCTGCGACCGTACCCGCCATGAGCGACAAACGCAATGGCCGATCGATCGATACTCAACCCCTCGCACGCCGCTTGGATCAACCGCAGAATGATCGCATCAACCGAATCGGCCCAAGCGAAACAGACCTGCGGTCCGGTGGCGCCGGAGGCATGGAGATTTGCAGCCTTGATGCGCGCCTCAGCCAACTGAGTACGCGCTTCGATGACCTGGGGATGGAGAGAGGACAAGTCAGGCTATACACGCGATGTAGGAAATTACAACGCGTCATCTCCTTTTTCACCAGTGCGAATACGAACGGCGTTCTCGAGGCTCGACACGAAAATCTTGCCATCCCCGATCTGCCCGGTTTGGGCTGTTGCCACAATGGTGTCGATGACCGTTTGCAAATTAGCATCTGCGCAGACCACTTCAATCTTCACCTTGGGGACGAAATCAACCGCATATTCGGTCCCGCGGTAGATTTCCGTATGCCCCTTTTGACGACCATACCCGCGAACTTCGCTGACCGTCATTCCGTGAATCCCTTTTTCAGTAAGGGCATTCTTGACGTCTTCCAATTTGAAGTGACGTACAACGGCTTCAACTTTTTTCATTCCTGAAACTCCAGACACTGTATGCCCACCAGACCGCTTTCCGGTTTGCATGTAGGGAAAAAACGCGGGACCGCCTGTGCTTGGATCGCACTCCCTTCGGAAGCATGTTCACATGCCCTCCTCAGTTG
>JAGWWZ010000103.1 GCA_018970165.1 Planctomycetota bacterium | reverse complement strand
TTTTATGACAATGGTGGTGTTCCGTTCGCAGCTTATGTCAGCGATCCGTGCGATGGACGCACACAAGGGACGGTAGGGATGTTCGACTCACTCCCCTACCGGAATGATGCCGCGATTGTTTTCCGCAGGTTGATTCGTTCGTTGCCAACTCGCCGCGGGATTATCGGAGTCGCGACGTGCGACAAAGGGCTTCCCGCGATGATGATTGCTTTGGCAGGCTGCTCCCAATTGCCAAGCGTGGTTGTGCCCGGCGGTGTCACGCTACCGGTACGCAACGCCGAGGATCTTGGCAAGGTTCAAACGATCGGTGCTCGCTATACCAATGGCATGATCTCTCTCGAGGAGGCGTCCGCGGCAGGTTGCAGGGCATGTGGTTCGCCTGGAGGCGGTTGCCAATTCCTGGGAACTGCTGCCACATCGCAAGTGATTGCCGAAGCGCTCGGAATGACCGCACCTCATGCCGCCTTGGCTCCGAGCGGTCAACCGATTTGGCTCGATGTCGCAAGGCAGTCGGCGAAGATTCTTTGGGATCAACATCAGCGCAAGACCACGCTGGCAGATATCCTCAACGAGGATTCGTTCCATAACGCGATTGCAGTCCACGCTGCGTGCGGCGGGTCGACCAATCTATTGCTCCATGTTCCCGCGGTTGCATTCGCAGCGGGAATCGCCAGACCGTCCATTGAAACATGGTCCGATATCAATCGACGGGTTGCCCGTTTTGTGGATGTCCTCCCCAACGGTCCGAATTTCCATCCGACTGTCAGATTGTTCATGGCAGGAGGGGTACCCGAAATCATGTGGCACTTGCGAGAGCTTGGGATTGCGAGGTGCGATTGCAAGACGGTCACCGGATTGACCTGGCATGAGATCCTCGACCGATGGCAACGATCTCCTCGCCGCGAGGCGATGCGGCAGTTATTGATCGATCGCGATGGTGTCGATCCCGATCAAGTCATCATCCCTCCTGCGATCGCCAAGCAAATGGGGCTGACGAGTACGGTCTGTTTTCCGCGAGGCAATCTGTGCCCTGATGGTTCCGTGATCAAATCGACAGCGATTGATCCATCGGTGATCGATCCCGATGGTGTGTACCGCAAGACCGGACCCGCTCGCGTCTTCACTTCGGAGAAAGAGGCTGTGGCCGCGGCAAAAGGACAACATCCGCACCCGTTGAAGGCGGGGGATGTTGCGGTGCTGATCGGTTGTGGTCCGATGGGGACTGGCATGGAGGAAACTTACCAATTGACTAGCGCTCTTCGCTATTTGGAATATGGAAAGCATGTGGCCGTGATCACTGATGCCCGGTTCTCTGGGGTCAGTACCGGCGCGTGCATCGGGCATGTAGGACCGGAGGCATTGGCGGGCGGCCCTATCAGCAAGCTCAGAGATGGTGATACGATCCGCATTGTGATCGATCGAAACACTCTTGAGGCATCGGTAGATTTCATTGGCTGCGAGGGACGTGAACTCACATCGGACGAAGGAGCACGCGTCTTGGACGAGCGGTCTCCTCACTCGGGTTTGTCCCCTGATCCTCGATTGCCGAAGGATACACGATTGTGGGCGGCATTGACTCGGGTGAGCGGCGGCACTTGGGGTGGGTGCGTCTATGATCTGGAACGCATCGTCGAAGTGCTCGAAGCGGGCGAGAAAGCGCTCCGATGATTCTGTTGATCGATAACTACGACAGTTTCGTTTACAACCTGGACCGATACCTCCAACGGCTCGGGCAAACCACACTGGTCGTGCGAAGCGATGCGATCACCGCCGACTCGATTGTTCGGCTGAAACCGACTGCCATCGTCATTTCGCCCGGCCCAAAGGATCCTGACGATGCTGGGTGTTCGATGGAGGTGGTGAGGCGGTTCACCGGTTTGATCCCGATCTTGGGAGTTTGCTTAGGTCATCAAGCCATCGCACAGTCGCTTGGCGCTCGGATCATTCGCGCACCGGTTCCGATTCATGGACAAGCATCCTGGATTCATCATCGCGATTCTCGATTGATGACTGGGCTAGCCAGTCCGCTCCAGGTCGGTCGATACCATTCCCTGGTCATCGACGCTGAATCGATTCCCGATTCGCTACGGGCAACCGCATGGACTGACGATGGAATCATCATGGCGATCGAGCATCGCGAGCATCCGGTATTTGGAGTGCAATTTCACCCCGAGTCGATACTCACTCCGCTCGGCTACCAAATCCTAGCTGGATTTCTAAAGCAAAGTGGTTTATCCACACGTCCGATCCCCGGTCCGGATCTTGCGGAAGACCGCGGTTCGATCACGGAGGAAGAGCATGCCTTCAATTCCTGAAACCATCCATCGTTGTCGCTTATTGGTGGATGGATACAACCTGCTGTTCGGTCAGGGTTGGGCCCAGCCAAATCAAAAGAATCATCCAACGTTGCAGCGAGGACGCGAAACTCTGGTAGCTCAACTGGCAGCTCGCACGACACCCGAGCAACGTCCGTTGATTTGGGTCATCTTCGATTCGCTCGATGCACCTTCTCGTCTGCCTAGTTCCTTTCGATTGCGCGATATAGAAATCCTATTTTCGCGAGAATGGGCAAGTGCCGATGAGCTTCTGCAACATATTCTCGTATCACACTCCAATCCGAAGTCGTTGGTTGTCATCTCCTCGGATCATTCGGTGCAGCGCAAGGCGATTGCGCGAGGAGCGACGCCATACGATCAAGACCAATGGATCAACGCGATCGAGGCGGCCTTTGGCTCATGCGAGGCAACGGAACCGAAAGCGGATCCGCCGGAACAAGGGAAGGACCGAGCGGTTGGCGACGAGGAGCGGGACGAGTGGATGAAGCGCTTCGGCTTTTAATTCGAAGTGAAAAAGAAAATGCCGCGATTGGAGGTCGCGGCATCCTGGATTCCACAAACATTGTCTCAGCGCGAGCCGCCAACTATTGTTGAACGCGGAGTCGCTTTTGGATATCGGTTTCGAGAACGCCGAAGACAGCTTCGTGGCGTTGTACCGACATCTGCAGTGCGGCCAGCAATCGCTTGGCAGTGTAAAAATTCATAATGATTCGTTGCTTGACGTGGATCGGATCCTTGGGGATTCCGACTGGCTGTGGATTCAACCCGAAATCCACGATCAATTCTTCTGGCGATCCCGTAACGCGGCAGAAATTTGCGTACAGGGCAATCGCATCTTCATCCTTCACTTGGACTTGAACCGCCTGCTGTTGCGGGCGCTGAGTTTCCTGTGCTGGATCTTGTTCTACTTCGCTCGACATTCTTTCTTTCTCCATGAAAAATCGACAAACAACCGTCCTCAGCGACCTCGGACCTACGAATGTACCATTTTTCCAAGGCCTCGTGGGAATTAACTTTAAAATTCAAAATTGAATGTGGTCATGCAATAACGATACAACCGCCATCCTAGGGATCTCCATTGCAAGTGGACCCTTGCTTCCCCCCTGTAGCTGGGGCGAACTGGGATATCGTCGGACGTGAGGGCGACCCTCACTTGGTAGGAAGTACTCATCGGAACGGTGCGGCCCGTTTCGTCGGTTTTCGTATCGAGTGTTCCTCCGCTAGCGATTGCCAACTGCAGCGGTGCTTCCTTAATCTCCGAAGTGGAGAAGCTAACGATGTTGCCTTTGACCGACTCGAGGCGGGCGGATTCGAGCATAATGCTGACCTTGTCGCCTACCCGTAAAAGATCCCGATCGTGCTGGTCGACGATCATGACACCTTCCATGACAGGTTTCGGAGCGACTAAACAGATCAGGTCACCCTCTTGGAAGTGAATGTCGCTATTGACCGGATCGAATGGATCTCCGGACCATGAAGGGAGTTGCTCTTGGGCCTTCGCAGCACGGCTGTCGTCTTTGGGAGGTGGACGGAAGACGACACCGTCGATAGGACTGCGGACAGTGAGGTTCCTGTACTTATCATCCAAGACAGCGTACAACTTTGATTTCGTCTCGACTTCGCCTTCCTGTATCCGCAGGTATTTAATCTGCTCGGGGTCAGAGGCTGCAACGCGTTCGAGTTCCGTTAACTTGATGCGGGCCGTCTGCAACTCGCCCCAAGCTTTGGTCCGTTGGTATTCCAATTCCGAGTTCTCCAACTCACACAGGATTTCATCCTTTTGGACGTTGTCCTGTGGCTTTTTGTTCCATCCTTTGATCTTGCCAGCAGAAAGAGTTCGAACTTCTTTCGACGCTTCCGGTTGAATTTCGGTTGGGCAGTAGACGTAGAATGGGAGCGGGAAGAAGGCGATGAACCCGAGGATAGCGGTTGCGACCGTCAAGCTGGTCATCACATTGCCACTCTTGATTTTGGTGGCTTTGCCGGGGGTTTTGAAGAATTTGTAGGTTGCTGTCAAACCGGGTACTATCATTCCAACGACTCCTGCAACTGCAAAAGCTCTGCCCAACGACTGCAGTCCATATGGCTTCAAGACTGCGTTTAAAAACATAATGATGCTGAATGCAACGAACCATCGGTATATAAAAGACGCGATGGTGTAGATGCCGAACATGAAGCGATTGCGCTGGGGCAGAAATGGATTGTCTTGCAACTCCAGGCCCAGGCAGTTCTTTTGGAACCAACGCTTTAGGATCTCGTTTGCCTTCTGTCGGAGATTGGGTATTTCGAGGATGTCCATAATGATGTAGTAGCCGTCGAAACGTAGAAGTGGGTTTCCATTGAAGACGACGGTACTGACCGAGCAGATGAACATGACGCTAAGGCAGAGGAAGTTGAACATGCCATCTTCACTAAACCACCATAAGAAGGTTGCGATCGAAGCTAGTATCAATTCGACGTACATTCCTGCGGCACCGATAAAGACGCGTTGCCATTTGTTGGGAAGCATCCATGAATCGGAGACATTGCAATACAGGCATGGTGTGAAGACGAGAAACATCAGCCCCATCTCATGGCATTCGCCCCCGAATTTTTTGCAACTCAACCCGTGCCCGAACTCGTGGCATATCTTGACGATCCCCATGGTCAGTCCGAGGTAGATCCAGTTGTTGGCTGCGAAGAATGTTTCGAAAGTGGGAAGCTTGCCTCGGAACTCTTGGTAATTCACTAGGACGAGACTAATCGCGGCCAACCCAACACACAGCGCTAAGACCAACGCCCACGTGGTGAAGAGCCAACCGAACCAGGGTAGCAGGGCAGTCAGGATTCGTTCGGGATCGATCCCACGAAATCGTATGGCAAAGATATTCGAGAGCTTGCTGAAGAGCTCGCGTCGCTTCTTTTGTTCTCCCCGGCGACGAAGTGGTTTGCCTTGACCGCTGGTGTGAGAGATGACCAATCCGCTGCGGTGCAGCATGCCAACGAATTGCTGAAGATCTTGGAGGGATATTCGCTGCGGTGCGAATTCAGCCTGGAAACGTTCTTTGATGGTTTGCAGGGAAGTTTTGCCATCGAGCATATTGAGGATGGCAAACTCCTCTTCATGGAAGCGGAAGTAATTCAGTCCTACGGGTTCTTTGACGACCCAATAAACCCGGCCATGATATTTGTGGCGTCGTGATTCCAGGTCAGGTCTTCGGCGCAGGCGGAGGGGCCGCATCGCGCTGTTGACGAGGGAATCAGCCATCGTTGTCATGTCGTTTGCCTTCCGATCACGGATCGCATCTGTTGCGAGAGTCGTCGCCTATCGCTTGGGATAGATTTCGACCGTTGCATTCATTTTGCCTCGGAACAGATATTGTCCGTTGACGATGCGGTTGTCGATTTCCACCCATACTCCATATTCATTTTTGCCATCGACGGCTACTGATGTTTCCGGTTCCACAAAGCCGACGATGCCATCGACTGTTTCTACTTGACCGGGTTGGACTTGAACAAAAACCTTCGCAGGTGCTCGTTCCAAGATGTTGGGTGAATCGTCGATTTGCACACGGCCGCGCACACGGAATTTTTCCAATGAAACGAGGCGTAGAATTTCGTCCCCTGCCTTCACCCACTCGAAGTTTTCCTTCTCGGTTTTTGCAACGATGCCGGTGAATGGAGCTCGAATCGTTCTCAATTCAACTTGAACACCCGAGGCGTTGTATTTTGCTTCACTGACACTTACAGAGGCTTCGTTGATTTTCTTTTCCCTCTTGGATACATCGATAGACAGTTTTGCTTTCTGCCACTCGAGTTGCTTGCGTTCGTACTCGTCGATATTGGCCACTTCGCGCTTGAACAGATCCTCTGTTCGCTTGTAATCGGCTGCAGCTACTTTCTCTGCAGCCTCGGCAAATCTGATTTGGCTTTCGTCGTCCGCCTTCAATTGCGCCGACTCGAGTTCCTTGAGGGACACCTGCTGCTCCGCCATCGCGAGACGATTATCGATTTCGACGATCACTTTGTCTCTTTCGATGATCGAGCCTTCGTCAACCAGGAATTCCCGGATCACCCCTTCTGCTTGAGCGACTACTCTCACGTCGTTCACGAAAGCCAGGATCCCTTTGTATTTGATGCTGCCGCTCTGGTAAGTGAGGAGGTTCGCGGATGGTAAGGTTGCTGAAGGGACTGCCACTCCGGCATCGGGAATAGGAAGGCCTGCAGGAAGCTTTGGAGCCGTTTCCTGCTCTTGTTGTTCATAGGCAGCTAACCGGAGTGAAGAAGCAGGCGTAGATGCGACTTCGCTTTGGACGCTTACCGGTAAACTTGCTGCCGAATCGACGGTCGTTGCCACCATGGAGGAGGCAGAGTCCAGGGTGGTCGCTGTCGCCGATGATGTGCTGGAATCGGCGGGCGATTGGATTGAGACTTTCGCCAGTTGCTCTTCAGGCTGTTTGGATTGATTCGATACCCACCACCAAGCCGCTCCAGTAACACCCAGGAGGGTGATCGACAAGAATGTCAACACTCGTTGAACGAGATGGGATGATTCCATGTTGGGCCTTATTCTAAAAGAGTACGTTGGCGCGAATCCACTCGATCACTTCGTAGAAACAGACGAAAGCGACGCTTCGTTTTCCGCACTTGACGTCGGCCATCACCTGCACGCCAGGTCTTCGGGTGATTTCGAGTAGGGTTTCATCGTTGGGTTGGCAGCGAAGTTTCACGACCGCGCCATCTTCGGCATCGAGTTCAGCCCGTTGGCCGATTCCATCCCGATAAAGTTTGCCGTAGTATTTTTTCTCGGGAGCGGTCCTCAGGATGACTTCCACATCCAGATATTCCTTGCCATCAGCGTCCTTCTTGCTCTCGGTCGCAAATCCGTAGTCGAGATATCGCATCCGCTTTTCCGGCATGAGTATTTCGATTTCCCACGGGCCCTCTGGATCAGCGATATTCATCAATACTTGCCCGGTGACAACCGGTCGAGCATTCAGAACTTTCTTGACGTCCCACGTCGTTACAATCCCTTGGATGGGGCTCAACCGTTGTAGGTCTTTCTTGCGTTTTTCGAGGATCTCGAGTTCTTTTGCCCTGTTGAGAACCTCTTGCTCGGCTTGCTTGACATCTTGGTCGTATCGAATTCGATCGGCGTCGGTCAACCTGGTATTGTCATTTAAGAGTCGCTTCAGTTCATAGGCCTGCGTTTGGCCTTGGCTCAGTTGTCCACGAGTCATCTCAATTTGGTGATCGAGTTCGGCATTCTTCATCACGACCAGCGGCTGATCTTGGGAAACCGTATCGCCATGATCAACCAAGACTTGCTCAATCTCACCATCGGTATGGGCAAATACTTGGCGTTCGATGCTGGCCTTCAGTTTACCATTTCCCTGCAAGTCGAAGTCGAGCGGGACGAGGAACATAGCACCGATAGCGGCGGCGACCAGCGTGAGGATGGAAAGTGTTCGGGGAAGCGCGGAGCCGCGAAACATCCATAAACATCGATCGAGGAACTTCCACAGCGGCATGAACAAAATGTGGCTGTGGTCGATCGAATTAGAAAGAGCTCTGCACGCATGCTCGTACACCAAGTCGGTTCGACCCTCGAGCGTTGGCCGGTTGAGTTGCGTTTCGATTTGTTCGATGATCAAAGCACCGATCACATTGCGTCGGATGCGAGCTTCGTTCGTCTCATTGCGTTGAGCGAGAACGTCTCCTTCGAGTTTGCGTTCCGGTTGCCGTATTGGCAAAACCGTTACGGTTCGACCGTGCGAGATATCGACGTAGTCTTCGATGGCTTCTTCAAGTTGCGGCGGTAGGTCTTCCGTTGAGCCATCGTACCACAACGGTTCACCACTCATGACCACGCGTGAAGCCAAGGTATTGAGAGCTTGAACGGTGTTGGAGCGATTCTCGATGGAGTCCTGGCCGGAGATCGCGATCACTTTGGCTTTGCCATGTTTCATGACGGCAACGCTGACGCGGTCGCAATCGATCAGGCGACGACCTTCGTTGGCGATCGTGAAGGCAGTGTCCCTCAAGTCGAGGTTGTCGTGGACTAAACGCGCAAATTGATCGGACTGTTGCCAGAGCTCTTGGCGGTTGGATACTTCCTGTAGCGTATGACCTTTGATCCAATCGCTGATGAGCTTAGCCATGTGCTCGACGAACTTCAGATAGCCGCGTTGGGCATCGGGAGCGGAGTCGGGGCGCTGGAAAACCTCGATCAGTCCCACGGTTTCCTTCGGAGATTGAAGGGGTGCCATGACCAAAAGGAAACGGGTCGGGTTTCCTTCTCCTTCGGCAAGCGAGCTGGACATGGGAGGAACCAACTCCCCGCGCCCCTGCATGATCAGGCGGGTCAGAAGGCGACCGTGCTGGATAGCTTCGTCGTTCTGCGGATCGACGAGATTGGGTGAGATTTGGATCTGATGGGCTAGCCTGAGGCCTGATTCGCCATCAACGAGCCAGATCGCGCCCCCTACGGCGGCGAGGGCATTGACGATTCTCTGTAGCACCGCAGGGTAAAATTCCGCTGCGGGCATGTTCGACTTGGAGAGCTCCGCAACCTCGTTGACTAAGGTGCGGATCTGACGTTTGGTCGATTCAATGTTCTCTTCGGTGGGTCCGGATGCCATAGCCGACCATTAGGTTAGATGCTGCGGAAAAAGGGGATAACCATGTTATGCGGCAGGACCGCTTTTATCGCAAATTTAACAAGATAGGTGGCCGCCGAAGAGTCCGAAAGGAAGAAATACCCCAACTCATCTCGGAAACCCCTACCCTGGTTCCGGATGCTCCGATTGGGCGGGATACGAAGACATTTTGGCCTTGGAAAGCTTCTGCGATGTCTACGAGCGGACCTGGGAAAGGTGCTTCCGCCAACGATCATTGTCGGCTGCGGGGAAATCGGTCCTGAAGTGGACACCTCGCGATTCAGTTCGAAACAGGGCTGCGGTGGTCATCATGAGACTGACAGTCAACATGTTCTGCAATTCCCAGCCATCGACATTCCCCAAGTCATGGGACAACACATAGCTGCAGTAGCGTTGTATTTCGTGAAGCGCATCCTCCAGGCGATCCCCACGGCGCTGGACGCCGACGGATCGCCACATCAAGGAACGGACCGAATTTCGGATGTCGGAGATATCGATGGGAAGCGAAGATGGTGAGCGGGTAGGGTTTGCCACCGGAAGGACTCTGAGCTCGCGGCCTGCTTGGGCGAGAGCGGCGGCAGAAGCGTTTCGTCCCGCAATCGAGCCGAAGACCAACCCCTCCAAGAGACTGTTGGATGCTAGTCGATTGGCTCCGTGAAGCCCGGTACTGGTTACTTCGCCTGCTCCCCATAACCCTGGTAATGAGGTGCGAGCTTCCCGATCGACGTCAGCACCACCGATCATGTAGTGGGCCCCGGGCCGAACCGGGATCGCGTCCTGAGCGATGTCCAAACCGAAACTGTTGCAGACCTTGGCGATCCCAGGGAATCGGGACCGGACATGCTCGGGATTCAAGTGTTTGAGGGTCAAATAGACGCATGGCGATTGCGTTTTCTCCATCTGGCTGACGATCGCTTTGCTGACCACGTCGCGCGGTGCCAGTTCCAGGCGAGGATCGTAGTCACCCATGAAACGATAACCCGAGGAGTCGACCAAGTAGGCACCCTCGCCACGGATGGCTTCGGTGATCAAGGTGCGTGAGCTGCCCGCTATATACAGGACGGTTGGATGGAACTGCATGAACTCCATATCGCGCATGCGAGCCCCCGCGCGAAATGCGATGCCATGGCCGTCTCCAGTCGCTAGTTTGGGGTTTGTCGATTCCCGAAAAACTTGTCCACATCCCCCGGTGCACAGAATCGTTTCTTTCGCCCAGACCAGAACGGGTGGGCGATTGGCGATGGAGACCACCGCTCCGCAGCATCGGCCTTCATGGGTCAACAAGTCGATCGTGAACGCCTCCTCAAGGACTTCGATATTCGGCCGAGTGCGAGTGTGAGCGATCATCGCCCGCATGATCTCCTTGCCGGTTGCGTCCCCTAATGCATGGATGATCCGCTGATGCGAGTGTCCTCCTTCGCGTCCCAGGACCAACTGCCCATCGGATGAATCGAAACGGGTACCCCACTCGATCAGTTCCATGATCCGCTGCGGCGCCTCGCGCACCACCATGTCAACGGTTCCGGCATCGCACAAATCGCAACCGGCTACCAAAGTATCCTGGACATGGTTATCGAAACGATCCTCGGGATCCCAGACACTGGCAATTCCTCCTTGAGCATACGCGCTATTGGACTCCTCGACCTTGTCCTTGGTGAGGATAATCGTTCGGAGTGATGGGTCGATTTCGTGAGCCGCACGAAGGCCAGCCAGTCCTCCGCCGATGATCAGTACATCCGTGAAGTAATGCCCCATTCTTTTGGGATCGATTGGGACCAGATACCGTGGAATCCAAGCGGACCATCTTTGCTCGATAGGAAGGTCGGGAATCAAGCCGTGGGAATGTTCACTATTCATCGTCAGGCCTGAGCGGATCATCTGGGTCAAAGAAGAAATCCTGCAATCCCATCGGCAAGTGATCACCCCCAAGTGCCTGCTTGCGGCGTTTCGCTAGTTCGGCAAGGTCCAATGCTTCCTCACCTAGACATCCAATCACCGCCTCTCGCCATGCTGCATCCTTGGACAACGGGTGGGCGCGATCCTGCGCCAATCGCTTGATGGCATATCTCAAAATATTAATCCCATCGCGAGCGGAGAAATCCAACTTCATTTGATGGGCGTTTTGCAAGAAGTCGACTGTCAGTGCCAGAACTTGGGATTCCGCGAAAGGGAGGTGGTATTGCAGGATGGCCAACTCATCCTTTCGGTTCGGAAACCCGACTTGAAGGGTCGGTTGCAGGCGGCTGAGGATGTAATCCGGAATTTCGTACGTCGAATCGTCTTGGTTCATCGTGACAGCGGCTCGAAAGTCTGCATGAGCCTGGACCGTAATACCTGCGACGATCGATTCGATGTAACGTCGCTGATCAAACAATGGCGCCAAGGAAGCCCAAGATTTTTCATTCATCCGGTTTCCTTCGTCCAGGACGCAAACTCCCCCGCGGATCATGGCGGTCACCAAGGGTGAAGCGTGGTAGGCGATTTTGCCATCGCTGGCTAGGACGGGAGTCACCAACAAATCTTCCGGACGAGTGTCGGCTGTGCATTGATAAATGTACAACTCTTGACCGCGTACCGAGGCGGCGGCCATGGCCAAGGCCGTCTTCCCAACACCTGGCACTCCGACCAACCTTGGCGTAAGGGGCAAATCGGCCGGATCGACGGTCAACCAGCAAGCAGCCAATTGCCTGAGAGGTTCCTCCTGGCCGATCCATCGTGAAGGATTGTTGACCGGAGTGGCCAGCGTCAGTGTGACGCCTTCGATAATAATCTTGTCACTCATAAACAAAACGAAATATGAAGCGTGATACACCCGCGATTGGTGGAAGCCTATCGGAAAGCGAGATCCATCGCAACGCGCGACAAATCTTAAAATTTTTTTCTTCGATTCTGTATTGCAACGATCGACATCTGGTAAAATACGTTCTCCCGAAAAAGGTTGCGGGCTGAGACTTCGGGCGTGTGTCGCTCGCGACTGGGAAAGCTCCCTGCACAGTCAGAATCGGGCGTGACTGACTGTGTGGGGTTTTTTTATGTCTATGCGGCAAGTCGTCGGAAGATTTTTCGGATCGCGATACCGATCAAGGTGACTCGAGGACTGCGATCCCGAGCTTCAGCATCTTCTTGTAGAGTGTTGTTCGATTGATGCCGAGTTGTTCTGCGGTTTCATTACGATTCCATTGGTTGGCTCGCAGGACCTCCAGGATGATGTTGCGTTCCGGTTCCTCGAGCGCTTCGCTCAAAGTGCGGATTTTCGATTGCACGGTATGGCGGGACATGTGTTGTTGTGACCCGCTTTCTGTGGATCTTGCCGAGTGGCAAGTAGACGTCGCCTGCTGCGGCGGTTGCGAGAAGGATTTCGATGAGCATTGTATCGTTCCGGGCAACAGGTCGCTGTCGATCTGGCTCCCTTTGCACAGCAGGACAGCGCGTTGAATGGCGTTTTCCAATTCACGGATGTTGCCTGGCCAACGATAGCGCATCATCGTTTGCATCGCTGATGAACTAAAGGAGTCGACGCTCCTCTGATATTCTTCGCATGCACGCGCGAGAAAGTGTTGTGCCAGTAGGGGAATATCATCGATACGTTCACGCAGCGGTGGCAGTTCGATCTGTATGACATTGATCCGGTAGTAGAGATCTTGACGGAACCTTCCTTGTGCAACGGATTGCTCAAGGTCTTCATTTGTTGCCAGGATGGTGCGAGTATCGACCGAGATAGTTTCGTTTCCACCGAGTGGTTCGAACTGGAATTCCTGCAAGGCCCGGAGCAACTTGACTTGGAGCGCTGGGGTTGCCGTACCGATCTCATCGAGAAAGAGAGTTCCATTGTCCGCTTGTTGAAATTTGCCGACTTTGTTGGAAGCCGCGCCCGTGAACGCACCTGCGACATGACCGAACAACTCGCTCTCGAGCAGTGTATCCGGCAGCGCACCGCAGGCCACTTCGACGAACGGTCCGTTGCGACGGCTGGATTTGCGATGGACTGCGCGAGCAATCATGCTCTTGCCCGTCCCATTTTCACCTGTGATCAAAATCGTCGCTCGCGCATCGGCAACGCTGTCGAGCGTCTCAAAAATCTTGAGCATTCGCAGGTCATGGCTGACGACATTCTCAAGTCCGAATCGTCGGTCGAGTTGTTTCTTGAGCAGGGAGTTTTCGGCTTGGATTTGTTGTTGTTGAATCGCTCGTTCGATGGTCGCTTGAAGTTCTTGATCGATAATCGGTTTGGTCAGGAAATCGAATGCCCCAGCCGCGATCGCTTCGCACGCCGCATCGGGGCCTGCATAGCCGGACATCATGACAACCGGGATCGATGGATACTTGCCTCGGGCCATCCGAAGCAGACCCAATCCATCTCCGTCATCAAACCGGACGTCGCAAAGAAACAAGTCCACGGGACCATTTGCCAATATTTTGTTTGCCTGCGAGATACTGGCCGCCTTTTGAACCGAGTAGCCCAGAGTACCAAGCCATTCGGCCATCGAATCCAACAACCAACGGTCGTCATCGGCTACAAGTATCCGGAGTTTGTCTTGGAGTGACTTGTCCTGTTTGGATTTGTTGAGTCGGTTGTTCATCGATGTTTGTTGCTGGGATCGAATTCCGATAGGGCCTCCATGTGTCATTTACTCAACCCTACGTTTCGCAAAGGCAACATGCCCTTATCAGGAGGCTTGTTTTCGACGTTTTGGTTTGAAAACCAAACCTTCCCGAGAGTCGCAGTCCGCTAAATTCGGTAGAATTGATTTATTCGGGCCAGAAATGTCGGGCGTTGCCGAATTATCCTGGAATGAAACTTTCGTTCTTTTTCCTTCTTGCCTCGAGGCTCACGTGTTTCCAAGTTTCTGGCCGCGTCGCGCGGCAATTCAACGCCCAGGATCGACTTGGTTGGCCATTCTGGCTGGGGTGCTGTCGGGGTTTTTGCTCCCGTTCGGAATCCTGTGGATCGGTTGGACGATCGAGTTGTTGGTGGAATGTGTGATAGGCAACGTACCGCCATCGGTCAAAGTTGGCCTGCTGGCACTGCCGACAGAGTGGCTCGGAGCGGGCAATAGCGCCGTTCGTGCGGTCTCCGCAATGCTGGTGATTTTGGCTGGTATCTTCTTTATCAAATACCTCGCCGTTTCGGTCACTCAACTCGCCGCCCACTACTCGGCCTTCGATTTTGACGTCCAAGTTCAAAAGCGTCTTTTTGAGAAATCTGCTGCGTTGGCAACGGTGGATGGACTGTCGGTTCAGCGGTCTGCTCTCCATGAGATCCAATCCGACAGCGTTCCCAAGGTTCGCGAATCCATTGCAGCATGGTACATGGCTTCTCCGAGATACATGTTGCGAGTTTTGTTGCTAACGGCTCTGGCTGCCTCGATTCACCCGTGGTTGACTGCGACCGCAGTTGTCGGATTGTTCGTGCTCAGGACTTTTTATTCCTATGTGGAGTCGTCCGTCCGCAAACGTCGCGAGGCTCATTGGGAGCAATGGCGGACATCGCGAGAACGCCTTTCTTATTTATGCGACACCGCACCACTCCTGGCAACCATTCACAACTCGGAGGATACCGCTCAGGAATTTCAATCGTTGTTGCAGACATATCGGCATGCGAGCATGAAATTGCTCGATTTCAGTGGTTGGAAGTCACCTACCGTTCGGCTGATTAGCACGATGCTCGCCCTCATCCTCGGGATTCTAGTTTCGATACGTGTATTCGCCGGACCCTCGATCGGCTTAGGTGGAGCTACAGTCCTGTGCACGTCGGTCGCAATCGCCGTGTATTCCTTATCTCAGATCCGAGCGGCTTACGCCAGTCGACGCACTGCCGAAGGGTCCCTCCAGCAGATCGTTAGCTATCTGTGTCAGCCTCAACCGACCGAGAATCGAAGTGATCTTCGAAATCCATCGCGCGTAGAAAAAGAGTTAGTCTTTGATCACTTGATGCTTCGCGAGAGCAACGGCAAGAAATTGCTCGAGGACGTCTCGGTCACTCTCCGACGTGGGCAGATGACGGCACTCATTAGCGACGATCGATTCTCCGCTCGAGCGTTGGCAGAACTCTGTCTGGGGTTTGGAAAGCCTACTAGCGGACGAATGCTCATCGATGACAACGATTCCAGCGATATCTCAAGAATCGCTCTGCAGCGATTAGCTCTTTGGGTAGCTCCCAATGGCCCCCTTCTTTCTGGATCCATCACAGATAACCTCTGGATCAACGAACAACCTGATGCAACGTTTGATTTGATGGATGCCGCCAGGAAAGCTCGGGTTGCAGATGCTATCCTAAACCTTCCAGAAGGACTACAGACTTTGGTATCTCCAGTGGAAGGAAGACTTCCGCCAGATGCGATGTTCCGCATCGGTCTGACCCGCGGTTTTGTCAAGAAACCGAGCATCATCGTCGCGGAGGAGCCTGGTCCGGGCCAAGGAGCGATTGAGGCGGAATCCACCGATGCCCTGATGCAATTGAGGAACGAAGGGTTTATCGTAGTAGTCCTCGCTTCTCGATTATCGACGTTAAGGTCCGCAGATCAAATCGTTCTGCTGCATGAGCATCGTGTACAAGACATCGGGACCCACACCGATCTACTCGATCGAAGCGAATTGTATCGACATTTGAATTATGTCCGATTCACTCGGTTTTGATTCGGATCTATCTCCGTCTCCCAACACTCTCTCGGATTATGCAAAAACATTTCAGCCGGTGGCTCATCCTCGGGCTTCTTGCACTTGCAACTTCTCCTGCATTTGGACAAACAGGTACCGACCAACTCCGACTTAACCAGCCACCTCTGGTCTTGCCTGGCACGCACGCTCTCGAACCGCGTCCCGACTATGCATCCGAGTTGGTTGAGGGTGTGGACCGATTTCTGCTGAGACAACTCGAGCAATCGATCGAACTACGAAAAGCATCCTGGCCACAACCGGAGGGGCCGAAGAACAGCGTTCAAGACTATCCGCAAGCCACCGAGCCGCTGCGGCAGCAGTATCGCGAGGCGATCGGGTTGGTGGATCCTCGCGTCCAGTCACCTCGTCTGACGCTCGATCGCGAAGTGGAAGTAAAGGATGCAAATGGCCGGTACTCCTCGTCGATCGGCACGTTCGATGGAGGAAACATCTATCCCGTCCGTTGGCCCGTACACGAAGGGGTCGAGGCTCGCGGTCTGTTGATCGTTCCCGAATCCCAACCAGCCTCCTGGAATGTCGTTCTCGTACCCGACGCAGGGCAAATGCCAGAGGATCTTTGTGGTAGTGAGAACGGCAATAGCGTGGCCATCGAACTAGCCAGGTATGGCGCTCGGGTCCTGATTCCTCAAGTCGTTTCGCGTCATCGAGAAGCCCGAAACGGACGGGTAAAAATGACCGATCAAGAGTACTTGTACCGAAGTGCATTCGTGCTCGGACGACATCTGCTCGGTCATCAAGTGCAGCAATGCATCGCGGCCCTGGATGCTCTTCAACAGTCTGATGATTCGAAACCGATCGCCATCGCAGGATGGGGCGAAGGAGGCTGGGTCGCCCTCGCTGCTGGCGTCAGCGAAACCCGTTTTGATGCGGTGTTGGTCTCAGGACATTTCGGTCCCAAGGAAACCATATGGAAGGAACCTATCCATCGAAATGTCCACGGTCTGCTAACCGCGTTTGGCGATGCACAACTCGCCGCCCTAGTTGCACCACGTCCTCTCATCGTGGATACCATTCCCGGACCGACGATCGATATTCCCGGAGAGGGTGGAGCGCCTGGTTTACTGCACGGCCCAAGCGGCGAACAGGTCGAACTGGAATTGCAGATAGCCCGAGATATCCTCAAACCATGGAAATTAGATCAGTCCCTATCGTCCATACGAACCTTGGCTACGGTCCCAAACCCCTCTGTCGCAAACGAATCGGGGCGACCAACCCCTCAAAGCATCGCTGCCTTGGCAAAGTCTCTGGCAATTGCATCATCTGTCGATACTGAAAAACAACTCGGGGACGTCAAGTGGGAACGGCTACCCGACCGAGAACTTCGGCGCATCGAGTTGTTAAAGCAGTGGGATCGCTACCAGCAGCGCATTCTGGACTTGGCTCACATCGAACGAGGCGAGTATTGGAAGAAACTGGACACATCAAGCCTTGCAAAATTCGAGGAGACGATCATTCCCTATCGTCGCGATTTCAGCGAGCGCGTGATCGGTCGTTGGGATCGAGAGTATCTACCCGCAAACCCACGAACCCGTCTGATTTACGATGAGCCGAAGTGGACAGGCTACGAAGTAGTACTCGATGTTTATGACGATGTGATCGCGTATGGAGTTTTGCTGGTTCCCAAGTCGGATCAGCCTATCAAGAATCACCCGTGCGTTGTGTTTCAGCATGGGCTCGAAGGGCGACCGAGCGACACCATCGTTGGAGATCATCCTGCATACCACGATGTCTCGGCTCGTTTGGTTGAGGAAGGCTATGTGGTGTTCGCTCCTCAGAATCTATATCTGTTTACCGATCGGTTCCGTACGTTACAACGTAAAAGCAATCTGCTCGGGAAAACGCTTTTCTCGACTATCATTGCGCAGCACCAGCAGATCGTTCGATGGCTGGGGCAACGGGACGAGATCGATCCCAATCGAATCGCTTTCTACGGCCTGTCCTATGGTGGCAAGAGCGCGATGCGTATTCCTGCCTTGGTTCCTGAGTATTGCCTATCGATCTGTTCAGCGGATTTCAACGATTGGGTCTGGAAGAATGCAAGTACCTCAGCACCGCACAGTTATGTCTGGACGATGGAGTATGAGATTTTCGAGTTCGATCTCGGTCGCAAATTCAACTATGCCGAGATGGCGACGCTAATCGCACCCCGCCCATTTATGGTGGAGAGGGGGCATTTCGATGGGGTAGCACCCGATGAACGGGTGGGGCTCGAGTATGCCAAAGTGCAAAACCTCTACGCAGCGAAATTGATGATAGCGGATCGAACGGAGATCGAGTGGTTTGTCGGCCCTCACACGATTAACGGGATTGGAACCTTCGCGTTTTTGAGGAAACACTTGGGTAACAGTCACTAGGCAAGTTGGCGGCGCAACCATGAAGGGGCGTGGGTTTCATGACTGCTAATTTGGCCTAGTCGGTGGCGATGAAAGATGCCGAGCATCAAAGATTGAACAGAGCCTTTGCGTTTCCACTGAGGATCTTCGTCTCATCCAAGGGGGGAAGTTTCAGGCTGCGTAGCGGATTGAGAATCTCATGCGGTTGCACCCAAGGGTGATCGCTAGAAAAAAGTAGCATGTCGGGGCTACTGAACTGGATTGCGAATTGCATCGCTTCCGATAGTGGCGAAACGATATCCATGTAGATGGAACGCAGATACTCGCTCGGCTTGCGCTGGAGATTCTGTGGCCCCCGTTTGAGCACATGCAACTGGTGATCCATACGCCCGCAAATGTAGGGTAATGTACCTCCAAGGTGAGGGCAGACCAGCTTGAGTCTCGGGTGTCGATCGAGCAGACCGCTGGCGATGATGCGCGCCATCGCGATTGTATTCTCGAACATGTTTCCGAGAGTGCTGGTCAGTTCGTATCCTTTGACTTGCTCGGTGGTCATCGGCTTGGCCGGGTGGAGCAGGATTGGAATTCCGAGCTCCTCAGCGCGAGCATAGAGCCAATGGAACTGAGGTTCATCGCACCAAGCCCCTGCAAGGTTGCTGTAGAGGAGAATCCCGACAAAGCCAAGTTTCTTGACGCATCGATCCAACTCAGCTGTCGCAGCCGACTCGTTTTGGAGCGGCAATGTGCACAATCCGCGGAATCGGGTTGGATGTTTGGCGATAACGCTTGCAAGTGAATCGTGAATGACCTGTGCGATAGCCGGTCCATCGGTACCGAACCATTCGGGCCCCGGATCATTAGTGCTCAGAAGAGTGATTTCAATGCCGCTCGCATCCATCGTTGCAAGCTTGACATCCACGCTGGTGTAATCGGCAGGAATCTTGCGCAACCAGTCTCCCATCTTGAGCATCGCAACACCGTTCTGATCGAAGACGAGCGGTTCGGTTTTGCGCTGCCGCATGACCTCGATGACTTCGGGAAAGAAGAGATGGCTTTGGCAGTCGACAAGACCTCGTGTGATACGATCCTGTTGCTGTAGTGTAGCTGCATGCGCGAGCGAGGTCGCAGCGGCGGCAACCAGAGGCGCTCCTGCCAATGCGGAAGTGGTAGCACCGAGGAACCGACGACGATTGTTTTGCATGCTTTTAGGAATTCTACGGAAGGGCAAGTTGCGGTTGACCCTACAACCCTACAAATTATCCCCACGAGTTGCATTTCGCTATACTGAACATCGTTCAAAATATCATTCATGGCGGATATCGGGAGCTTCGGAGTTTCCACATAACGACGGTGATCTACGATGCAACCTACTGGTTTTGTGAGAAGTTCCTCGATCCGCGATCTCGGATGGCGGATCAGATGGTGCAGGCCGCGCGCAGCGGGCGACAGAACATCGCGGAAGGGAGCCGAGCATCGGCGACCTCGTCGCAGACAGAATTGCGGTTGATGAACGTGGCGCGCGCGAGCCTCGAGGAACTGTTGTTGGATTACGAGGATTATCTGCGCCATCGGAGGTTCTCGCGATGGAAACCGGATTCCGCCGATGCCATCGCGGTCCGCGATGCCTGGCGCGCGATCGCCGATCGGACGGATCGGACGGATCCGTCCGATCAAAAACCAGGAAAACCAAAACCATGATCATCTACCGCGACACGCTACTCGACGATGTGATCCCGTTTTGGATTCGGCACGGGTTGGACCGCGAGCATGGCGGCTACCTCACCGCGCTCGATCGCGATGGGTCGGTCATCGACACCGACAAATCGATTTGGTTCCAGGGACGTGGCGCGTGGATGTTCGCGACCCTCTACAACACGGTCGAGAAACGGCCCGAGTGGCTCGATGCCGCACGAAGCGGAATCGAATTCATTCGCAAATACGGTCACAGCCCCGAGGGCAAACTATATTTCACCGTCACTCGCGATGGCCGCCCGCTCAGAATGCGGCGTTACGTCTACAGCGAGTCATTCGCGGCGATCGCCAACGCGGCGTATGCCCGCGCATCGGGAGATACTCGAGCGGCCGGTGATGCCGTGGGCTTTTTCGAAACGTTTCTGCGTTACTCCTTCGGCACGGGACTAATACCTGCCAAAATTGATGCGTCGACTC
>JAGWWZ010000102.1 GCA_018970165.1 Planctomycetota bacterium | reverse complement strand
AGCCGGCGTCGCTTGCCTCGCCAGTACAAGCGGTTCTCTGGATCCTTGGTGATCGCAGAATCCACGGCTGGGCTCTCCTTTGGTAAAACCGAAGTGAGCTGATAGGTGCGGCTCGTTGCAATGGTTCGGATCAATTGCTTCACGTTCCAACCGTTATCCCGCAGTTGTATCGCTAAGTGATCGAGCAACTCAGGATGGCTCGGTTCCGATCCCGTGGTGCCGAAGTTGTCGACAGTATCCACAATCCCCTGTCCCATCATCCAGTACCAAATTCTATTTGCAGCAACGCGAGGAGTGAGTGGATTCTCAGGGCTCACCATCCACTGAGCCAACTCGAGCCGTCCGCTGGATTGCGGAGGTATTGAGAATCGACTGGAGTCTCCACAAAAATCGGGAACCGATCTGGGAATACGCTCTCCCGGCATTCCGATTTCACCGCGCGCGAAGAAGGGACTATCTGCGATCGACGCGAATGACGGGCGACGGCCGTTGGGGTTGCTGTTTGGTTTCTTGAGAGTTTTGGTTTGCTTAGATTGACGCTGATCGCTTTCCGAAGCGGGAGGCTTATCAACGACTCCCATCCCTAGGGGACGAGGCATCCCTTCGGTATCGACAAAATCCAGTTGAGACTCCAGATCCCTGATTGAATTGCTGACCTTACGAAGCTCGGCCTGAGTGTTGCGATTGAAGGGCTTTCCTTCGGACATCTGCTTGCGTTGGGATTTCACTTCCTCCTCAAGCGTATCGCGTTGTTTCTGCAGTTCAGAGAGTTTTTCGCGCTTTTGTACGACCTCTTCTGGGGACCAAGGACTAGGTAACTCGGTCACGGATGGGTCTTTGGGCAATATCAATGCCGGTGCACCGGTCCGTGGGTTGTTTCCTCCCACAGCACCAAATCGAGTCTCCGTTGACAAGAAGATACCCGCAAGTGCGGTGTATTCGCGCTGTGTAATCGGGTCGAATTTATGGTCGTGGCATCGAGCACAGGCGAACGTCGTCCCCATCATTGCTTGGAACAAGGTGTCGATTTGTTCGTCCGCTTGGTCGACCGCGAACTGCAGCGGGTTGCCTTCATTCAAATTGCGAGAACCGATTGCCAAAAAACCAGTCGCAATCAAATTCGATGCTCGCTCCGCATCGTTCGCATGTGGAAGCTGATCGCCAGCGATTTGAGCGACAAGGAAACGATCGAAGGGCATGTTATTCTCGAACGCGTCGATTACCCAGTCGCGATAGCGCCACGCGTGGTTGTAGGGTATATTGACCTCGCGGCCACTTGATTCTCCGTAGCGAGCGACATCCAACCAGTGTCGCCCCCAGTGCGTGCTGAAGTCCTCGCTTTCCAAGAGAAGGTCGACGACGATTTCGATCGCTTCTTTTCGGGACTTGGTTTGGATCAAATCCGTGAATGCGTTGATGTCTTCGATGGTCGGAGGCAGGCCGGTGATATCGAAATGGAGTCGACGCAGTAGGGTGGCGGGCTCTGCATCAACGAGCGGTGCGATCTCCGCCTTTCGGAGCGATCTCTCAACCCAACGATCAATGTGATTCCAAGCCCACTGCGATTCAGGGTCGGCGCCGGGATCGCTCTTCTTCAACGGTTGGTAGGCCCACCAATCGGACGGTTCTTCCCGTTGTTCGCCCGCGAGCATGTGTTCCGGTTCTTCTCGTGGGTCGGGTGCCCCCATCCGAATCCACTGCTTCAATATCTTGACTTCGGCATCGGAAAGTCTGCCCCCTTCGCTCTCGGGGGGCATTTGCAATTGTTTGTCCCGGTACTCCACAGCACGAATCAGCATGCTTGTTTCTGGGTCCCCGGAAACTATTGCCGGTCCACCGGTTCCTCCACGCAAGACAGCTTCGCGGGTATCCAGTCGAAGTCCCCCCTCGGCGAGGTTCGAGTCGAGCGAATGGCATCCGTAGCATTTATCGATCAGCAACGGACGCACCTTCGACTCGAAGAACTGAGTTTCCCCCTTCGAAAGTTTCTTGATCGCCTTGGCGTCGGTATCTGATGAGTTTTCAGCCAAAGGGGGCTGAGCCATCAGCGGACCTAATAGTAGGAGCGGCAGGAGCCCTGGGACGATTGAAAAACGGATCAGGAGTTGGGCTATCGGGGACATCGCATCTCCGCGAACACCTTGTCGGCTAGAGTGTGAATAGAAAAAACCGATAGGGGTGGGATAACACGTGCATCCGCAAGATGTTTCGGTGACGGACGAAAAAAGAATGAAAAGGTCGAGGATTGCCGCAACCGGTCTTCATGGGGGTCTTGATTCCCAGCGTCCGATATTCCAAGCGTCCGATCGGGAGATTAGGGACCGACGCCACGAAAGCTGGTGACTGGGGTGAAGACTCCGTCATTTTCGTCTGCGATTGTTTTCAGGGTCAGGTACCCGACGTCGCTGTAGAGCAGTACGGTGTGGATCGGTACCGAGACTTTGATGTCCCCATCCGAGTCCTGGAAGCGATTATAGAATCGCAACTCTGCAAGGGTAGCATCGGTAATCTCACCGTCCGAAAGAAGGAAAATCGCGTCGGGTTCGAGGCGGAGTGCGATCCCGATTGCAGACGCGGGCATCGTGGCGTTGCCGTGAACGATTGAAGCCACCCAGTAATTGAGTTGGGCAATTTTTTCACGAGTCGGCTTGAGAAACTCACCCTCGGGGGGAAGTTTATTGAACATCGGATGAGCGGTTGTGTCGAAGCTGATGACGAAAAACTCTTGGTCTGGGGACAGACTTCGCACGGCGCGATGAAGTTCGACCCGCAAAGCTTCCCAACGGGGGCCGATCATGGAGCTTGAGCTGTCGATGACGAAGACGAAGCGATTGCCGTACGCACGAGCCCCGAAGAAATTCGCTCCTGTGCCGTTGCGCGAGCCTTTCGCAGCACCTCCACCTCCCCCGCTGATCTCTGCGGATGCCCCTGCGAGGGCGGCGGCTATGCTGGATTCCTGGAAAAAGGTGCTCGTTAACGTGGGTGTTTGGGTGCGACTGACGCTGACAGGCTCGAGGGGTTTGCTGGCTTCAACCGGAGCATTCGGCAAGTCGGATGGAAGTTGATCGAGCGGATGGAGTTGCTCTTTGGTTGAAGCGGTTGCGATCTCGAACTCTTGGAGTTCGGTATCCATCGAGTCGTCGAGTTGGGTGCCATCGATGCTGATCCCATGGGTACCCGAACCATTTTGACTGATAATAATCCATGACAACACGAGAGTCGCTGACAGGTGCAGTACCAAGCTCACCAACATGGAGATGGTCGACCCAAGGTTCATCTTTCTGGGTGATAGCTCAGCATGACCTTGGCTCATCGGTTAGTTCCCTTCTGCGGACGGGGAACGAATCGGTAGGATCCATGATTTTCGTCGGCCAGACGTTTCATATCTGCCACGAACTCTTCGCGAAAGAAATGGACGACATGGATCGGGATCTTGGTTTCGCCTTGTGAGAACAAATCATCGGTTTCGTTCATCTCACGAATATGACCGATCCAATTGGTCACTTTGGTTTCGCCATCGAAAAGCAAGAAAATAGCATCCGGTTCCATATCGATGGCTTGTCGCATTGCGTCGATCGGGTTTCGCCCTTCTTTCTGTATATTGATTCGTTGGATCCATTGAATTGTTTTTTCGAGATTCTGCGGGTTGGCTCGCACCATGTAGGGCTCAGGCTCTTGGCCACCGAATTGAAGGGGCGCGATTTCCGCTCCAAAGAACAAGATGTAGAAGCGTTGCTTGGGCTTGAGCATCGACAGGGATCGAAGAATCTCTTTTTTTGCTGAATCGAAGGCTTTGTCTCGAGCCATACTAGGTGAGCAATCCACAACGAACACGAATGTGTTGCCAGCAGCTTTGGCCCCGAAAAACTCGGCGCCCGCAGCAAGGTTTATTCCCATTCCACCGGCTCCACTCAAATTGCCCGCCATGGTGGATAAATTGGAATCGGCAATCGGTGGCCCGACGCCGCTTTCGATCGCCGCGATCCTCGGCACATCGATTGGTAGTGTTTCAGTATCCGTTGTTGGGGCCGATTCCGGATCTTCCGATGGAGTCATCTCCGACGGTTCTTGCTCAAGAATTGTTTCGAGGGCTACCTCTTGAAAGTCATTTTCACCGACAGCGATGGACAGTTGTTTCTCTGGTTGTGCGATGACCACGACCCACCATGCCAAGACGGCGATCATCAATCCATGTACAACCAAACTTGCACTCACATCCAATGCGAGCCAGCGAGTCCCCTTCTTCTTGGCTGGTGCTCCATCCACCTTGCCGGTGCTCAGCGCCAAGTCAAGCGAACTGGGCGTCAACTCCGGTGCAGCGACTTGTTCCGATTCGATCCATACTTTAGCTCGAACCTCGGCTGCCATCACCATTCGATCCCAAGGTCCGCGATTTTGAAAACCTTTCGCGGAACTAGTTTCCGTAGCGGCGCCTATCTCGATATCGGGCTTTGTGATCTTGGGTGACTTGGTCGAGGGAAGTACCGAATTTGTTTTTACAGCGACACTCTCAACCGTACTTGAACTTGGAGTGTCGCGCCGAGCGAGCAACCATTGCTTCAGCGGTTCCGCGTTCCCCGCCTCCGCATCCGCGATCACCTCCATCAACTCTGCGCATGCAACACGATAGCGAGCAACCTCTTCCTCGTATTGAAGAGCTTGCAGTGCCAAACGCGCTCGCTCTAGCAACGCTCCATCGTTCGGGCTCGGGGAACTCACTGGCGAAGTTGAGGGTTGTGAGTCGCTTACCATCGAGAAAACTTGTGAAGGCCATCGAAACAATCGTCCCGCAGGTCAATTGTCGAGTATTGGTGTACTCCGAGCAAGCCATGTAACGGCAGAAGGAACTATCTTTGTCGATCAATCTTTTGCGAATAATCGCTAACAATCGATCGAAGTGTCGTGACGAATGATCAGGGGCCAACAGATTTCATCGATTTGAGCATCTCATCTTTCTGTTTGATCAACCACCGGGAATTTTCGGGATCCTTTACTGAAATCCCTGATAGCCAGTCGAGAAGTTCAGTCGATTGCGCGTCCTCGGTGGATCTTTTGATCCTTTCCGTGGTTGCTCGAACGATCACCAAGAGCGATTCCCGCTCAAGCGAAACTGGGTCGTCTGCCAATTCGGCGATTTGCAGAAGTTCTGGAATGCATTCATATAGTTGCTGGAACGCGACTTGTTGGACCAGGGGCCAGAAAACAGCCGCGACAGTCGGATGGCGTACCGACCAAGCACCCCAAACATCGTTTCCGTCAGAGGAGCGTTGTTTGAGTGCGTTGGCCAGAACATTGGCCCCATGCATCTCTCCGGGTGCCCCTACAACGCTCGCGACCTGCCATTGCTGAGTCCGATTTAGGGTCGGCAGATGCTTCAAAACGTCGATGGATGCAACCGCTGTCGTAGGGCCGAGGCTCGTTGGTGAGAGACGCAGGCGTGTTCCGGGAATGCGAGAATAGGAAAATGATCGTGTTTGAAAGGTGTTCGGAGTGAATTCCGTTCCAGAAATTCGCGACGTGAAGGAAAACACCCCAAAGGCAACCAAAAGCGCGAACGCGACCAGCAGGACATAAACGCACCCGAGACCGCTTCCGGACTTTTTTTGAGCTGTTGGCATGGGAACCGGACTTTTTGATACGATAAAGTGGTGTCTTAGAGTACAAAATCGTCGGAAATTGCCATTCCGCGGGGAGCACAGCATCCAGCATGATGCCTTACCCGGAGGACCCGGACAAGCCAGGAAGCCCGAAACTTGTTAGCGATTCGCTGAGCCTCCAGCACTGGCGATTGGACATTCGTGAGAGTTCTGGGCTATTGGAGAATCGGCATGCCAGATAACAGAGGTGAAAGATCGTTATCCGCCCCCCCCTTTGCTGTAGTGGAGGGTGCTCTGTTCGCCGCTCGGGAACCCCTTTCATACCGCCGGTTGGCGGCTGTATCGGGTTTACAGGACGCCACGGCCGCTCGCTCGGCCGTAATCGAAATCAACAAACGTCTCGAAGCTCAGGGGTGTGCATTCCAGGTTGAAGAGGTAGCTGGCGGAGTGCAAATGCTGACGCGAAAAGAATTTGCGAGCTGGGTACGACGCCGGCCCGACGTTCCTTCAGAGCACTTGCTCAGTCATGCAATGTTGGAAACGCTAGCAATCATCGCTTACCGTCAGCCGATTGTACGGGCAGAGATCGAAGCGATTCGAGGAGTGAATTGTGACGAAATCCTTCGCCAACTCCTACAACGGGCCCTAATTCGTATCGCGGGCCGGGATGAAGAACTTGGTCGACCCTACCTGTACGAAACGACCCGCACATTTCTGCAACTTTTTGGGCTGACATCCCTTGATAATCTGCCCAAGCTACAAAAGATTCGGGCGGCAGAAGCCGAAATTGCAGTCAGGCTCAACGAAACTGCTCCGCGCAGCGATGCCAGCATTTTGCAGCCGGAAGATTGAAGGAGCGTAGACTGCAGACGGGTACACCGCTAGCATTGGCGGCTGAATTCGTTAGAACAGTATTTTTGTTCCCGAACCAACTCGTTTCCCTTCCCTTGATTAGGATCGAAAGAAGCAAGGTGTCCACTGTGAAGATGACATTCGCCGCTGCCACTTTTGGAGAAAAGTCAAGCCACGCAATGGATGCATTCTCCCTGTCGTGTTCTTGGTTGCAGCCTAGTGTTTCAACCTTGGTCATGTCCAACGACGATGACGACTTTGATGATGACGACGAAGACCTTGAAGACGAAGATGACGACTTCGAGGACGAAGAGGAATTCGAAGAAGACGAAGAAGAGTTTGAAGAGGACGAGGAAGAGGCTGAGGAAGAATTCGAAGAAGATGAAGAACTAGAAGACGACTGGGAAGAAGTCGAAGGCGACGAAGAGGAAGAAGGGGAAGAGGAAGGGGAAGAGGACGAAGATTGGGATGACGACGAGGACGATTGGGACGATGACGACGAAGATGAAGAAGACGAGGATGAAGATTGGGACTGAGCCCTGAATACATCTTGTCGCGATCCAATGGTGATTTGTACCTTTTGATAAACCTCGTGCAAGTTGAACGGCACGAGGTTTTTTATTCTTACGTGGAATCGTTCAGCCATGCCTAACGAGACCTGTTTCTTGGTTGCCTACGTGCTTGCCTTCATCATGGAAGCGGCTCGGTTTGCTTCGTCGGGCGATAGCGTTCGACGTTGGACCTCATGGGTAGCATTCACCATGATGGGGCTGGCGATCGTGACCCATTCGCTCTACCTAGTCGATCGCGTATGGAACTCATGGTCTGGGAACCAATTCATCGCTTTCCGAAGTTGGCATGACTGGGGGTTTCTTGCCGCATGGCTCATCGCCTTGGCCTCTTTTTGGATGAGCTTCCGTCGCAGCGATAAGCAGATCGGGTTGTTTGTCCTGCCGATCATTCTTGCGATCGTGGGGCTTGCTGTCGTCTTTCCATCGGAATCTCCGATCGCGACTTCCAACTCCTCGGCATCTTTCTGGCGACTTACGCATGCGGTTGCAATGCTGATCGGAACAATGCTTGTGGCTCTTGGCTTTGCATTCGCGATGATGTATTTCGTTCAGGGTTGGCGTTTGAAACATCTCGGAACGTCTGCTAATTCGCTGAGGCTACCATCTTTGGAGTATTTGCAGTCGATCGGTCGCAAATGCATTCTAGGTAGCGCGCTCGCAGTAGGCTTTGGCGTGGTTTCGGGTGCGATCATGAACTTCACGCAAGACGGACAAGTGGCATGGACGGACCGCGGAATCCTATTTTCCGGAGGTTTATTCATCTGGTTGAGCATCGCCGCACTTCTGCAATGGGTTTCGTCGAATCGAGGGCGAGGAGAGTGGACCGCCATCCTCAGTGTCCTTTCGTTCGTCATCGTGGTCGCTGCATTGGCGGTGGTCATGTCCGCGCCCCACGGAAACAGTCCAACGTCCCTCTCCGTACGGAATATGCAGAGGTGGGACGGATGAAAGTGCGGATGATCGGTTGTAGCCATCACACGACACCCATCGAGGTGCGAGAGCGGATCGCATTTTCCTCCGAGCAATACACGCCAGCCCTTGCTGCCTTTCGCGATGTGTTTCCCGAGAGTGAATCGGTATTGCTCAACACCTGCAACCGCGTCGAATGGTACGCCGCCTCCAGTGGGGATAAAGTCCTACCTTCATCCGAGGAGATGATCGCGTTCATCGCAGCCTATCATCGAGTCGACGCAGATCTCTTTCGAAAACACTTTCAAGCTCGCGATGACGATGCTGCCATCGATCATCTGTTCACGGTCGTTAGCAGCGTCGATTCGATTGTTCTCGGGGAATCGCAGATCGCAGCGCAAGTCAGCGAGGCCTATGAACGCTCCCGAACGGGCGGATTTGCTGGACCGATTCTGCACACCCTCTTTCAGCGAGCGAATTCCGTCTCGAAACGCGTCTTCAACGAAACGGAGATCCATCGCCGGAGGGTCAGTATCCCAAGTGTCGCCGTCAGCGAGATCGCCTCGGAATTTTTCGAAAGATTCGATGACAAACAGGTGGTCGTCATCGGTAGTGGTGAAATGGGAGTCGAAACCCTGCAATACCTCATCGGTAAAGGAGCAGTTCAAGTCACTGTTGTGAATCGATCGATCGAACGGGCTCGCGAAGTAGCCGACAAATTTCAAGTCAAGGTTCAACCGTGGGAGTCCCTCGATTCGCTGCTGGTTCGAGCCGACTTGGTGGTGAGTACCACTGGTGCCCAAGAGCCGATTGTCTCGGAAATCCGTATGCGAAATATCATGCACCAAAGACGCAAGGGGACCCTGCTAATTCTTGACTTAGCCGTGCCTCGCGATTTCGAACCCGCGATCGCACGTCTTCCGAGCGTGTTCCTATACTCGGTAGACGACCTTCAATCCGTTTGTCAACGCAATGAGTCGTTCCGCCGACAGCAGCTTCCCAAAGCGCGACGCATCATCGAAGAAGAACGACAACGTCTCAAGGCCGATTGGGAACTGCGATCCTCGAGCGAGACCATCCGAGCACTTCGGGAGCAAGCCGATACGATACGCGAAGCAGAGTTGCAGCGTCTGCTCGGCAAGCAAGCGCTTCAGGGTGTATCGCAGGAACTGCAACAAGAGGTGGCCCAGGCGATGGAACGAGTCGTCAATAAGCTGTTGCATTTCCCAATGCAGTCGCTGCGTGAAGCGCCGCATGAAGAACAACGCGATTCACTGATCACGGCAATTCGGAAACTGTTTCGGATTTAATGATTGGGGGAAAACGGATGATGAATTCCGTTCCTTTCCCGACAGTGCTGTCTACACGGAACCGGCCGCGGTGCTCGTCTACGATTTCCTTGCAGGCCGACAAGCCAAGACCAGTACCCCCCTTGCCGCTAGCATCCGGGCCGGACTTGGTGGTGAAGAAAGGCTGAAATAGCTTCGGCAGATTCTCTTTCGGGATCCCGCATCCGTTGTCACGAATCGCCAATACTACCGCTCCTTTTTCGTGGGAAATGCGAATTCGGATTGTCCCCCGCTCACCGATTGCCTGGCGAGCGTTGGTGATCAGGTTGAGCAAGAGCCGTTGTAGCTGGCCTGCCGAGCCTTGCATGCGTGGAACTGTCTGGAAATCGCGTTCGATATCGACCCGATATTTCATCAGCTCGCGTTCAAGAAGGACAAGCGTATCTTCGACCAAACTCACCAAATCGATAGGCTCCATCTGCCCCGCACCGTTCTTCGCCAGTCCGAGTACCGTGCTGGTTATCTTTGCCCCGCGATTGGCTGCATCCAGAATGCGGGCGAAAGCCTTGTCGCGGCTGGCTTCATCTTTGTTGCGCATGCCTAGCTTGGCATAGTTGATGATCGTCATCAGCAGATTATTAAACTCATGGGTCGTCGTACTCGACAACTCCCCGACCGCTGCAAGCCGTTCGAGCTGAATGAGTCGCCGCTCCAGTTCGTCCTGGCTAAACCGCATGCGATCAGCCGAAATGCTTGCATTTGCCTCCGAGGAGGAAGTTGCCATGCTTGCCATATTGCCGTGGTCCTCGACGATTCGATTTGCTAACGTCCACTCGAATGAATACTTCAGTTATCGGCAGATATCAAGGGGAACTCTGATGGCAATCGATTCTCTGGAAAGAATGGAACGTCTGCTAGCGATCGCGCAGAACGAGGGGATCCGCGTTCGAAGCGAGTGGTTGAACGGTGTTCGGGGCGGACTGGTTCGGATTGGAAGCGAGCCGATTCTCTTTATCGACGACTCTTTGGAACTTCAGGAGCAACTTCGGCAAACGAGCGAAGCACTATCGCAGTTGGACTGGCGAGATTCAGAGTGGTGGGACGAACTCCAGCAATTGCTGGACTCCGTAGGAACGAGTTCTCTTCGCAACGCTGGGTAAGATCAATGCCATCTTTCCAAAGCGACCAGAATAGGCAAGCCTAGACGTTGACCTCAAAGCCTTTGGTGTAGGACTTGGTCAACATCCCTTGAGCGTCGGCATGCCCCTCCAACTGGAATGCGACTGCATCCCATTTGAGGGTTGCACCGGGAAGCCGAGTCGCGATGTTCCCCAATTGGACCGCTTCGGTTAATGGTCCCGCGTACTCAAAGCCATCGGTTGTCTTTTTTCCTTCGAGTACCGCATTGACCCAATCGTGCCAATGGTTGGTCCCTAAACCCATGGGGATATCCTGCTTAAGAACCTCGCGATTTCGATGCCACTGGGCGGCACCAACGTGCGGTAACACCATCATGTCGCCGTTCTCACACACGAACAGGGAGCCAGCGCCAGGAAGTTCCTTCCCCTCTGGCAGTTTGACGAAATCAGCCGAAGGCTTGAGCCCTCCATCGTACCAAACGACCTTTAGCTCCTTGCCGGATGTGTACTGGGTGCCTGGAAATGTAAAGGTGATTTTCTCCGGGCCGGGCCAAACCTCGCGCGTGGTCCCCTCGTTTTGTGCGACGATGGAGGTGGGGGCGGTTAACTGAAGTGCGGTGAATACTGGGTCTAGGATGTGGCAAGCAAAATCGCCGAGTGCTCCAGAGCCGAAATCCTGCCAGTCTCTCCACTTGAAGGGATGGTAAACATCTGGAGCGAAAGGCCTCCACGGTGCCGCGCCAAGCCATAAGTCCCAATGCACGTTGGCAGGCGGACTGGCTTCCGCTGGACGATCGGTTCGCTTGCAGTACTGCCGCCCCTGGACGCCCACCCACGAGTGAACTTCTACGACCTTCCTGCCCCGTTCTTTACCCTCTTGGATCATGCGGACGCCACCACGATACTCATTGGCAGAATGAATCTGGTTACCCATCTGGGTCGTAAGATTTTTTTTCGTCGCAAGCAAACGCATCTGCCTGGCCTCCCAGACCGTATGTGTCAAAGGCTTTTGGCAGTAGATGTGTTTGCCCATTCCCATCGCCATCATCGCAACCGGCGCGTGCATATGATCGGGAGTTGACACGATCACGGCATCCACGCGATCCCCCAACTCGCTCAGCATTTCGCGATAGTCGCTATAGTGCTTGACGCCTGGAAAGCCTTTATCGACTTGATCGAAGCGATTCTCATCGATATCGCAAAAGCCGACGAATTTCACGCTGGTGTGCGAACCCACCGACGACAGGTCCGACCACCCCATCCCATTGCAGCCAACGGCTGCCACATGGAGTTCCTTCACCCGATTGCTTCCATGCAAAATACCGGGAGCAACGCACGCGACCGTTCCCGCAGTGATGGTTTGTGCGACAAATGTTCGACGATCGAAAGCTCTTCGGTGATTCATTAACGCGGTCTCCATTTACCAAGAGAGGACGATTTACGAGATCTAGGGCGAAATCACATCGGGGCAGCACAGGTTGGGTGGTTGAACCGATGCTGGATAATTGCACTCATCAGTTTAACGGAATCCGCCCCGTAAATCTGCAAAAGGCGTATGCTCAACTTGGCTTTTTCCTGCATTCTCGCCGTCGGTCTACCCGATGATCCGGCCGCTGGCCATACTCCCATCGAGCTGGGGCCCACGCAACGATGCCCACACAACGATTCTCACAGTAGCTGCCAGCAGAAGCTCACCGGCTGCGAGGACTTGCGACATGATTACCATCGTGGTGATAGACTGTATCATGACGAATCGAGTGCGGAGAACAATTCAGCGAATCAAGGATAGAATGAGCAAGAAGATTGGATTGACGCTTGGCAAGTTCGCACCGCTACATCGAGGCCACCAGCGGGTGATCGAACAGTCATTGGCAGAGATGGATCATACGGTCGTCTTAATCTATGACTGTCCGGAACTGGATGTCCCGCCTTTGCCGATCCGAAGACGCTGGATCGAGGACTTGTATCCTACGATCGAAGTGCTTGAGGCCTGGGATGGACCGTCCGAAACAGGGCTAGATCCCATCATCACGGCCCAACATGATGCATATCTCGTTTCCCGTCTACAAGGGAGAGGGATTACCCACTTCTATTCCAGCGAACCATACGGCGAGCATGTCAGTCGTGCGCTCGGAGCGATCGACCGGCGAGTGGATGAAAAGCGTGAAGCAATTCAGATATCGGCAACGCAGATACGCAACGATACGTATGGCTGTCGCGAATATCTATCGCCGCGAGTTTACCGCGATTTAGTTACGCATGTCGTATTCGTGGGCGCTCCATCGACAGGCAAAACCACACTCGCACAGGCGGTGGCAACGCTATACAACACGGTTTGGATGCCGGAGTATGGGCGAGAGTACTGGGCAACGCATCAAGTGGATCGGCGTTTGACCCGCGAGCAACTCGTAGAAATCGCCCTCGGTCATCGCGAGCGAGAGGATCGATTGGTGGCATCGGCAAATAAGTTCTTCTTTGTCGATACCGATGCGACCACGACGCTGCAGTTCTCGCGCTACTATCACGACAGCGCACGTCCTGACCTGTTGGATTTGGCGGATCAATGTCGTGAACGATACGATATCGTGTTCTTGTGCGAATGCGACATACCTTACGACAATACCTGGGATCGTTCGGGGGCTGTGTTTCGAACGGTGATGCAGCGTCGGATCGAATCGGATCTCCTAGCCAGGCAGCGTCCGTTTTATCGACTGGGAGGGTCCGTCGAGGAAAGAGTCGCCAAAGTGGCTTCTCGACTCGATACTTTTAAGAAATATCGAGAGCGTTAGGGCTTGCTTTCGGACCGCTTCCTTGCCGATTCGAGAATTCGCTCATGCGCTTGCTCAAGCCGTTTGGGCCAACGGAACTCGGGTGCTTCGCGCGGATCGTAATCCTGCAGGTGCCCCTGCAGGCGAGTTGGAGGCTTAGTGTAAACGATATGCGTTTCGCCGAAGACCTCTTTGCAAATCGCCGCCAAGAGAGGATCGTACTGTTCTAATTCCTCACGCGTGTTGACATGATTGTGGTCGTGGTCATTCTCGCGGTTGTTGTTGAACCAAGACTGAACCCCTTCCGCGAAGTACTCGTGGTGGTTCACGCTGGCGTATTTCCCTTTCCAAAGACCGGCCTTCATGGCCTGCTGATAAGCTGTTTTCAAGCGGCCATCAAACGTCGGATCGATGTTCACCAATCCGCGCAGATGGATGTTATGCGCGAATTCGTGGATCAGGATGCATTCGCTGGAGTAGGGGTCGCCGGGATAGGCTAGCAGGTTCTCTTCGCCACATGAGCAAAGAGGATCCGATTCGCTCCCTCCAAGTCCTCGGGCTCGGGCATCCCAATAATCTTTAGGATTCACGCTGGGTAGTTCTGCGACGGGATCGTTCCCCAGCCATGAGAATTCGGGCAAATCGGTCGTAAATTCGTTCCAGGCAATGACGCAGAGTCGCGAACCGGACTGGATCATTGCATCCCGTATATCGGGACGATGAGCGAGCATTTGGTCAATCCAAAATGCGGCTTCGTGAAGTGCATGCTGATTTACGTTGGCAGAGCCAACGATCGGATATCCATGAGCAAAAACACGCTGCGTGTAAAATGCTGGTATCCCATGCGGGTCGGCAGACTCATAGCGAAACGCCTGAATTCGCATGGAGCACTCGACGATTCTCTCGCGTTGATCGATGCTATCGACAATCGCGAATTGATGACCGATTTGTGTATCGATCGTTACCTGTCCGCCAGATGCTATCTTGCCGTTGGATACGCGTTGTTGATCATCGCGAATCCAAAAGACTTCGATCGTGCGATCGCTTCCATTGATACATTGGAATCTCGGGCGCGACCTATCTTCGGCATAGATTGCTGGTGTTCCGAGGAAAGCGATCAGAAGTATCGGAATCGCGGGCTTCATGGTGGATGTCACTAACGAGAGATGGTGAACACCGGTTCGCCCAGAACTTCCATGCGAGGTTCAATACCCAGCCCGGGCTGCGAACTGGCCTCCATGGTCCCATCGATTCGCATCGGCGCTCCCAACGCGTTACTAACCGTCACGTAGCTGTTGAAATCGGTACTGGAGAATCGGAACTCTTCGGGGGTGCTGTGAGCCAAATGCGCAATCGCTGCGGTAATGATGCTGCCGCCCCAAGAATCTTCGAGCGTCATGGCGATTCCCATCTGGACACAAAGGTCGCGTATTTGGAGTGTCTTGGTGAGTCCGCCGAGCTTGCTGATCTTCAGATTGACAACGTCCATCGCCAAGTCCGATTTCGCTCGGAGAAACATGTCGAGCCCGTCGATATTCTCATCCAAGATGAATGGATGGTTGCTCGCGCGTCGAACAGCGAGACATTCCTCGTAGTTGAGGCATGGCTGTTCGATATAGACATCCAAATCGCTGACCGCTCGTACGACCCGAATCGCTTCATGCTGCGTCCAGCCAGTATTGGCGTCAGCGACCAATCGATCACTAGGCGGCAGCATCTCTCTTACTTCGCGGATGCGTTGAATGTCGATGTTCGGATCGCCTCCTACCTTGAGTTGGAAGCGGCGATACCCTTGGGACCGATAGCCTGCCACGTTTGCAGCCATGTCCTCGGGGGCTTGTTGCGAGATCGCTCGGTAGAGTTGCACATTATCGCCGCAGCGGCCACCAAAGAGGATCACAAGCGGCAATCCGGTCGCTTTGCCAAGGACATCCCAGCACGCCATATCGATGCCCGATTTCACGTAGGGGTGTCCCTTGAGGGCTGCATCCATGCGGCGATTGAGTTTATGCAACTCGCGAGGATCGTATCCGAGCAGATGCGGGGCCAGTTCGCGGACGCCAGCCCTAACCCCTTCGGCGTAGGCTGGCAAATAGAACGGTCCTAGCGGACACACTTCACCATAGCCTGTGATTCCGGAGTCGGTCTCCACTGCAATTACTGTACTGTCGAATACCGACACCGATTTGCCGCCTGACCATTTGTAGGATCCTTCGACAAGGGGGAGTTCGACTCGATAAACGATGATCCGTTCTATTCGCATAGAGCTAGGTTAACCACGGCTACGAAAGGGCGCGACGCAATGACGATCTGGCGTATGATATCCGGCGTATGATAACGTGCAAACAAACTGCGGGGGAGTCAATTTCACTGGGGTGTTCCCTTCACGGAGCGAAGCCCTTAGAAGTGGAATAGCGATTGATCCCGAGAAAGTCGATATCTAACCCGCAATCTGTTTCCATGGCCAAGTGGCTCGCGATTTCCCCCAACACAGAGGTGAACTTGAAACCATGTCCGGAAAGGCCCGCTATCACAACCACTTGAGGGTAATCGGGCAGTCGATCGACAATAAAATTCTCGTCTGGCGTCATCGTGTAGTAGCAACCGCTCCAACGGGTCAGTGCCGACGGATTGGCCTGCGGTCCAAGGACGTTGGGCAAGTACTGCGATAGGAATTTTTCGACCAGTTGTTGATCCTCTTGATCCCGATTATGAGTACCATCGACCTGTTCCACAGGCGTTCCGCCACTGTGCCGGGCGACCTTCAATCCGTACGTACCATGCTCAGGGAATCCATAAAAGTAACCATCGGGTGTATCGAAAAAGAAGCATGGGAAGCCATGCGATTGGAGATAGTCCTGCGTATCGCACTGATACCAGTACATATGCTTACGCAGCACTTTCAGGGGCAAATCGTACTTAGCTAACGACTGCTGAGCCCACGGACCTGCACACAGGACAAGCTTCTTTGCGTGTATCGTTTCGTGTTGCAACCGAACCTGAACACCATGGGATTCACCTGCCCAGGAAATCATCTTCTGATGATATCGAAGGGTGGCTCCTAGTTGCTCCGCTTGCGACAGATAGGTCGCGATGCATTTTTCTACCAGCAAGTAACCGGCATCTCGTTCAAAGACCGCTTGCCAGTTCGGATCACCACCGATTCCTGGATACCGTTCCTGGGCTTTTTGCATCGACCATTTGTCGATCGGGAGATGATGTTCGGCGGCGCTGCGCAGGATCCCTTGGATCACGTCCCCATCGCCAGGCCCTATTTCAAGGAGGCCGGTTGGATAGTAGAGTTGGGTTTGGCTACGCGATTCAATCTCCTGCCATAATGAGTAGGCAGATTTCAGAAGCGGGACATAACTCGGATGCTCGAAGTACGATTTACGGATAATGCGCGTGTCGCCGTGAGAACTTCCGAAACCGTGCGGCGGCTGATGCTGGTCGATTCCGAGCACTTTCAACCCCTTCTTGGCCAGCGCATAGCATGTCGCCGATCCAACACCCCCAAGTCCCACCACGATCACATCGAACATTGATTGGGCTCCAGAAAAAATCGCTTCGGTGCAGCTACTTGTTAATTTCCGCGAGCATAGATCCGGGAATCCCTCAAGATGGTCATTGCTTGGAGGAAGTATACCATCGATGGGATTTCACCAAGTTTGCGAATTCCTCTAGATCCGAATAATTGCGACGCCAAGTTGTATACATCACTCCTTGGACGTTTGGGATGTTCAGTTCGACTACCGTTTCGAGCCATTGTTGGATTTGTTTTGGGTCGCTGTCATAGTAACCGGCCAGTACTTGCGAATGTCCGCGTTTTGCGAAATGGTTTAGGCTCTCTTCCCGCTTGCCGAAATTCCAATTCATGATGCGAACCTTGCTTGGCGCATGCGACTCGCGAAGTGAACCGTTGACCAAATAGTATTGATCGACTGCGTTGTGATGCGGATCGAACATATCGCTCCACACTGCGACTCTCGCATTGGGGGCTTCCGAAAACAACTGCTCGCTACAGTGCTCCACGTTATGTGACAGGATCGCGCCGGGGGAAGCATTCTTGGATATTCCCGGAATGTTTGCCGGTGTCCATCCCATGACGCGGTACTCGTCGTGCGACATCATAAAATCGGTATCGGAAAACAACCCGGTCATATTCGCAATCTGGTCGTCGAGCAATTTCTGGAACTCCAGATCGCTTGCGGTGCCGCACACTTGACCGTCGTACACGATGTGCGTGTGGTAGTAGGAGACGCGGAGCTTGGTGCCATCAGGTATCTTGCGAATCATCCGGATCGGCGGCTCTTCATGCCATACTTCGTATTCACCGCTATATGGGGTCACACCGAGTTTTGGATCGGACCAGGATTGAAAATCCGCTCCTTCCACGAGTTGTACTCGGCTTCCATCGGCTCCTTGAAGTTCGACGCGGATCGGTGCCGATTCACGACGAACCAAATTGACAGCACCGCATTCATTAAGACTCGGCTTTCGTATCGATAGGCTGCCGCGCTGCGGGCCCCAAGCACCGACATAGAGTGTGGCTTCGCTGTTGTCCAGCGAATTGAAGGTAACATGATGAGTGCGCCAATCCTGAATTGTTTGAGTTCCTAGGTTGGTGTAGTTCAAATTCCGACCCGAGTTGGTGAGCACTTTGATCTCAATGGGGACGTCGAAACTCTCGGTCTTCAGATCGACCGAGACATGGTAATGTCGGAACGGTTGGAGGACGATCTTCTTCGAGATGCGAACGTTTTGATTGTGTGGTACAGACGAACGGAGATAATCGGTCTCAAGTTTGAGCGATTCGTCGATAAAACCCCATTTGCGACGATCGCTGAGAGAAGGTAGCGATACATGGGAATCCGGGACGTGGGTAGCGAGACCAGATTGCACTTGGTAGAGCGCATCGCGAACCGGCAATCCCTCTGCGAGATTGGGATTCAGAGAAAGGATATCGTTGGAGTAGCCGACCGAGCAAACCGTTGGGACGAGTTGGATCTGAAGGTTTGAGGCATGCTTTTTGATTCGGTCGACGTGATTGAAGTAGCGCTGATCCAACTGCGAAAGTCGCGAGAACTTGGAGTCGGCAATCAACATGTGCGTGTAGCCCGCACTTTTGGCACGCTGCATCAGTCGTTCGATTTTCTCCACTTCCTCGGGAACCAACAGGTTTGTCTGCGCGTAGACCCACAATTCCTGACCTGAGAGGCTCGACCCACTGATTGCCAACAGGACCCCCATGGCCAGCACGATCGGAGGGAAGTAACGAAATCGGAAGCAGCGATGATCCATGGCACGACCGGCTATTCAGGAAGCCACTCCTCAGGTAGAGAAAGCAAGACTGCGAAAAGTAGTGCGACGAAGATAATCAAGCATATGACTCCTATTCCTGTGGCAACCCAGCCGGAGCCTTTCCGCCCTCCGCGAGCAAGATGCTCACTGAAGGCATCTCCCTGAAGCAGTTTTGTAGCTTGGTACATGCCAAAGGTGTATGCGAGCGGGATGACTGAATTCGGAAAACTGTCTGGGAGAAAAAATGACAACACCATCAAACCGATTGCGAGGAATAGGCCTACGCCCAACGAAACGTTACCTGCCAGAGGTTTGTGTAGCCGAAAATAATTGAGGGCCATGAGCATCCCGCCTGCGAGTGGCGATCCCAAAAAAGATGCCCAAGCGATATGTCCCGGCGAATAGAGTGCGAAATCCGAGGCGAGTACGGATGTGTTCGTGTTTGGTGGAGAATAGGGATTGCTCATGAATGGGCGGTTGATGGCGTTGGATGGTCTGTCGGCGTCACACGAAGGATAACCACTAGCGGGACGAACGACCACACCTGTCCTAGAGAGCCCAATCGTCGACTCAAATCGCTATAAGGGGGATAATTCAGAATATAGGGAGACTGTAGCTATGGTCCGACGTTATCTAGCTTCATCGAGCGCATTGGTTTTGTTATTGTCGCTTATTGCGGACCCGTTTGCACAGGGGCAGGACCGATTCGATTTGCCCCCGATACGTTACAGTGAGTCGATTCCCAATGATCCGGTGGCGTCCTTGCAACGCAGGTTGGCCGCTGGTGAGGTGCGATTACATCGCGATCCGAAGTTTGGGTATCTACCTTCACTGCTGAAGGAATTGAACATATCGCCTCAATCGCAGGTGCTCGTATTCTCGAAGACGAGTCTGCAGATTCACAAAATCTCGCCAGCGAATCCCCGAGCACTTTACTTCAATGACTCGGTTTATGTCGGATATGTTCCAGGGAGCGATATACTGGAACTGGCCGCGAATGACCCTCAGTTAGGTGCAGTATTTTACACGCTCGATGGTAGCGGTGGCGAACACGAACTCGATAGGGATCCTAGCTCCGAAGTCGAGGAGTCGAAAACGAATACGGCACCAGGCGTCGACGACATCAAACTGGTCAGGGACCGCGATAATTGCTTGTCATGTCACGCTACCACTCGCACCGAGAGTGTTCCCGGTTATTTGGTCCGTTCTATATTCCCCGATCGTTCGGGCAGACCGCGAACTGGGGCGAGCAGTTTTACGACCGACTATCGTAGCCCTTGGAAACAGCGCTGGGGTGGTTGGTATGTCACCGGTACCCACGGCGCGATGCGTCACATGGGGAACACGTTCGCGATCGATCGATCTGACCCTCAGAAAATCGACGTTGATGGTGGCGCCAATCTGACGGAACTGCCCACGCGAGTCCGGACCGGGCTTCACCTGTTGCCCTCGAGCGACTTAGTCGCACTGTTGGTTTTGGAGCATCAAACGCGAGTTCATAATTTGATCACTCGGGCGAATTACGAAACACGCCAAGCAGTAGCACTTGACGAGGCGATGAATCAAGCGCTCGAGCGTCCTGCAGAGTATCGAAGCGAGAGTACTCAACGCCGCATTGCATCGGCGGCCAATGCGCTCGCCGAAGCCTTGCTGCTGATCGATGAGCCGAAGTTTGAGGATGCAGTTTCTGGAACGAGTGGCTTTCGGGAGATTTTTCAGACGATGGGGCCAGTGTCGAGCAACGGACAATCCTTGCGGCAACTGGATCTAACGGAGCGACTGTTCCGGTATCCTCTATCCTTCCT
>JAGWWZ010000101.1 GCA_018970165.1 Planctomycetota bacterium | reverse complement strand
GCTCGATTTCGGAAACTCGCTAAGCGTTTGGTATTGGATGTTGACGATGCCGTCTTCCAAACCTTCCCAAAGAAGATCCCAGAGTTGATCTCTTGGAGCGATCACGTAGTGGTCAGCAATCGGCCATTGCGAGACTGGGTTGGGCAATACACCGAGAACATTACCGAGATACCGACGTGTGTTCCGTTAGCCAGGTATCCTCGACGAGTGGCCAACCCGGCCGAGTCGAGTCCGTTGGTGGTGGGCTGGATTGGCACGACCTCCAACCTCGGTTTCCTGAGTGTCTGCGCCGAGGCGCTCCGACGTTTTGCGAGGGAGTGTCCATTTACTTTATTGATCGTTGCACCGACCGATGCACCCCTCAAAGAAGTCGATCTGACCGGGGTAAACGTCCGATTTGAGCCTTGGTCCCCGGCAACCGAAGTGGGTTGGCTGCAGTCGATGGATATCGGGATCATGCCTTTGCCCGAAGGGCAGGAATGGATGCGTTACAAAGCGGCCACCAAGCTGGTGCAGTACATGGCTCTTGGGATTCCAGCGGTTGCATCGCCTATCGGTGTCAATGCCGACATTCTGGCGGGAAACCAGGTTGGCTTCGCAGCGAACCGACCCGAGGAATGGTTCGAAGCTTTGCGAACCCTGGCTCGCGATCGGGAGTTGCGAATGCGGATGGGGGACGCTGGCAGAGCTTTGGTTGAATCGCGGTACTGCATCGAGGCGAATCTCGACGCTCTCGAGCGGGTACTGGCTCCTTGAAGGGATGTTTGCTCGCGAAACCTTGACTTTTCCAGGGTCGCCAAGTGTAATTAGGCATGTGGCGATCAGCCTCCGCCACCCGTTTGCGATAGAATCTCGTGTCCGTTCATTTCCAGACTCTCGTTCGGAAAGTTATCTCATGAAGAGGCTCGCCATTCTCCATCCGTCTGCCGCTCGGTATCGTCCGCAGGCTCGTTTGGGCATGACCTTGATCGAGGTCTTGATCGCTACCGCGTTGACCTTGGTCATCATGCTGGCGCTGGCACAAGGTTTCAAGACCCTCAGCCAAGGCGTGACTGCGGGGCGATCGCGATTGACTGGGAGCGACCAACTGCGGGGAATGTCATCGCTATTGCGAGCAGACTTGGCCGGGATGACGGCCAATGTCCTTCAAATGCCGAACACTCAGCAGGCTGCGAATGGTTATTTCTTGTATTACGATGGCCCGCTGAGCGACTCGACGGCCATGCTGTACAACTATGTGCCGACTGCTGCGACCCCCGAGGAGAAGCTCAGCGCTAGCCGTTGGTCGGACATTGACGATGTGCTGATGTTCACCGCAAAGGCCAAAGACGGCCAATGGTTCCGTGGCCGAGTGCCACTGGCGCTATTGCGGATTCATCAACGCAATATGACAGGGGACACGAATATTCAACCAACCGTTCAGGATTGGTTAACCGACGTATCGGTCGCATCCGAGTACGCAGAGATCGTCTGGTTCATGCGACCGCTGAATGGTGTTGGGGGGTTGGATGTTGCTGGAACCGAGATGGCAGGGACGGGTGTTATTGACACCGCACCGGTGGTTGATCGCACTGGTGACGGTGTCCCCGATCCAGATGGGATGCCAGACCGCGTTGCTTTATGTCGTCGAATCTTGTTGATCCGTCCGGATCTCAATATCACAGCTGATTCCGGCGTTAACCTTCCGAGTGATGCGCAACTCGCATGTTCACCTACTGTTGTTGACCCGACGGATCCAAGTACCTTTCGCGTACACATGCGCTATCCGTACCAGCGCTGTGATTTATCGGTCCGCTCTCTTTTCGATGTGGACCGAGGTGGTTTCGTATTACGAACCAACTCTCTGTCCGACCTACAGAACCCCCAAAATCGCTTTGGGCATTATGTGATTCCCTTTAGTCATCCGATTCTTGGTCCGTCCACCAGTCTGCCGATATTAGCACTTACAACGGAGGATGATCTATCTAACCCGACTACTAATTACGGCGCTATGATCGCTCGGGCGTATGGTACCGGTATGATGCCGACCGACCACGGTTATATACCTGCTCAGTTCATGCGCACCAAGATTAACGCTTCTTCCAATGGCGACGTTATTTCCGTACGGCCAACGCTGGAAGAAGTGCTAGCTTCGAATGTTGTGGGGTTTGATGTTCGCGGATACGACGGGGTGGTTCAGCAACTCGCATCACCAGGCGCTGATGGTCTCTGGGGAGCGTCCGGCAACGTTGTCGATGCCGGTGCACCTGGTACTGACGACCTTGTAGTAACTCCGTCAGATCCGGGTTACGCAGTTCAAATAGCGACCAACGCGGTGGTTCCCATCAATACGGGGGCATTCGTCGATTTATGTTGGGGGAGGCGAGTCGCAAATCAAGTCGACAACGCATCGCTCACCCAAACTCTTGGGGGGATGAATTACTTCTCAAGTACAATTCTACCGGCTCACCGAGCCCTCTGGAGTACACCGCTTTCAGGATTTGATTCGCTGGTCAGCAACAGTTCCCTCAACATGTTGTCTTCGCTGACTCGATCTGGACGATTTAATCTAGCTGCTGGGGTTTACCAACCTACCCTCGATACCTTCACCGATATCTTTGAGTCCGACGGAAATAGACAATTGGATGGTTATTCGGGAAATGGACTAGTTCGATATGGTGGTAACGCCGGGACTAGCGTAGCCGCCGATTGGGGTATCGATGGCTTTGACAACAACAGTAATGGAGCCATCGACGACGACCTGGAACTCGAGACCCGGCCGCCGATTGTTTATCCGATGCCAGCCATTCAGGTGAAATTCCGGATTCAGGATGTGCCGGCCGGGACGCTGCAGGAGATTTCCATGGTCCACGATTTGATGGGCAATTAGCGGGCGGCCGTGACAAAACGACGGCTTCGGTCTATGATTCGTGCCTCAATCCAAGGGACAGAATCGTAGAGTCCGTCATCTTTGTGTCCTCCATCGGGGCCTGATCGGGTATGGATTTTCTCGGCCTAGAAGGTCGCCGAGTCATTGTTTTCGGCGTGGCCAACAAAAAGAGCGTGGCATATTTCATCGGTCGGACCGTTCAAGAGGCGGGGGCGGAGGTCGTCTACGTCGTCCGGAGCGAAAAACGCCGCGAGGAAGTCGCGAAACTTTTGCCGAATCAGACCGTTCTGGTTTGCGATGTAGAGAACCAACAGGAGATCGACGAGCTATGCATCCGACTGAAGTCGGATGGACGGCCGATTTCTGGGATCGTGCACTCGATTGCATTTGCGGACTACAGCGAAGGGATGAAGCCCTTCCATCAAACGACGCGCCGGCAGTTTCTGCAGGCAATCGATATCTCTTGCTTCTCATTGATCGCGGTCAGCGAGGGACTTCGGGATCAGATGGCCCCCGATGCTTCCGTAGTCACCATCAGTATCTCAACGACACGCATGGCGAGTGAGAGTTATGGCTTCATGGCACCGGTCAAGGCGGCGCTCGATTCGAGCCTGGCCTTTTTAGCCAAGTCGTTTAGTTCCTTCTCGCGAGTCCGATTCAATGCCGTGGGGGCGGGATTGCTAAAGACCAGCGCATCGGCTGGGATACCAGGATACGTCGATGCATACTTGTTTGCCGAACGTGCGATCCCGCGCAAAGAGGGTTTGACCACACAAGAAGTTGCAAACGTCGCCGCCTTTCTGATCAGCCCCCGTTCTTCGGGCATCAATGCGCAGACACTGATCGTCGACGCAGGCATGTCGATCAACTATTTCGATCGCGAGATCATCGCTCGGCAGGAACCTTAAAGAAATGGGTATCACGTACAAAGACAGCGGAGTCGACCTGGAACTCTACGAAGAGTCGATGCAGCGGCTCCCCCGTTTGATGCATCGGACCTTCACGCCGCGAGTGATGCGAAATGACGGAGGTTTTGCAGGGTTATTCTCGCTCGATTTTTCACAGAAACTTTTCGCTCGCAATTACAAAGAGCCGGTGTTGGTGTCCGGTACGGACGGCGTCGGGACCAAGCTGAAGGTAGCCATCTCCGCCAAACGGCATACTACCATCGGCATCGACTTGGTCGCGATGTGCGTGAACGACGTGTTATGCACCGGAGCCGAGCCGCTGTTCTTTCTCGATTACATTGCGATGGGGAAAGACGATCCCACCTTGCTTGAGCAATTGGTTCGAGGCGTGTCGGATGGCTGCATCGATGGCGAATGCAGTTTGATCGGTGGAGAGACCGCCATCATGCCGGACCATTACGACGCTGGGGATTACGAACTGGCGGGATTCTGTGTCGGAGTGGTCGATCGCAAGAACTTGATATCGGGGAAAGGAATCGTCGATGGGGATGTGATCCTCGGAGTGAACTCGTCCGGCATCCACAGCAACGGCTACAGTCTCGCTCGCAAGGCGATCTTCGATCGGGGTGGGTTATCGATCGATTCCTATGTTCCCGAGCTGCAGCAGACCGTGGCCGATGCATTGCTCGAGCCGACCCTTATCTATAGCCGTTTAACGCGAACCGTTCTCTCGCATTACAAGGTCAAGAATGTGGTTCATGGACTGGCCCACATTACCGGAGGCGGCTTGCTCGAGAATACAGAGCGCATCCTTCCCGCCGATGTCGATCTGGTCTTCGATCGGGGCTCATGGGAGGTGCCGCCGGTATTTCCCTGGATCGCCAAGCTGGGAGACGTCGCTCTCTCGGAGATGGAACACGTCTTCAACATGGGAGTTGGCTTCGTGTTGGTGGTGAGCCCGTACTATGCAACCAAGATTCAAGCGATGGTCCAAGAGCTTGGGTTTCGCTGTTGGTCGATTGGCCGAGCAGTATCGGGAACCGGCAAGAGTCGCTATTCCACCTAGCGTTGGCTATCTTGGTAGCGATTATATCGAATAATTCTTGCGCCGATTTCGAAGCAGCGTGGGCCCAATCGACGAGCTCGCATGATCTTGACGACCATGTCACCGATCGCGAATTGAAGTTTCCCAACTTCTTCCGGAAACCATTGGCAGCTGGTGAGAATTCCGATCCCGGTCTTCGATAGATCTCTTACGATCACTTGGCGAGCTACTCGCGGGTTGTTGATTGCTGCAGGAGAGCTGTCCCATGTGAAGATCGCCGGGCCATTGGTGCGAAACCGTGGGGATTCACGATTGTCATCGTGCATAGCTGCACCGATCCCCTTGCGCTGCAAGTCCTCGCGAACTCGCGGCGGCAGAATGAAGTCGAGGGGGATCTGTTTTAGCTGTTCTTCAAATGACTCTTTAACAGTTTTAGCCATGTTTTCATGATCTCCTGGTCAAAGCGATTCGACCGGTCCTGTTCCATGATGCGACCTGCAGAGCCGCAGGTGTAGGCCATCCTTGGATTTTCGCTGCTGGTCAGGTGGTCGAAGCGATTTACGATCGCACAGATTTTCGCACCGAAATGGATCTCGTCTCCGATCAACCGTACCGGGAAACCAGACCCATCCAAATTCTCATGATGTTGGTAGCACATCATCAAAACGGTCGTCGTAACGTTACGGGAGTTGCAAAGACGGCGGAATCCAAACAGCGGATGAGCACGCATTGATCGATCATTTTCCGGTCCTGCGGATTTAAATGATTCGCCGTTGGATTGCTTGCCGATGTCGTGCAGTAGTCCTCCCATGCACAATTCGTTCAGTACGGTACCGTCATATCCCATGGAGTTCCCGAGTAGGCCACAGTAGATCGCGGTCCTCAACGAATGTCGTGCCAGGTCGATCCCCATATCGAGGGCTTGGATCACATCAGGGATTCGAACATCTAGAAATTCAATCGAGAGCACCAGTCGCTCACTGATCTCTTTGGCTACATCAATCGTCGTGTCGGTGCTGGATGAGGAAAATGCGGATTGCCATTTAGCGACGAGGCATTCGAGCAAAAGTGCGGTGCGAAGGCGAGAAGGAAGTCGTTCGTCGGTGAGCCACTTACTCGAGTGAGCTACAAGGTATTCGCGATACTCGGCCAGGGAGGTTGCGTCGATGAATACCTTGAGATTGGCATTCTCTCGCAGTTGATCATAGTCAGTCTCGTCCACCATTTTTTCACTGGACAGAAACTTGACCGGCCGCTCCCCTTCGCCGTTGGACAAATAGACATTGAACCCCATCAAGGATTGGGGCAGGATGGTGGCTGGATGGATTTCGTGGAGCGTTAGGCTGATCATCGCAACGATTCCAATGCACGGAAAACGGGTCTGCGAAAAGATAGGATGACCTGAAATGGAATCAGTCTAATTCTGCCTTCATTTCGCGAGCTTCTCCGATCCCGTCGGGAATCTGAATCGAATGTAGGGATCGTGAGGATTGTATGTTTGCGGACTACCGCGTGAGGGGCTCTAGTTCCAGTCCGATACCTTCGATCGCGCGATAGCGGTGGTCGATTTGGAGGTCGCGAAACTCTTCTACGTCGCCGCTCGGCCATTCGATCTGGAGCAAGTTCACCAGGGTTTCGTCTCCTACTCCAATATGGATGAGCCGTTCATTGGAGCCGAAGAAACCGTCCCCATCATGCATGCCGGAGATCCAAGATTCCTCACCGCAGCGGATGTGCACGATGGCTCCGGTGGCATCCCGTTCGCTTTTGGTCCCAATCAACTCAAGTTGGATGAAGTGGCTGGAGGAGGCCGATTGGTTCTGAAGAAGTGCGGCTGGGCGATCGATATGTGTTGCCACCAAGTCGGGTTTGCCGTCACGATTATAGTCGAGCATCTGAAGACCGCGTCCTACATACTTTCCGTCGAAGTATGGGCCTGGGGACGGATCTCGCAACCAACGAAACACGCCGTTCTCGTTTCGAAGTATCTGTGTCGGCATCTGGAGGGGTATGTTTTCGGCTCGCAAGTCATCGATGTGACCGTTGACGGCGACGAAATCAAGCCAACCATCGCTATCCAAGTCGACTAGTTGGCAACCAAAACTCAATTGGTCGATGGTTGCCGCGCCTAATTTGCTCCGCCGCGTACCATCGACGAACACACCAGGAAGAGTTTGCAAGTACAACGTGCTGACCTCGTTGTAGAAATTCGTCACGATCAGATCGAGGAGTCCGTCTCGGTTTTGATCGCCACAAGCGATACCCATACAGGCCTGTGCACGCCCGATACTGTCAACAGCAACGCCTGCCGCTGCCGCCTTCTCGATCAATACCGACTCTCCGGTGGATGGATCTCGTTCACTGAGCAGGAGTGCGTTTGGGGAAACGTCATTGGCGAAGAAGACATCGTTCCCGTTCTTACCATCGAGATTGGTCACGAGCGTGCCAAAGGTGTAACCGTGTTGAATCGATTCGAGCAATGGTTGCTCCGCCTCTTTCCAACTCCAGTCGCCGCGACTGTACAAGATGCGATTCTTTCCCGGGGGAAACATTTTTGGATTGCAGGAGCCCGCATTGGAGTTCTTTGTTTCGCACCATCGTTTGATCCCTTCGCTCCCGTGAATATAGGAACTGGCGAGAAGATCGGGGAGATTGTCGCCGTTGACATCCGCAGCCTGAATGGAGGAGTTCCATAACGATTGAGGATCGGGTTGCGGGATCACCAGGTACTCGAAGGTGCCGTCGCCGAGATTGCGGTAGATGCGGGTTTCGCCCAGGTTGGCAATCAACACGTCGGCGAAGCCGTCTTGATCGATATCGCAAACCCCCATCCCTTGGCCATAGCCCACGTCTGCGAGTCCAGCGGCTCTCGATATTTCTTGATACTTTGTTGCACCGATAGAGCGGTAGAAGGTCTTCGGCAAATACCTGGGGCTCGTTTCGTTGGGCGAGTCTCCCGCTTGCGAAAAACCGAGATCCGGCCAACCGTCGCAATCGTAATCGATGACGATCGCACCACCTCCGATTCCCTCGATCGTGAACCAGCTACGTCCCGGTTTGGAGCCGTTGTTATAGGAGCCATCAATCCCGAGCGTTTGTGCAACGTCCTCCATCCGAATTGGTCTGTAACCCAAGCTTTGGGCTAAGGGTCGGTTCGATTCCACCCCATTGCCGCTCGAGGGCAACTGAGGTATCGGCCAATCCTCGATTGGAAGTCCAGCGAGAACGTTTGGAGGTAGGGTCAGCCCCTTTCGAAGCGCCTGTTGCCGCTCCTTCAACGCCTCAGTTATCGGAATATGCCCGAGCGTTGCGGCGGTTGCTGCCCAACCAAACGATGCCACTTCATCACCTAAATCCGAATACAGGTTCGAGATCACGGCGTATAGCTTTGGATCACCGTAGTTGTACGAAATCTGCTGAGCATAATCGTTGATACTCGTCAAATCATTGGCAAAGTCGCGAACTCGTTGTGCATCATCGACTCGCGAGATTTCTAGCAAGGTGTCGCCGAGGCGCTGATACGCAGCTACATGGCGACGATCCAAGCGGATGCACTCGGAGAAGGCGCGAGCCGCTTCCGGGAATCGTTTCGTCTGGAACATCAATCCTCCGATTGCATACCAGTATTCGGGGTGCTTCTCTGCTCCTGATGGGGGTGACGCAAGCCAAGCAATAAGCTCGTCCCATCGCTCCAACTCCATCAAACAGGTCGCGGTCCATACCCAAGGCTCGCGCAACTGAGGATGAAGAAGGCTCATATGCCGAAGCTCGTCGAGAAACTCGTCATACGAACGTTTGAGCAACTTCGTGCGAATCGTTGAGAATCGCACGTAAGGGTCTTCCGGATGGCGAGTTGCAAATGATGCATAGGCGGCTTCGTCTCCGAAAAAATCCCGTAGGTCCACCGTAGCCATCAGTTCGTTCGTTGTGAAGTCACCGAGCCGGATCAATTTGTCGAGGTAACGCACGGCTTCTAGTCGACGGCCCTGAGCGTTGTAGATGCGTGCAAGAAGTCGAATCGCAGGAACAGCATTTGGATACTCCTTAATGACGGTTAGCAGTTTTGTCTCAGCCTCGGGCAACTCTCCTTCACTCACTAACCACTCAGCCGCCTGCCCGGTTGCAGGCCCCCATTGCGGACTGTCTCGCGGGATCTTTTCCAACTGCTTGATCGCTCCGGGGATATCTTTGCGGGCTGCCATCACTCGAGCCGTGAGAAACATCAATTCAGCATCATTCGGACGCGTTACGATGAGTTGCTTGACCAATCGCCATGATTCTTCGATATGACCATCGTCGAGTTCCTTCACGGCTAGTTGGAACCGTTCTTGGAATGTGGAGTCCGCATCGCCTGCAATCGGCTTGGGCTCAGTGCTGGCTTCACTGTCCTTAGCAGAGGTGGCTTGGGTTGTTGTTCCGACGGAACCGGATTTTGTCCCCGATTCCTTCGATTGGCATCCAACAAGTATGAATAACATCCACACCGAGCCCACGAAGGACCAAGTGAAATGGGAGTACCATCGCGATCTGTACGGATGGATTAGCAGCATGATCAAAGCGAAGGGTCTGAAATGGAATGCGGGCTGAGCGTGTGACCGCGCTGGAGCCGAAACGGTGCGAGATCCATACTAGTAGGTTCTCCCATCATGACCTCCCGCATCAAGACGGCAGTCGCCGTGGACCAATGGAGCCCATGCCGAAAATGCCCAGATGCAATATAAGCATTTTCCCAAGACGGAAGAATGCCCAAGTAGGGAAAGGAGTCAAACGAGCCAGGTCGAAGCCCCGCCCACTGGCTGGCGATCGGGGCCCTAGAAAGCTCTGGCCAAATCCCTTCTGCCCACGATTTCAAGTCGGAGATCACCTCTGGAGTTGTCTCGCACTCGAACCCGACTTCCTCTTCGCAGGAACCGGCCAACACATGGCCGTCATCGCGAGGGACAAGATATCGGTGACCCTCATTGAGAATCATTGTGAAAGGGGGAGCTTCGCAACGATACAGAACCATCTGTCCTCGTACTGGAAGAATCCCTGTGTCTATTCTTAAATGACTCAAGAGCTTTCCTGACCATGCCCCACTCGCGATGCAAAATCTGTCTCCACGAACACTCGTGAGTGATGCGTTGCTCAAGTGATCTTTCTCGCATTTAATGCGCACGGACTCGATGCGATTGGCTGCTAGGTCGAAACCGATTGCTTGCGAATGTTCATAGAAATCGACCGACAGTGAACGGCACGCAGCAATGAGCGCTGCAATATGCCTCGGATTGCGTATTCGACAGTCGTCAGGAACGAACCAAAACTCGACTTCCGGTTCGCGAGCGACCAATGGAGCGAGCCCAGGTGCTTTTCCTACCGCATGGCTCTTCGACCAAGGCTCGACTGCGATGCCAAGCTCAGTCCACCAAAGTCGATTGGCCGCGAGTGTTGCTCGTTCCGCGGGTGTAGTGGCAATGTATAAGCCCCCGCTACGTCGATATTCGGTATCGATTCCTGTGAGTTCTCGCAATCGCAGCGCCCATTCGCCATGCAAACGATGAGATAAACTTCGGAGTTGCTCTAGCGGATCGGTCGGTTCCATCGTCGCACCCGCAGGCAGGATACCCGCACCGGCCCACGATGCGGCTTTGCCCAGTTGAGACGCTTCCAAGACGGCAACTTTCCAACCGTGCGATGCGGTCTCGAAGGCGATCGATAATCCGATGACCCCTCCACCACAAATCACCAGGTCGTAATTTCGATTCATACCCATCCGTCTATTGATAGTTTTGAGGCGACCACCACATCAGCAATCGATAGGGCCAGGGATGGGACCAGGGGTTAGGCCAAGCAATGGTGGCTGAGAGCACGCTCAAGGAGATAGCCACCAAGAGAAGGAAATGAACAGTTCGATGGCGTACCGACCACTGAACGGCAGGAACACTCAGCCATAGCCAGCCCGGGATCAGCCAGAACATCCAACGAAATCCGCTACAAACACCCGCATAATTGCGATCGACTTGGTCTCGCGAAGCATAGAAGACGATGCACGCGAGTGAGACTGCGATGATCGCGAGGGATATGCCGCGGTCGCTCAGTAGCCAGCCTCGCCATCGCGATAGTTCTTGGTCCTGTAGTCCGTCTTGTTTCGATTCGTCGGAAGCTGACTTCTTCAAGGAGTTAGAGCCCGACATGGCCCAACACCCCGCCCCTGCTATCGCCCACAGCCAGAACGGTGTCAAAGAGAGGATTCCATGATGTCCGATCGTAAACTGCAGGAGATAGTTCCATCGATTGGACTCACCCCGGTCCACTCCTTTTTTATTCTCTGGCAACCAGTAGGACTTTGGATAATCATACCAATCATCCCATTGGTGGATTCTCCATATTCCATCCTTGTTGGTAACCGCAACTCGATACTGAGTCGATTCATCGACGACTTGCAAAACCCCTTCGAGACGGGCCGGAATTATTTGTGCTGCGGCAGTGATCGGATGTTTCGTAACGTCGAGTGCCGCGATGACTTTGTCGAGCGTAGGAGGTGTGTCTTGGGAGAGGTCCTGCATCTGAGCAATTTCATTTCCTAGACCACGATGCGAATAGGGAGGTCGCCAATCGCCATGGGCCCAAAAGTTGGATGCCAAAAATGCGACGGCAATCATTGCCGAACCAATTCCAAACCCAACGAGCATCCGTTTGGGATCTGCCACGAACAAGATCGTTCCGAGCGCAACGGCCCAGGCTAATGCAGGCAACTCGCATGCCACGGTCATGGCAGCACTGATACCGATACTGAGCCAAACTCCCCAAGAAGTTGTGTAACCTGCCCGAGCGTCGCGCAGCACCTGCCATGCCAAGGCGAGGCTGATACAAAAAAAGATGGCACCATGCAGATGATTATTCAGGGTCGCAGTAAACGTCGTCAGAAAGGTTCCCCATACTGCGAGGTTGAGCATATACCAACGCACGAGCGCATTGGCCACATTCTTTTCAAGCCAACGATGCCACCATATCCACCACAACACCAGGGGGACGCCGTTGGCGATGACCAGCACCCATCGTCCGATCAGGAAAGGTTCCTCCGTCAGCTTTTTGTCGGCGATCATCGTGATCGGCTTGCAGATCGCTGCATAGAGGAGAGTTAACAATGGCGGCTTACTCGAATAGCTATGCTCTCGACCATCTGGTCCGAGATGCTTGACCATGTCGATCGTATTCCAGATCTTTGATTTTCCTTTGCTATCGAGCAACTCAATATACTTATCGATTTCCCATGCTCCGTCCTCTGTCAATGCGGCAATCGCGCACCAGCGCGATCGATCATTGGCGCTCAGAAACGGCAATTCGCCGTGGGGTGCGGTGATCCCTAGAATTCGCGACAACTGAATGACCGCCGCCAAACCAATAATGAACCAAGCGAGTCGCGAGTAACTCAGTACGGAATCGGTCCCCGAAGATGGATTCATACTCGAGATTCCTTTTGCGTGTCCAAATCCGAAGTTCCTGCACGCTCCGCAATAGAATATGGGGCGCGACGGAATGTTGAATTGGCGACTACCAATTCGGCTAACAAGCCTACTCCGATCAATTGCAATCCCGCCAGGATCAAGAGCATCGCCATGTAGAACGCTGCTCGCTCATGCAAATGCAAAGGAGACTCGTAGTTCCATAGACGCGTCCAAACCCATGCCAGACACAAACCGATGAGGACGAGGATCCCGACGATACATGAGAGACTGCCGAGGCCGCCGAGTAGATGTTGCGGTCGATAGCGAAAGCGAGTCAAGAAAACAACCGTCAGCAAATCCATCAATCCTTTCGGAATCCGGGACCAACCGTACTTGGAAACCCCATGCCGACGAGGATGATGCTCAACGGAAATTTCGGAAACGCGAAAGCCGCGAGCAGCGGCAAGTACCGGGATGAATCGATGCATCTCGCCGAACAGATCGATCTCGCTAAGAACCTCGCGGCGATAGGCCTTGAATCCACAGTTGAAGTCGTGCAGTTCCAGTCTTGAGAAGTAACGTAGGGTCGCGTTAAAAACCAGCGAGGGCCAACGCTTGTGCCATGGATCGTACCGCGTCTGCTTCCATCCGCTGACAACATCGTAGCCTTCTTCAAGCTTGGCAATCATGCGAGGGATCTCTTTCGGATCGTCTTGGAGATCGGCATCCATGGTGATCACGACATCTCCGCGACATTCAGCGAATGCTGCCGAAAGAGCTGCTGCCTTTCCAAAGTTTCTCCGAAACCGAATACCGCGAACTTGCGGCGTGGCGGCCTGCAAGGCCTGCACAACTTGCCACGTATCATCGGTGGAACCATCGTCAACCAGCAGGACCTCCAGGTCTTGATTCGCAAGGGTCGCTGTGGCCGCAATCACTTGACGCACCAACTCTCGGAGCGTTTCCTGTTCGTTCAGGATGGGAACGACGATCGAAAGCATTGGCGGATCATTTTAAGGCTTGAGTCGAAACGGAGTCGCGAGAATCGCTTCGCGCATCGCAACGTAAACAATGATACCCGCCAGGATACCAAACAAGTCCGCAGAGAAGTCAGCCCAGTCGGCGATCCTACCGACTGGAATTTGAGTCAATTCGTCGATCCCAGCATAAGCGACTCCGATGCCTGTCGCGATCAAGACATTTTGACTTTTGCGTTTCGGGTGGGTCGGCACAGCCCAGGCCAGCAAAAAGGCTAGGAGTGCGAAAGCTACTACGTGTAGCGATTTGTCGCTCAACTTGGTTGTCTGCTGGACTGCACGAGCCACCGTTGCAGGCACATGGGTGGAAACCGCCAGGAGTGTCCAGTAGCTTGCTAAACAAAGGATGGCGATCCGAACACCGTAGATATTGGCTCGCAAACGATCAGTCCCACCACCACTGGCCGTCAGCCAAATCGGCCGGAGCACCCATGCTCTGGCTCTTTCCGTCGATCGTCCGGTCTACGCCAACATTCCCGGTGTAAATGACCTTTCGTGCCGCGATGTGAACGCCACCTCCGATCGGTGTGACCAACTGGCCATCTTTCCAAATCGCATTCACTGCGGACTCGACTTGCGTGATGGTCGGGTTGCCTAAGACCTGAAATTTCGTTTCATCGCCGAAAACACCCAGGTCCCAGCCGGCTTTTTCGTACAGGTTGCGATCTTGGATGAAGGCTGCCGCGACTGACATGTCGAACAGGTTTCGCAGTTCTCCAAAGACCGGGATGAGCTCCCCGAGCTTCTCAAACTTTTGGGTGAACTCCTGAGTGAAGCCGCGGCTGGCTGGATCTCCAATGTTACCGCTTCGGGTCCGCTCGCCATTCTTAGAAACCATTTCCTTCTCGCCTGTAAGTTTTACTCCCTGCCCCTGCAGGTGAAGTGCTGTTCCTTCTTCGTTCGTTGCAACCTTGCTGTAGTCTGCTTCAAAGTACCAGCGTTGCAACGCGCCTGCGTTGCCACCTGCTCGCAAACGCTCGATCCATGTATTCATCGGGATGATCGGATCTTCCAAACCGATGCCAATTAGTTTCATGCGATAATCGGCCTCAACCAATACCTGAGCGAAATGGGTGTCGCGAGGAATCCCTTTGATGGTCACATTTTGGTATCCGAGAGCCTGACGCATGCCCGTGGTGAGCATTTGCACATTGACCTTGTCTGCCTGCCCCGCAAATTGCGAATGATACCGTTGCATCCTTTGAATCCCTTCCTTGGTCGGATCAATCGAGCAACCGATGGAATTCACGTTTTCTTGTCCTGGTCCATAGGCTCGAAGAGCAACCACAAGATCTTTGAGTTGGAGCACTGTCTTACCCGATTTCACGCCGACGAATCGTTGGTCAGGAGTCACTACGATCTTTTCTGCTGGACCAGCGATGACAATGTCGTTTGAGTCAGGCATCAAGAACACATACTCGATGCGAGTGAGACCGGCTAATCCGAGCATCTCCTCGTCAAGATGTGCATTGCGTTCCAGCGATTGTGCAACGGCGCGTTCGAGTCGATTCAAGGAAACTTTGCGCATCGGCGATTCGACACGTGTGTTGGGATCGGTCGATTGAAGAGTTGCCATTCTCAATTGAAGTGCGATGCGAGGATCTACGGAACGGACCCGCAGAACTCCTTCGGCATCAATCTCCACCCCTGCAGCTCCCGGACCGCCACCGAAGTTCCCGTTCCCACCAGCGTTTCCGCCGTTGCCGCCGTTGCCGCCGCGGCCGCCGTTGCCGCCATTGCCTCCGTTACCTTGGCCTAATGCCAGTGAAACGCAAAGTAATAGGGCGATGCCCGCGAGAAACCCTCGAGTCAAAATGCGAATCATGTTGTGGAGTTGCATTGGGACAGCCTTGAATAGTCGACTAAATGGATTGCGACAAGACAAACGAGACAATGGATCAAACTCAACGATACCATCTACAAGAATAGTTACCGAGGCGATGGATAGCAACAACTTACGAAAAATGGGAAGGTTGGGGTTTTTCACTCTTCTATAAGGAATCTTGACGCCAGCCAACTCGGCAGAGTATTCCCTTCCCTAGGAAACCCGTTGGATTCTCTGGGCAGCCTCGTCGCAGCCATCATCGATGCAAAAATTACCACAGAAACCTGCTCGCCGAGATTCACGGGGTATCAACTCCCTGCTAGGAATGGGTTGGTTCCTGTTTTTTCTGGCTTCCTCCAATGTTTTGGGGCAGACGACGGTTCCGTTTCCATCCACCAGTCCCCTTCCCTCAACCAATCCAAACCCGCCGCCCAGCTACACCTCTCCGCCAACCTATCCCGCCGCACCCGGGGCAACGGGGTTTTCGACTTCTGTCCCTTCTTCGGTGACAAGTCCTTACAGTTCCACCCCCTACAATCCCTATGCTCCTTCGTTTCGGGACAGCACCGCCCCGGTGACGGGGCTTCCGCCAGGCACGATCCCCTTGGGGTCGGCTCCGCCGGGTGCCTACCCTGGTGGGATTCCCCCCAGCGTATTTGGAGCACCGACCTATCCACCCGCCTATCCACCCGCCTATCCACCCGGCGTCTATCCGAATTCCCAACCACCCGTCCTCTATCCTGGGACCACCGGAGCGAATCCTAGCATGTACGGATATCCACCCGGTGCCTATCCTCCTCCGAATAATTGGTGGACCAGCACCACCACAGCGGTGCAGACGCAAGCACAGCAAACGATTCGGCTATGTCAGGGAGCACGGTTTCGAACCACCTATCTGCCGGGCACCACCAACTTCAGCGATCCCGGTCCAACCGATTTGGGCAACCTGGATTTCGAAGGATCATTGGTCTTTGCTTGTCCAAGGTTTTTCGGTTCGACACAACCCCTCTATATCATTCCATCGTACGCACAAACCCTCTGGGATGGGCCATCAACGCCCGGAGCCGATCTTCCTGGGAATGCCTTCGGCGGTTTTCTCGACTTGTCCTGGGAAACCGACCCTGCACAGACCTTTGGCGTTGAACTCGGAGTGAGAGTAGGAGTGTTCTCGGCCTTTGATGCAATCAGCAACGAGAGCATTCGAGTCCCGGTAAAGGCCCTGGGCCGACTGCGTCTGACTCCCAATTCGACCGCTCGCCTTGGGGTGTACTATTTGGATCGGAATAAAATAAAACTCCTTCCTGCTGGAGGTGTCTTGTGGGTTCCCAATCCCGATACGCGATGGGACATATTCTTCCCAGAGCCTAAGCTGTCTCATTATCTCACCACACATGGTACACGAGACGTCTGGTGGTACATCACGGGTTATTACGGCGGTGGCGCTTGGACGATCGAAGACATCAATGGCGGAGACGATCGCATCGATATCAACGATATCCGGGTCTTGGTTGGCTTCGAATGCGGCCGCAACGATTTGCTGCGTCAAGGTTTCCGAACCTGCTTTTTCGAGGTCGGTTACGCCTTCGATCGCGAACTGGTTTTCGTAAATAATCCAGTTGGTGATCTCAGCCTCGGAGAGAGCCTGGTCTTTCGAGCGGGCTTCGGCTATTGAGAAACTACGCGATGATCGCATCGATTGGTTTACCATGATCGATGTCCAATCGCTTGCGGCCCGGGATTTCTAGTTTGCGGGAATCGAGCCCCAATTGCTTCAGAATGGTCGCATGGACATCGGTGACATAATGTCGGTTCTCGACTGCATGAAAGCCGATTTCGTCGGTGGCACCGTGAACCATCCCGCCGCGGATTCCCCCTCCCGCCATCCAGACCGAAAAACCATAGATATGATGATCTCGACCATCGGAACCTTGGGTTCCAGGTGTCCTTCCGAACTCCGTAGCGAACAGGACAATGGTCGACTCGAGCAATCCGCGTTGCTTGAGATCTTGAAGCAATCCAGCGATCGGTTTATCGACCGCGCGGAAATTATTCTCGTGATTGTTCTTGAGCCCGCCGTGAGCATCCCAAGCACCGGCTCCCCCCGCCCCGTGTTGCACTTGTATAAAACGAACCCCACGTTCCACCAACCGACGAGCTGCGAGCATCTGCATGCCGAAATCGCGTGTCGCCGGTTGATCTATCCCGTAGAGCTGATGAATGGCTGCGGTTTCGGAATCGAAATTCAACACCTCAGGAATCGACGACTGCATCCGAAAGGCCAATTCATAGGATCGAATGCGAGCGGCCAAGGCAGCATCGGACGGATACTCCTCACCTCGCAGTTGATTCCAACGATTAACTAATTCCAATCCGATCCGCTGGTCGTTTTCGTTCCAAGGTTCGGCGCGAATTCCGAAGTCCAAGGGATTCTTGGGATCGATGCGAAGGGGGACCGCATCGTGCTCCGGCCCCAGATAGTGTCCATCTTTGACGTTCCAATACTCACGATTTCCAATCGATATGAACGAAGGAAGATTATCGTTGGCGGAGCCCAAACCGTAATGAACCCAAGCTCCAAGCGTTGGGAACTCGCCGTCGAGCATATGTCGCCCCGAATGGAATTGCGTCTGCGCTCCATGATTGTCATCGGTCGTCCACATAGAGCGAATCACGGCTAGATCATCGGCACAACTGCCCATGTGCGGAACCCAATCGCTCATTTCGATTCCGGATTCACCATATTTGCGATACCCGACTTGCAATGGGTAAAGCGTGTTGCGCTGTTGGCCATTGGCATCGTTGATGACAGTGACGCGCGCTAGTTTCAATTTGTCGGGATTCTGCACATCGGCAAACGGCGTTTCCGCGATGGTCTTGCCAGCGAATTCGCTCAATTTCGGTTTCGGATCGAAGGACTCCATATGCGAAACGCCACCGTTCATGAAGAGCCAAATCACGCTCTTCGCCTTGGGCTCTTTGGCCGAAAGAACCGAAGGCTTGTCCTCAGCTACGAGCAATCGGTCTCGTGCCAATAGCGATGTCAGGGCTAAACTCGCGCAGCCCCATCGCAAATTGGAAAGAAACATGCGGCGAGACCCGAAGGAACCAGCACAGCATTCACGATGATCGGCCTGCATCAAAGATCCCCTTTCATCGTACGGTCAGAAAATCGTTGTGGTTGATCAAACTGCGCACCAGTCCAATCCTCGCATGCTCAGCAGGGTCCAAGCCCCGCTCCGCGGCCGAAGCTCGCCACTTCTCCATGGCTTGCAACCCGATTTGCAGTTCGTTGTCCGAAACCGTTGTCGCCAGCAGATACTCAAAAGCCATCGCCACGAAAGCCGCATCTCCTGGATCTGCTACCCTCGATGCAATCCGTTCAGCGATTCGTTTCGAGGCAGCTTGAATCAAGGGGCTGTTTTGGAGCGCTAACGCTTGCTGCGGCACAATGCTTTGGGCCCGTCGATAACAGTCGAGCACGTTGGCATCGTCGAATATTGAGAGGAACTTCTCGTGCTCGTTGTGCGACTGGAAGAAATACAAACTCCGTCGCCGCGATGCGGTGTCCGATGTGGGAATCGATGGGCCACCTAACTTGGTATCCAAATCACCCGCCAAATAGAGCAGGCTGTCACGGACCGATTGAGACTCCATGCGAGTCGCGTTCATGCGCCAGTAGAATCGATTATCCGGATCGCCAGCAGCCTCGGTTTCCCGTCCGATCGACGAGGAACTCATCGCATAGGTATCGGACAGCACCATTATCCGGTGCAAGTGTTTTTGACTCCAGCGATTCTCCATCAGTTCCACGGCGAGGAAATCGAGAACCTCTTGATGTATCGGACGGGTTCCCTTGCGTCCAAAATCAAATACGGTCGGGACCAGCGGTGCGCCGAAATGACGGGTCCAAATGTGGTTGACGGCGACGCGCGCAGTCAACGGGTGGCGAGCGTCGGTCATCCAAATTGCCAATGCCGAGCGTCGCCCGGTGCTCGACGTTGGAAACGGCTTGATGCGCGAAGCATCCGGTTCGATATTGGATTCAGCCGTCTTCTCTGCCCCTCTCAACGAACGATACGCTTCCCCCGGTGCAGCGACTTGTTTAAGAGCAGATTCCAGAGTTTTTTCTGCCGTATTGAGTCGCATCGTCGCTTCGTTTTTCTTGTCGTCTTGCGCTGCTGCGAGAACCGTCGCCGCTTGATCGACGGCGACTTTCGCGGCAGCGACATCCACCAACGCATCGAAGTAGGCAGCTCGCTCCGCTGCGATTCGCGCTGGATCAGAACCGGGTGCCTGACTCGCCAACAGGTCCGCCTCATGCCTCCATCCGATGGCGATGACTTCGGTGCGAGCCTTGTCCCACTCGAACTCGATCGCCGTGCGTTGCGATGCGATCGATTCGCGCGAGGTTCCTTCAGGCAATGGGGATACGCCGCTGAGTTGCTTGTTTAATCCTTCGAGCTTACTCTCCAGTTCTTGCATTCGGTCCGTAGCAGCCTTGAGAAGATTTTTCGGAACATGCGATCTCAGACCCGGTGTGGTAGCCGTTGGAGGAAGCGGGACCGACTCGATCCGAACCGCGTTTTCACGTTCGAGAAAATCAGGTACCGCCGGTTCCATGACTCGCGATCGATCGGGGTTTCGGTCATCCCCTCGCACATGAACAAAGGTCTGCACATCGAGGTTGCAATCGAACGCGCGAGGAATCCCATTCCGCGTCAAGTCAGCTTGGCCTGGGACCATTTCCATGCGCACTTGATAAGGTTCAAAGATCGCCCGAAAGCGATAGTAGTCTTCCTGCGTGAACGGATCGTATTTGTGGTCGTGGCACTTCGCGCAGTTCCAGGTCAGGCCGAGCATCCCCTTCGAGGTGTGTTCGATAGTCTCATCCAGCCAGGAAGTCCGATTAAACTTGAAGTATTGTCGGGCGAGATAGCCGCTGGCGCGCAGTTTATTCAGATCCTCTGGATACAACTCGTCGGCTGCCAACATCTCACGAAGCATTTGGTCGTAACCTTTGTCTTCATTGAGTGATTCGACAATCCAGTCACGGAAATGCCACATGTGTTTTTGGGAATTGCGAACCTCTTCTCCCAATCCCCACCAATCGCTGTAACGCCAGATGTCCATCCAATGCCGACCCCAACGCTCACCGTAATGAGGGCTGGCCAAAAGTTTCTCAACAACGTCCTCTTTCGCACGATCGGAGGAGTTCGACTCGAAGGCTTGTGTCTCCTCGATTGTCGGGGGAAGGCCGATCAGATCCAAATAGACTCGACGCAACCAGAGCGATTTCGGTGCGGGCGACTGAGGCCTGAGTCCACTTTGTTCGCGCCGGAATGCGATCCATGCATCGATCGGATTGCGATAGAGT
>JAGWWZ010000286.1 GCA_018970165.1 Planctomycetota bacterium | reverse complement strand
CCCGTCGCATCGCTTGCACCGTAAATCTTTCCGCGAGCAAACCCGCCGCCGGCGATAAGATTGGAGTAACAACGTGCCCAGTGGTCGCGTCCCCCATCCCCGTTGACTTTCGGAGTGCGTCCGAACTCGCTGGTGACCCAGAAGATGGTCGTGTCGAGGAGTCCTCTTCGATCTAAGTCGGTTACCATCCCTGCGATGGCTGCATCGAGCGCTGGCATCTGATCGAGCGAGTTGCTCTTCACATCGACGTGGCAATCCCATGCGCCATACGTGACCGTAACGAATCGCACACCGGCTTCGACCAATCGACGAGCAACGATCAATCGCTCGGCCAATCCTTTGGGATGAAAGCGATTGTCTGGCCCTCGCAAACCGACGACCTCGCTTCCGTAAAGCGTTTTGGTATCCGCAGTTTCCTCTGCCAGCGAAAAAGCAGCTTGAGCTTTTGCGGAAGTGAGAACCGTATAGGCCTGTTTGTAAAAGTCATCCATGGTCTCAAGGACACTCGGGTCGGCCTCCAAGCTGCGTATGCGCTGTTCGATCAACTGGCGCGCGGTTTGTCGACGATCAAACCTCTCAAGTGAAACACCGTCAGGAATCTTGAAATCGCGTACTTGATACCCTTGTTGAGCTGGATCGGCGCCTGTTTCGAATGGACCATAGGTACTGCTCAGAAATCCCGTCGCGCCCGAGTAGGCGTTCTTGTTTGGAATCGCGATATAAGGAGGTAGCTCCCCGCGTTTGCCCAGTTCATGCGAGACAATAGAACCCATCTGCGGATAATCGATCACAGCTGTTGGCGTGTAGCCCGTGAACAGATGATAGGTCGCTTGCCCGTGATCGGGGATCTTTCCAACCAAGCTGCGGATGATGGTTACTTTGTCAGCTACGGAGATCGTTCGCGGAAAGTTATCGCTCAATACATCGCCGGATGCGGTTTTGGTAACCCCGAAGTGACCGCGAATCTCAACCGGCGCCTCGGGCTTGGGGTCGAACGATTCCTGCTGTTGGAAACCGCCGCCGAGGTGCAATTGGATCACACTCAGGGCCTTGGCCTCTTTCTTCTGACCCGATTCCTGCGTGAAAGCTCCCTTGTCGGAGGCTTGCAATCGGAGCATGTCCCCTAAGCTCAAGCCAAGAGCTCCAAATACTCCAGCTTGGATCGCGCTTCGTCGTGATAAAGCTCGGAAACCCGCGCATCCCTGTTGGTAGTTCTTTGTCGTCTTCATTTTCGTCTACTTCGTTTCGTTGGTCGTGGGGTTCCAAACCCAAAAGGATATTCGTCCGGAGGTGTCGCCGATAGTAACCGTCGAACCATCGAACGAAAGGGTTGCGCTGACAGGTAATCCTGACTCGCAAACAGTGTTCTTTACTTCCGTTCCGTCCGAGCTCCATATTTTGATTTTGCGGTCACGCCCCGTGCTGACCAATTGTCCGCTTGGAGCGAACCGGGCTGCGAGGATTCCCTTCGGGATAGCACCGTAGGTTCCGGCGGGTCGTTCCGGAGGGTGCGCGTTGTCCCGCATTACGGCCGGAAAACCATCATTCGCATCCCACCAGATCAATTTCCCATCCTCGGCAGCCGAAGCGAGCAGCTTGCCGTCGCTTCGCCAATCGAGCGCATTGATCGCGCCCTTGTGTTCGGACAGATTCAATCGGATTCCAGCGGACGCAACATCCCACAAGTGGATCGCACCGGTTCGATCGCCGCTTGCAAGCACATTGCCATCAGGGCTAAATGCGACAGCGGTAATCCAATCCGTGTGCTTGATCAGTTTGGATTTCAGTTCGCCATCCACGGTCGAGTAGATCTTGATTACGCGCCCGGAACCACCGATCGCGACGAGGGTTTGATCGGGGCTCACGTCGGCAGCAATCACGGTATCGATTTCATCTCCGATCTCCGCGAGACGTTTGCCGCTTCGCACATCGAACAGCACGACCTTCCCAGATTGGACAGGTCGGCCACCGGCGACCATCAGCAGCTCTCCATTGCGACTGAAGCGAATCGCATGCGGTTCTCCTTCCGGAAACGGTAGCTGCCCGATTTCTTTTTGCGTTTGCGAATCAAGAAGTCGAACATGTTCTTGCCCCGCGGCGGCGGCGACTGGAGCCCAGGGACTCGAGGCTATCGCAAGTACTGGCAAGGGCCGAGTCAAGTTCGGCAGCTTGATCGGCGGCAACCCTTCAGGCATCGCAGGAGTACCCGCAGGTTTGGCTATTGCCTCGGCACTCGGCATGAACGAAAGGGATCGGGGTTGCGCGTTGGACTTGCTCGTAGAGTTTTCCAAAACCCCTGCATCGATCCATGTGCGTATCAAATCGATCTCTGCTTGTGGTAGAGGAGGGCTGTCGGGTGGCATCCGGGCATCCGGGTCTTCGTTGGTGATTACCTGCATGAGCAGGCTCTGGCTCGCTCGGCCTGCTTCGACGATTTTGCCTCCGCTTCCCCCTCGCAACATGGCCCCATAGTTTTGCATGTTGATGCCCGCTTCCTGCATGTCGTCGCCATGGCATTTCAGACAATACTTGCGAAGGATCGGTTTGACCTGATCCTCGTAGTTGGGTACCGACTGTTTCTTGTCATCCGCTAAGGCAGTCGGTAACGGAAAAAGGCAAGCGAGAAAGGGGAAAGCCAACAGCAACGCGACGTGGCTTTGCATTTTTTTCAACTTTGCAATCATTCCAATCTTTCGTGGCAATTGGGCGTAGTGCCTGAAATGGAAAGCGTGATACTTTCTTAAAAGTATCCAGTCATTGAAAGTTATTTTAGCCTAAGCCGTCGTGGCGCAACCATGCGAACGATACAATATCTTGTTCCTTGCCTTGCTTTTTTCTAGGTATTTTACCGATGCGCGGCATAGGCCGATTTTCCAACACTCACCCCGCACCGCTGCAACGCAGCATCCACTCGGAGTGGTCGCTTTTGGATGAGGAGATTAAACTTGCGGAGTATCTGACATGGCGCTCGTTGGTGATCATGCAACCATTGAGAAAATCACTCGCTTTTCCGAACGAAGTTCATTCATATGCAGAATTTGATTGCCACCACAAGTTTCTTGCTGCTTTGCCTGTTTCCAATCACGGAGACTCAGGCAAGCGAGTCGCAATCATGGACCATCCCGGCTGCCGGGAACAGTTTTCAATCGCAGGCCAACTCTACAGGTCGTCGTCGAAACGGAGGAGCGTTCCTGAATCTGACAGACGCGGATACCGTTCTATCGCTGTACTTTCACGTCGATCGACCGGCGAAGATCGAGATCGATGTTGAGGCGAAGGGGGGCACGGACGCAACCCACCTCGTTGCCATCATCGGAGCGGAGGAACGGAAACTATCCGTGCGCGGAGATGCATTTGCATCTCATAGCGTGGGAACGCTCAATGTGCAGCAAGCAGGCTATGTGCGAGTCGA
>JAGWWZ010000100.1 GCA_018970165.1 Planctomycetota bacterium | reverse complement strand
CGAATTTCACTGAGGCTCCTACGCTAGGGGAGTCGTTGTAATGAGTGCTGTCGTGGCGGCAGTAAAATTCCGAAACCGTGGTGGTTTGACGTTGATCGAACTGCTGGTGACCATCAGCGTCATGGCCACGGTCGCGGGTATGTTCGTCATCGCTTATCGAGGCGCGGCTACCGAAGCGAACAACATCAAAACCGCCGCGACGATCCGAAAGATCAACGAAGTGCTCAACTCCCGGATGCATGAGTATGAAAATGCCCACACTGAACCTCAGGCGATTGATGCAACGATTCCTCCATCGATAGCTACCGGGTATCGCTACCGAACATCACCGATACCGGGTTCGGCACAAGCAATGGTATTGCCTTCTCCTCCGAATCCTAGTCAAGAGGGAACGGCGTTGCTGTTCGAACGTGCCAGGCTTTTCGCCTTGCGTCAGACGATTGTTCAGGAGTTGCCGGATCATCCAGACGATCTGAAATGGACCAGCACTTGGTACGCTGGCGGTCCGGTAGAAGAACACATTCAATTTTGGCTGAACAACGGACATGTGTTTCCAACCGGCTTGATTGCACCGGGAAGGTCGCAAATCTTTGCCGTTGGTGAGGTTTCTGCTCGGACTCGGCAACTGATCCGGCGTCTGAGTGTCTTGGATCCGGTTTCCGGAAACCTCACGCCGATTCCTGGCTGGGAATCGACAAATGCAAATGCGGAATTGCTGTACTTGATCATAGAGGACAGTACCTACAGCGGTTCATCGGCTATCGAGTTGTTCGGACGCTCCGAGATACGCGATACAGATAACGATGGCCTCAACGAGTTTGTAGATACCTATGGCAATCCCATCCGATGGATTCGGTGGCCGTCGGGTTCAGATGTGTCGATCCGATCGCATCCGGATCTCATGGATCCTGTTCTGATTGGGCTTCGCGGAAGCAATCGTCAGACTTTCAGGTCGGATATTCAAGGGGATCCGTTGGATCGAAGCAAGGCAGATCCTGGCTATGCGTCCTATTCTTCCTTCCGCACTCTTTTCGGATTGCGGCCGTTGATTGTATCTCCGGGCGCAGACCGGCGATTTGGCTTGAATATGCAATTGGTTGCTCCCATTGCCATCAGTTCTCCGTTTCCGATGAATCGAGAAAGTTTGTCGCTTGGCGACGTTCCTCTCGGGGTGGCGCCGCAGGTCGATTTGCCCTACAGCACCAGCACAATCGATTGTTATGTTGCCGATCCATGGTACCCGCGTAACGATGTCTCACTGCGACTCGGAGCTCTAAAGACCAATAGCGCACGTCCGGCATTCAATCCTAGCTACCCTCTTCAGAGCGACTATTACGATGTCGCAGCGGATGCTACAGACAACATCACGAACCTTGAGACCGGTGGAGGTGCATTGTGAGCCACATGAGAAAACGGCGCACAACAAGATCCCGCAACAGGTCATTGGCTGGCTTGACGCTGGTGGAACTATTGGTGGTTGTCGGCGTAGTCAGCGTTGTAGCTGCCATCGTGTTACCATCGGTCAAAACGCTGCTGACAGATCGCAAGACGAGTCAGAGCGCTATCGTGGTGAAGAACTTTATCGAAGCTGCTCGGGCACGCGCTGTCGGGAAGAATCGGACAGTAGCTGTTGTGCTTGAGCGTTTATCTTCTCGCGCCCAGCTTGACGGCGATGGAAATCCAATCTCACAAACGGCTTCAACTTCAATTACATCGCCCGATACCAACTTCATTCCCTACAACACCTGTATTCGCATGAGTTTGGCCGAGGAGCCAATGCCTGTAACGCAAGCCAGCTTGCCTCTTACCGTATCGATCACTGCTCGTGCGCCAGGGGATGGGCTGCCAGATCCGATTCCAACCGCTGACTACAGCGGCGCGGATTCCCTAATTGATCGTGACCAACTAGGCGGTATCCCAGAGGTTCGAATTTTTCAAGTAAAGGCACCTGTGGGCAGCGACTACAACCTGTCGCTCTTGCTATCGGAATACCTGATTAATGGTTCGCAAATAAGTTTTGGCAACTCCAAGCGCAGGTTCACAATCGTGAGCCCACGCAACCCGAGTATCCATCACGGGCACTTTCCGCTACCGCCTCTCAATTCCAATCAAATACCAGGTGACCGGAGCATCTGGTTTTCGGTGATGAACGAGCAAGGATTCGAAGGTTTGGGTGAGCGAGCTTTGGAACCGGTGGAGCCGTTGGTTGCTGGTGAAAGCTTTTCTAGTTTCAAAATCTATTCCCGTCCTCGGCCTATTTATTCTGAAATGATTCAATTGCCGCGAGGCATGTGTATTGATTTGTCCCTCAGCGGGTTCGCAAACGATTCCATACGCAACACGACCGCTCCTTCGCCAAACAAACAGCCTGTTTTTGATTCAGCGCAAGCTCCGATGCCGAATCCCATGTCGGATTATCGGGTGCGTTTTGCATCGGACTGGATCGCGAATACGTCGACTCCGCTGTTGCCAAATCAGTTGCGTCCCGTCTACATCGCTTTTGGCCCTGACGGAACATTGTCCCATGTCTGGGCCAATGAAAGGCAGATTCCAGGGGATCCGAACTACCTGGGCAACCTGACTAGGATCGATGCGACGCAGGATCTCTTTTTGCACATTGGAAAAGTGGATCAGGTCTTGATGCCGGTTGATCCGGACCCGTCGATATTAGGACGCAACAAATTCGCGTTTGATGCGGTCAATGGCTCGGGTGTTCGACAGAATCTTTCGGACCTCAATTCGTATGTCGTGCGAATTTCTCCGAAGTCGGGTTCGATTAGCGCATCGCCCGCCGTCGGGATTGACACGCAAATAGGGATCCTCGGACTTGCTCCCAGCGCTTTGACATTCGGCGATTTAGTCGAATTGTCGCGGCGTGGCACCTACAATTCCAATGTCACCTCGCGATAACAAGATGGTGCAACGATGAGGCAAGCGATGTTTCGAATCTCTACAGTCCAGCGGTTGCAAGCAGAGCGTCTACGCAATGGGCTTACGATGCTGGAAGTCATCTTCTCCATGGTGGTCATCCTGGTGGGATTGGTCAGCGTTGGGCTATTGATTCCTCTCGCTGGCAGGCAAGCCGCTGACAGTTATCAAATCACTCAAGGGCTCGTGGCGGGGGAAAGCGCAGTGGCGATGATCAATACCGCTCTCGTTGCCCAACCCACGCTGGAATCACCTTGGTGCATGCGAGATGACGTCGCGCAACAAGGTCACTCGATCGGCTCCATGAAGGACGCATACGATCGGGTTGCTCTTTCCTTTCCGCCACCTGGCGACAGTCTTCTAGCATGCATCGCACAGAACGAGGCTACTGGAATCGGATTTTGCGTAGACCCTCTGTTTTGGGGATATCAAAGTCGTGTCCCTGGCAATCCGTTACCTGTTCCGTTCCAACGAACGCGATTCCCTTGCTTGGACGATTATGCTAATTGCGAGAATCTTCTCGAACCGCCCGATCCATCCACCCGAAATCGCGTTCCACGGTTGCTCCGAGTTTCGCTTTCCGATCCCCTAGCGCCGACCGAATGGTTGAAACAAACGACAGCGGTGAGACTAGCAACCATGGCTGGTGGGGATCTGGTTCAGGTGAGTCCTTCGCAAAATCAATCTTTGGGCCCGTTGCGAGCGGTCTATGCTTCTCCCACCGCAGGCAATCCGCTGATCGGTGGATTGCCTACGGTCGATACACCGTCCTGGTTGATGACAGTCACACCTTCGGAAAACACACCGATTATTCCAATGTCGTTGGCGTCGCTCAATCCGTTGTCCAACATACCCGTTCAGATTCCACGAATTTACAACGTGGCGATTGTGGTGTTCGCAAAGCGGGACCCTCGAGACATCAACGCAAATATCAGTCCAGCGTTGCAGAACTACCCTATGAGCGAGCGAAGCCTCAGGGTCACAAATATTACGAACGATGCATCGACCTCAGGTACTTTCTCTATGACAGTGAACGCTGACGGCGCCATCAATTCGAAAATCAAGGTTGGCGATTGGTTGATGATGTCCCGATTCACGAAAGAAGAGTTGCTGCCGCGTCAACTGAATGTCGCCAACGCCAGCCAAATCACTCGGCAGATTCACCAATGGTACCGAGTCGTAGGAGTCACGGGTGATGACGTATTCCCACGAATCATCCGCGTGTCGGGCAAGCCTTGGGCTTGGACAGAAAATGAGATTGCATTCCGTTCCCGTTTGTTGAGCACCCCCCCCACGGCACTCGCACCGCCAGCGCCCGGTATACCGATGCCAGATGGTAAGCCCTTGGAGATTTACGCAGTACTGCTGCGCGATGTTGTCCAGGTATACGAACGTCAAGTCGAGTTGCAATAATAGCGTACAAGTAGACCAGCCACTCTCCACACACACAAACATGAGAGAGAGGTAAAAGAAATGTCAAAAGCGATGTCGAACAAAATGATGCGCCGAAGTCGTCGAGGCTTGGTGTTGCTGTTGGCGCTAGGAATGCTGGCGCTATTCTCCTTGCTGGCTGTGACCTACATCGTCGCGGCAAGCAATTCACGGGCTGGCGCAATGGCGATGAAGATACGCGCCAACGCGTCCAACACGTCGACCCGTGGTTTGGGGGAAGAAGTGCTGATGCAAACCCTTCGCGGGACCCGCGACCCCAAATCGGCGTTCTATCAGCATGCTCTGCTCGAAGATGTTTACGATTCACGCGCCACACGCGTGCGGTTTGGAAATCGATCGACGGATCCAAGTGTTCTGCCATCGATCCCTGCAGGGGCTTTCAACGCGAATTGGTGCGTGCGGTTGACCCCTTACTTGCCCGCAACAACAGGGGTTGAGCTTGTTAAAATTTCGCTCGACCCTCGCAATGCGAACTTAGCGGCAGGACTCCCTCCAACGTATGCGCTGAGCCCATTTGAGAATGCATACAATTCACGTGTTCTGACGGTTCTCGAGGGGCCTCTCGCAGGCTACTCGTTCCGTATTCTTAAATACGTTGGGTTTGTGCGAAGTACCCTCAATATCGATTCGGCATTTCCCGATCCCAATACCCCGTCCAACCCAGCCTACACCCGTCCGGATGCGTTCGAATATGACTACTCGATCGCAATCGATTTGACCGAGGTAAAGGGATCGCTTCGCGGTAGATGGCGCAATACAGTCACTGGCAGGATTGAGAATTTCTCTGGTTCAATCGGCGATTGGATTTCGTTGCCCAATGGAGAGGGATTAAGAAACCTTTTCTACTTCTGCGACACAGGTACGCAGAGTTATCAAGGTTATCGGTGCGTCATCAATGGCGCTGCATTCAGCAACGCTGGTATTGGTTTGGAAGATGACCCGACAGCGGGAGTGTCATCTTACGGAAACCTCGATGGCTCGCGATGGATGGCGATCACGACTCCGCAAGGTAAGGTTCCGCCGGCTCTCTTGCCGAACTACGACTACATCCAAGACTTGAGGTACATGACAGCCTATAATGGAAAGATTGGCGTCTACGGTATCGGAGATGACGTTTCCACACCTCTGGGCGAGCCGAAGCTGAGAGGACAGAGCAACGAGGGTTACGACGTTCCAGACTGGCGCGATTTCTGGCTGGCTCACCAAGATTTCAGCGAATTTTTCGACCCATCTACAGCGACACTCGTTAGAAGGCGCTACATCACCCCATCCTTTCATCGACCGGAACTGATCAATTACATCGCGCATCTTTTCGGGGATCCAAGCAGCCTCGACCCGAACCAAGTCAGACAATTGCTGTTGATGCTCGATGCCTCCACTGCACGTGTATTGAATTATCAGTTTGGGACTTCTGCGACCGCAAATCCGTATTTCGACGGTGGACCTAATACCGTAGCGCTGCCAGCAGGGTTCACATGGTCGACTCCCACCCCAACCCCTGGGGAGATCGCTGCACTGAGAACATTTGTTCGCGCCCAGATCGAGGGATCGTGGGATGTGGACAATGACGGCGATGGTGTCCCTGATAGCGTTTGGGTCGATCCTAATCTGACCGTGATTCATGCTCCCAATGGACAGATGCTCAAGCCCTTGGTTGCTGTCATGATTGAAGATTTGGACGGCCGCATCAACCTGAACCTGCACGGCGATCGGGTCCAAGGACAGTTCAATAGCTTCAACGCGTTCGCTGACAGCGCTGGATTCTTAAGGGCCAACTTGAGTGGTCCCCTGCCACTGAACCTGCCCCAGGGGCTCGGTTATGGACCCGCAGATATTTCGCTCAATCAGTTGTTCTCTTTCAATCTGGAAATGCTCACCTCGACCGGTTCAAACTTCTCCATCTTTGATGAACGATACGGAGCCAAGCGGCATCACGACTCGACAGCGGCCATAAACTTGGCCACCATGGATCGTTCTCCAGGACGACGGCGCGACAGCACCTTCGACGGTGATGACGTGGTCAGTTTGTTGCGGCAGCGCGAGACCCGCCAAGTCGACCCAGCAGTCAGTGGCTCAAACATTCACGGTCGACTTCCAGGGATGCCACTCGGTCGTCGGTCTGCTGTCGCTCCCGCCTTCGATCGCAATGGCAATCTGTCCTTCGTGCATCCCTCCGTCATCGATGCATTCCCCGAAAATCCACTCAACAGCGCCATCCCATCCGAACGCGAGGGAGACGCGTACGAAACCAGTGCCGGGGCGACTGCCTATGGGGATACGCCATTCAACGCTGCGGAACTCGAACGGATCCTCCGTCGATTCGATGACGATGTCGAAGCCCTCCCGGAACATCTCCGCGAGCACCTCGAGGAATTGCCAGGTTATGACAACCTCGCAGAGATCAACCGAGTGATCACTACGCGCAGTGCCGAACTCCGATTGCCCAAGTTGGCTGCTGCAGCCTCGATCCCGGGCAATTCTGGAACAGTCCTCGAGAAAGACGCCGGCAACCTCCTCGGCTTCATTCGGCTCGTGCATGAACAACGCTATCGCAAGCGATCCTTTCCACCGAATCTCGCTCTGGATGAACCCGCTCTAAACGTCGAGGCGTTGTATCAATTGTTCCCGCCAGAGTTCGCCGGCAACCTCCGTATGGATATCAATCGTGCCTTCGGCAACGGTGTTGATGACAACGATGATGGTAATGTCGATGAGCCGCGCGAGTTGGCGGTAAGCGCTGAACTTGAATTCGGACACAACGGCATTGTGCCTCAAGTCTCCAATAGCCCCGGTGCCTATCGCAACCGCCAGCGAGATCTGGGATCCAATTCCCGCGCCTATCTCGGCTCGCGACAATTGCTCGCCCGATACCTTTATTGCCTTGGCCAATTGATGATTCCCCGGGATCACGAATTCCCGACCATGCAAGGGGAAAGTCTCAATAGTCTCAAGTGGTATCGCTTGCGTGCCCGCGCCATCGCTCAGTGGGCCGTCAACGTCGTCGATTTCCGCGATGCCGACGTCGCGATGACTCGATTCGAATACGACATCTTTCCATTCGGCGTCAATGAGGCGAGCTTTGGAGCCAAGTACAATCCCAAGCAAGCCTACTGGGCACCGGACACAGCACCGGTCGACCGCGATTTTGTCGGTGTGGTTTGGGGTATGGAAATGCCTGAACTGCTGCTGACCGAATCCCTCGCATTCCACGACAAACGATTGCGTGATACCGATATGGACAGCGGCCCGGACTCGACAACCATCGATCCGACGAGTCCTGATCCCGATATGGATCAGTACCGGTTCCCAGAGGGATCGCTGTTCCTAGAATTGTTTGCCACACGCACGACCTACTTCCCCGAGGATAACCGCATCGCAGGTACGTCAAGCTCTCTGTATGACGTGCGCCCTGGCTTTCCGGTCAAACTCGACTTAAGTCGCATGGCACCTGCCGATCCAAGCAACTATTGGGGATCGCAACCCGTATGGCGGATCGGCATCAACGCTAGTACGCCGTCTGGTCATCCGGACGCTGGGAAGCAACCCAATGTTCTGTACCAGAGAAATCAGAACGATACCGAAGTCAACAAGCGGGATTTCCAAGCCAGCAAAGCAAGTTCGTTGCTGGGAGACTCTGGAAGTTCCATCCCCGAAAACCGCGTCGGCTCCGGCTTGGTCGATGATCTCGATGATCTCGGATCGGCAACTCCTCCGGCCGTCACCTTCGAGCGAATGATATGGTTCGCCACGGCCGCTCCCAATTCCCGCCCGCGGATTCCTGATCTCGAGGGTAACGACAACAATAACAACAATGCTAACCGCCGCAATCGAGTTTACTACAATCGCGGTACCGGCCCCGCGCTCCTCGAAGGAGGAAGCTACGCCGTCGTGGGCCCACGCCGCGAAACGAGAATCGGTTCGCTGAAAAATAATCCTGATACCGGAACGCCGTGGATACCTCGTTTGGAAAAGGGTCAGATGGCATTGAATCGTCCCGTACGATCGCCCAGCCATCAGTCGATTAATCTAGATCCCAACAATGTCGTCACCACGCTGCTCAACGGTGTTAATATCTTCCGCTACCGCACCGAATGGAGAGATGTTCCCAAGCAGTCCCTCAGCGTGGTTTGTGCAGCCGATACGCCGCAGGAAATCGCAACGCCCCCCAACCGGTGGGCAGACTGTTTTCCGGATGGCGTCGGAGTCAATATCTCCATGCCTAACCCGATTAAGGATACCGGGTATTGGCGCGATGAAAACAAACCGCTCGTACGCCTCAACCGCGATGACTTGAAAGCGAATCGCTCGGATGAACGTCTTGGATACGGTGACACCGGAATCGACCCCGACTCGTGGGTCGATTGCACGGAAACTCCGGTTGGAAAATTCCCAGACAAACCGTTCGATTACAACCCAAGTCGCAACAATATCCTGACTCCAACATCGGGAAGTGCGATGAATCGCACTGGGACCTACCCCAATGTACGCACCGCGTTTCTCCAACGCTTGGCCGATCCGAACATGCCCTATGATCCAATCAATAATCCATACATCACCGTGGACTGGATTTCGTTGGACCTGACCGTATTCAACGGTGAAGCACCCATGGGTGATGATCCTCAGGATACGGGGGGCAGCCAAATCGCATTCCAATCTCGCTACAAAGATGGCGCGTCTCGAGCGACCGCGAGTTCCAAAGCCAATATCGCAAACGGTCCCAGCCAACCGGCTCCTCGCGTGGGACCAAACATGAAAGTCACCCAAGGAGGTAACGCAATTTGGGGATACTCCTATCACTCCTTCTCCACGGCACAGCTTCGGGAGACGAGAAAACAGAACCTTGTTGCCCTCGACCCGCCACTAACCGGACCAGGTGCTGAACGCTATGAGTCGTACTTTATGCATCAATTGGGTTATGTGACGCAACAACCGCCCGATTTGGCGGGATCTCAGCCTAAACATCACAGTGCGACTACCCTGGGCTATGCCAATGTTGGCTACCGTTTCGGAAGTGTCAGCGGGAATGCGAACGATGACGCGGATGACTTCGACGGTTTCGGACCACCCCAACTCGTAGCAGGCAACGTGCTGTACAACGGTTCGCCACGGGACCTGACCTCCCTGGTATGGTTCAATCGACCGTTTGCGACCCCTGCCGAATTGATGATGGTTCCAGTGACTAGCCCGGGTCAACTCGGCCTATTTCACTCGATCGCGAATCCAGCGGAACTTCGTTCACCCTTTGAGTACTTGCCAAGTTTCGGAACTGCCAATGCTCTGGTCACGAACCTCAGTGAGACAGGGGCCACTTCGGATTGGGCCGATTACGCGGCCACTCCGGATAACGTCAATGCGCGGAATCGTATACGTGCCGAAGGATACTGGCTCAAACGAAGTGGGTACTGGGCATCGGCAGCAACCACGCCTGTCGAAGCTGATTGGGCGAGCTTGCTCGAGTTCATCGAGACCAAGCCGCCGTTTATCGACTCGGCCAAGTTCTTGCAACCCGATGCGGTGTTGGGTGCGGCCACCACCAATGCGGTCGCTAACCGATTCCTCAACTCGTACATCCCCAATAACTTTACGGGAGCCAGCGAACCGGACAGCGTTCGAGGACCATCGCTTCTCGCTCCGACAAATGAAATCCCCAACTACACCGCCGCTGGCAAGATCAATCTCAACACACTTACTCTAGCCCAAAGCGGTCGATCGGAAGCACTCCAAGCCTTGGAATATCTCTACCTAGTTGGAAGCCAACGCACGGGGGCAGTTCGCGATGTAATCACGCAGCGATTCTTCCGAACGCGGCGAGGATTTGATGGTGCGGGTATGTCGAATTTCTTCGGTGTCGCATCGCTACCATCGATGGACCCGAACTACCCCACACAATTCGCCGGTGCATACCGCTCCGGGCTCGCATCTAACATCCAGCCACTGGCCCCCTATCCAAATCCTGCCAACCGAGAACCTCGCATGCAACAGCGAGGACGTTACCCGATCGAATCCACGGTCCTGCGTTCCTACACACCTAACCAGAGCGTCAATGCGATGCCCAATACGGGTAATTTTGGCTCGATGCTCTTCTCGCCCGACGCCATCGCAAGAATCGAGGACCCATCGAATATCCCTGGTGTGAACCAGCTCGAACTCGACGATGCCCAGCGCAACGCATTCACGCGTTATCAACGCATGATGCGACTGCCGAACCTCGTGACCGATCAGTCCAATGTGTTCGCCGTTTGGGTTACCGTGGGGCTCTTCGAATACGACCCCGTAAACGGGTTCGGACGCGAGTACGTCAATGCATCTGGCGAAGAACAACGCGAACGATCGTTCTACATCATCGATCGCACCGTTCCCGTCGGATTCATCCCCGGCGAAAACCTCAACACCGACAAGACGATCCTCCTGCGAAGAAAGATCAGCGGCGATCGGTAGGTGTGTGTGGTTGAGCCCATTGTAGAACCGCTGTCCCAGCTGTTCCCGGAAGCGAGCAAAGCGATCCCGAGCCATGAAACGCAGAAACGCAGAGAAACACAGAGAAAAGAGCGACGGGAAGCTGCGGAGACAATTTAAATGTCGGTAGTCCTGAAAGGAATTACCATCTCTCAGTACCTGGAACACGAATCCAGGACCGGTGAAAAGCATGAGTATTACCGTGGCGAACTTTTCGCCATGGTGGGGGGGACCCCACGCCACGCCTTGATCGCTTCAAACTTTCTTGGGGAAGCACGTCAGCGACTTGAGAAAAATCCATGCATCGCCTACACCGGCGACCTGCGAATCAAAGTCGACTCGGCCGGTTTGTATACCTACCCTGATACATCGATCGTTTGCGGGGAACTGCAAATGGACAGCGACCTTCCCAACACCGTCTTGAACCCCACCGTCTTGGTCGAAGTCCTGTCGGATTCAACCGAGCGTTACGATCGCGGCCAGAAATCAGCCTTCTACCGAACGATCCCGTCGCTCCAAGCCCTGGTCCTCATCTCCCAAGATCGGCCGCTCGTCGAGTGCTTCACACGGCACATATCGGGAGGTTGGCTGCTGACCGATGCTCGGCAACTCGATGCCTCGCTCGTCTTGGAACCAATCGGCATCTCTATCCCCCTCTCGGAATTGTATCGCAACGTACAGTTCGACCCGGTGGATGGTTGAGTTGAATGACCATCGTTGAGATGGGATGAACAAAAACGAACAAGGGCATTAACGAGCAACGGTATTTTGGCACGTTTATTTGTCGCCACGTATCGTCTCTGCTAGACTTCGTCAGTCATCCCTGTGATACCTGTTCATTCGGCTCTTCATTACATTCAGGTGAAACATGCTTCGCAAACTGATCTTGTGTGCACCGCTATGCGCTCTGCTGGCATCCCCATTCGTCACATTCGCTGCGCCCGATGACAAGAGTCATCGCGCGGCAGCCGAAACACTTCTCATGGCTGCCAACATGGAAGAGTCGATGAATTCCATGATCGACCAATCACTCGAAATGCAGATCAAAGCCAATCCGCAACTGGCCCCTCTCCGAGCCGTGATGCGAAAATTCTTTGCAAAGCACTTGAGCTTTGAATCGCTCAAGGAGGATTTTATCGATCTGTACGTCGAGGAATTCACCGAAGAGGAACTGCTTGATATCGCAGCTTTTTATCAAACGCCTACAGGTCGCAAATCGATCGAGAAGATGCCGGTGCTGTTTCAGAAGGGTGGCGAACTGGGTTCACGTCGTGTTCAAGAGAATGCTGGTGAACTCCGCAAGATGATCCAAGAGGAATTGAACCGACAAAACCCAAAGTAGTACGAACGATTGCTCGCCACTTGCGATTCCTTTGGGGAGGGTAGCACCGTCTGACGTTACTCCTCCCACTGTTGCATGTTGCTCATGATCCGCTTGAGATCCTCTCGGCGTTTCTCGAACAGGGCGAAGACCACCAGAATGATCGCGCCCAAGACGATGCCGCTCGCATACCAAATCCAGGTTTGCTCCAAGTCGACTGCGGCGTACCAGAGAATGCTGAACAACGCTACACACAAGAACATCGATCCCAGCCACAGCATCGATCGTATCCGTGCAGCGATACCGAACATTATTCCCATTACCGACAGAACCGCTAGCACGATCGGTAGCCAGGGTGCTTTTGCGATACCCTGCAAAAAGATCTCGCTCGTCGATGCCACATAAATGGCACCGAGCGATGCATATCGAGCCGTCGCCAGTTGCGCTGTGTTCAGCCGATGACGCATGAAATGGACCGCGGCAAAAACGCACACAGCTGGTGGTATCACCCACAACTGTGGATGCATGGAAAATGAGAATTGATTGCGATGCAGTAAATACCAGATCGCACCGTTGGCAGCCATGACGCAGGCCGTAATGTACAACGGCGACCTCTTCATGAATCCGAATACTCCGTATCCCACCGCCGCCGTCACCAGCGTCACTCCATAATCAATTCGCGACTCGGCAAGCCATGGAGCCAGAACCGGCAGAATAGGTAGCAGGCCGCCGCTGTTTCGAAGCGGATTGGCTAATACATTCCATCCTCGCCGCTCGGCCCATTCCGCTACGCCCAAGCCTACGAAGGCGATCGCTAACAGCAACAGCGGCCAAATCTGTTGCAATAGGCCGGTGAATAACCAGGGAAAGGCAAGTCGCAAATGAATGATCAGCAAGATCAAAACAAATTTCGCAGCGTAGACATACGCCTCGCGCCCTCGTTCTGACAACCCCAGAGGATCACGCCCTGGCAACATCGCGGCACTAATGCACAACACCATTGCCAAGATCAAGGAGACGAAAACGCTAAACGTTGGGTAATTCGCGAAAACGAAACCTGGTTCCGATTTCGATAGCTGGTACTCCATCCCGACCGAAACCAATCCGCCAACGATCGCCATGCCGACGATCGTAGGCAGTATTCGAAACGCGGCTTGCTCCCACTCTTGCTTCAGCCCCATCCATTTGATCAACCCAAATCCGTAACAGGCGGCGATAAGAGTCAGGGGGAGTGTGGCGACTGCAATCCGATCGAGCATGGTAGTGGATCCAATCGGCTGAATATGCCAGAACATCGTGACGGCATACAACACACCGAGCGCAAGGGCCAGAATACGAATGGCGGCCGATCCCGATGCGTCTATGTGACCGGTATCTACGACCTGTGCAGGCTTAGATTTCAGAGTCACATAGCGGGCCAAAATCCCCACCGCAAACGTGGTCGCCATGATCGCTTGGGAACATGTGAATCGAATGTTGAGATTCTCTTGCAAGAATTGGGCCGCGACCCCCATCGCGGCGACTAACAAAGCGAGCACGATGTTCATGATTACGACCGAGGTCGCTGGCTGTTTCTCGATAGGTTTGGGAAGCCGAACCAGGCGGGCAACCTCATCATGCATTTTCCTGCCAGCTCGCCACCAGAAACTCGTCGCCAAACAATAAGCTGCCAGGAATACCGTGGTCACCCATAGCAGTAAAACCGAAGATGGAATCCAAGCTTGCAACAAGCAAACCACCCCACACAGACCACTCAAATAGACCGTTGCATTCTCATCTCGAGAGTGCGTAGACCAGTAGCCAGTCATTCCCGCCAACAAACAAGCGACGATAGCCATCGCGTAGGATCCGAGCGGAAACACCGATAGGCTAGAAGCCGAAGAGGAAGGAAGTGCATATGCAAGCCAAAGTCCGCTCAATAAAACCAAACAAATCGTTGCGAATATCAACGGGATCCGAACCCGTCGACCGAACCCAAGTGCAGTCCCTAGACCCGAAGAAACAGCCAGGGTCGCCAATTGCAGAAACATCACGTCCGAAAAGATCCTATCCCAAGGACCAACAGTACTCCAATACTGAAACGTGAAGAGGGCACTTGCAAACTGACCGACGAGCAAACTGACCAGCCAACTCCAACGGTCATGATGAAGCCACGCATTGGCGATCGACAAAGCCCAAGCCGCAACCAAAATCAACACGGGTATCAAGTCGATGGCAACAGATGATCCCAAAGGGAAACCATTGTCGAAGAACACCCGAAAGGACAGGCATCCAAGGATCCCGATAATCCATATCAAGAAAGCGAACGGATTCGCGCGACGCGAGGTATTACCCGAGTACCGCGCCGAGTTGGCGATCATCAGCGACCCCGTGAGGGCCATGACCACCGACGAAAACCCGAGCGAAGACAGAGTCGAACTCGATGCGGAAGCCACGATTCCCATGCATGCGATCCCTACTGCGCCAATCCACGGCGAGTAATCGTATAAATCGCGTCGGATCCATCGCTGCGCAAGCAAAATACTTGTTGCAACAAGTATTCCTAGCGACGCCCAAAGGAGTCCTGACATCGATGCCGGCTGAACCACGACTACGCCAACGATCGCGATCAAGCCTACGAGTACGAATCCTGCACTGACTTGACTGAGGGCGGTTTGCCATTCATCGCGCACCAAGCGAGCCGGGCGACCGGACCAATGCAGCAGAGCGTCGGAACGCGTATCGCGAACCGTATACGCTCGCCAAATGATACTGAATATCGATGCTGTTCCCGATAGAGCCGCGGCCAAGCCTATCCATGCCTCGACTCTCGCGCCGTTGGACTTGAGAATCAACATGTATCCGACCACGACCGTGACCATTAGGAACAGGGCCGAAATGAAGGCGAGGTGGGGACTCGGTCTCGCTGCAGATACACTCACCAAAGCTACCGAAATCAACAGGATGGGAATCGCGTACGACCCGGCTAGCCCGATCCGGCCGAAAAAGGAATCGGGATTGGGGCCGGTCAATGGATGGGCGATGACGGTGATTGCGATCTGTAGAATCATCCAACTCACCAGCGGTGCCGCTAACATCGTCGAAGCCGTGATGGCTGCTACCGAACGGGGTTGCTGATGATTGTCGCTGTAGCCAACACCGAACTGAGCCAAGACCAAAAAGAGGGCAACCAATCCCATCACTCCGGTAATGGACCACACCCACCAGGTCCACGGCATGAACGTCGCTTGCGTCAGGACAGATCCGGCAACAACCGCGATCATCGCCATCCAAGGAACAATGGTGCTGAAGGAAATCGTAGAAAAGACATAGTCAAAGTTTGCAAACGACCGCGTAGCATACGGTTCCTGCCCGCGATCGATCCGTTGAATCCAGAAGGATAATGCCAGGCTCAAGATGAAGAAGAGGCCCGCAGTCAACCAACGAATCGAGGACGCGACGGCAACACTCGACTCCCATTGTGAAGCGACCGGATAGCACAGCGCAAGAGCGAGTGTGATTCCAAGCCCCAGCCACACTCGTCGCAATTTCGCATCGCTGTGTCTTGCATTCCATCCAACGAATCCTAGACCTGCAAGGCCGATCCCCCAAACCGCCCAAATCGGCGGCAATCCCCACAAAAGGTATTCCTTGCTGTTGCGTCCCCATGATGTCGCAGCATGCGGAATCCCCTTTAGCTCCAATTGGTTGAGAGCCGGAATCAAACGTTCGACAATCTTGCCATCCTGCGTGAACGCAGTGATTTCGGTTGACGCAAGAGCATCGCGTGGGATCAATTCCTGCAGCGTGCCGGGAGTCGCGCCGTAAGCGAGTAATCCGAGGGTGATGATCGATGCCGTCGCGACTGCGTAACGTGCAACACTGCTGTCATGCAGCGATGGCAATGGGCCAGCGAATGATCCGACAGAAGATTGACGTAACCGACGCAGTACCTCATGCAGAGCAACGAGCACTGCCCCGCACAGGAACAATGCCAGCGCTACATACTGGAGAAACATCGGATGCAGGTAGCTATTGCTGCCATCGTTCCACCAGTGCGATGACTTGCAACGCAATACGATTTCCATCACACAGCAGACGATCGCTGCCCATTGAGTGATTCGCCAGAAATTCGAATCGGGTTGGACCCAGGAAAACAAGAACCACAGCAAGGTTGCGTAAATACCCAATGAGATTGCGAATGCAGGACCATCGTTCCAAGACTGAGTAGACTCCGCTAAGAAAAACCAAAGCAGCGTTACCAACGATGTCATCGTCACAAAGATGATCGCGACATTCGACGGAAGACTGTCCTTGTCAGCGGGCTGCCCGATGATTTTTCTGACCATCAGGACCACGATCAGCACCGTAGCCACACTCGCTAAGCAGGCGAAGGTACGAACCATCCAATGGGAATCGGACCATCCGAAAGCGATCGATTGCACCGCTGCAGCAGCAAGAAATGCGACACCCATTCCTTCGATCCAGGTTTTTTTGCGGACCACCCCGATCGCAAAGCAAGCAGCGGCATAAACTGCATACACCGCGCCGACGCTGTTCGCGTAAGCTTCGCGGCCGAATCCAAACGCGCTCAACACAATCGTTCCAACAACACCGATAATCGCCGCTGATCGAAGAGCCGCGAGGGAGGAGTCCTCCCACTTCAATCTCCCCAATGCGATCGATATCGCACCGCACACCAGACTCCAACCCACCCACAAAAAGCCTGTCGTTGGAGCAGCGACGGTTTGGATCAATGTTCGTGCGGACTCGTTGGTCCACGGCAGTTCGCCGCTGAATCCGTACCAACCGAGGACAAGAATCATGCTCAGAATCAGATAAACCGGATAAGCAAACCCGGCCTGCCGAAGATGCAGCCACGCGACACCGACCAAGACCAGCCATCCGACCGATGCCCCGATCATCCGGACAGGAACAGGTGATGAAAAAGCCATCGATGTCGCTCCCAAACCAATCGCAACTGCACCGAGCAGAATCATTGGCAAGGCAAGATTCGAACCCTTCGGTATGCGTCGGCTGATATCGATGGCGATCAGCAGGGCAGGAATCGCAAGCAAGCTCAGCAATGGACTCAGCAAACGGAAGCTCTCAAGCGGTGTTTCCGAGCATCGCAGCAGTAAACCACCTGCCAACAGGACTCCAAACGTCGCGATCGCAAGAAACTCCAACACGGGAGCAAAATGCCCTTCGGCACGCTTGAGCAACGGTCGCCATGCAAATCCATGGACCGCGACATACAATCCGGAGAGCCCCAGTCCCCATGCGTACATCAGCGAAGGGGATGCTCCCTCGGACACACTCCGACGAACCAGCAGATTCGCCACCGCAAAAAAGATCGGAGTGACAGTCATGACCACAACGCACGAGGGAGTCAAAACCTGCGCCGCTTGCCATGCCAATAATCCCAGGATCGCCAGCGAGATCATTTCGCCTCCGACGGTGAACCAATCCCACGGCATACCGAGCGTGAACAATGCAAAGGCAAGAAAATTCAGAGGCAACAACATCATGCCGATCACCAAAATTCCCTTGCTGGTGGTCGGCAACTTCCATCGATGCCAAGCATAGAGCCCGAGGCTAAACGTGGCGATGTTGATTCCGGTAAAGATGGAAAACTTCAGCCATGGTCGACTCGCGATATTCTCCCAGAAACTAATGACCAAAGCGACTGAACAGCAAACAATGAGTAAACCGCCGACGAGTTCGCCCCAGCGAATGTTGCTTTCCTCCATGAAAGCACTGAACCATTGAGTCCATGTTCGTGCTGGCGCTAACTTCGGTGCAGGTACTTGTTCTGTCGGATAATCGCGGTCCAGCGCATGGATCTTATCGTCTGATTTTTCTGAAGCAGTGATCGGGGATACTACCGTGGCTGTTACCGGCCGGGGATCAGCGACATAGCTGGGAGCCGCGCTGGGGACAGGAACGCTCGACACGGTGCCTGCATCGAGCGGGACGGTCGATGGCGGAATCGGAGGAAGAGTGGGAACGGGAGCGGGTTTGCTGATCGGTCTGACCGACTCCACGCTTCTTCGTTCCCCATCCAACTGCTCTTCAAGTTGATCGAGAACATCGGAAGCGCGTTGCATCGTCGCGTCATCGATCAGATGTCGATTCACAGCACCGATTAGAATCTGACGACAGGCCTTGAGTCCTTGCTTGGCATCGACTGGCCGTGAGGTCCAGCCACAATGGCGACAGGCCTTATCGGTGCTGGCCAAGTTCTTCTGGCATGCAGGGCATGATCGAGCGGATGCGGCGGTGAAGATAATTCGGCCCAGCATCCATATCCCGTGTCCGATGGCGGCCCAAGCAAACAATCCGAGCGCGAAGAATATCAGACTACAGATCCAGTCCATGACAGGACTCCACGTTGTACATCATCGAATCGAGTAGCACCGTCGGCCTCAGATCTCGTAATTCCGAGAACTTAGACCCTCTAAGATAGAATCTATTGTGCCTCAAGCATCCCTTTTTTTCAGGTTTCTGGCTCAAGCACACCGGCGGAATTCAGGAAATGCTAGGGGTTGACGAGCCCGGTATCTATAAATCCCGAATATCCATGCTGTTATCGTTGCTCGAAGCAGTGCTTCGTTCGATGCGAATCAGCCACTTGCCTCCCACCTCGCCATAGCAAGTCCAGTCGCCGGTGTAGATCCCTTCGCCGATGCTTACGCCGTGGTACTCGATCGAATGTTGGCCGAGATATTGCTTGAACAGATAGATGCGTTCGTCCGAAAGCAGACCGCGGAATTCGAATTCTCCGACGATATCAGAACCTACTCCCGAGAGTTTTCCATCGGAGAACGATAGTGTCAGATCATTCATCGGCTGTCGGCCGTAACCTTCTTGTTCCCACCAGCCTGAGCATTTCAATTGAGTCATCTTGCACCATCTCCTATCCCTTATTTCACGAGCGATCTTATACCCCAGTCTGGGCCAGGCAACGATTTTTCTCATAAAATTTTTTATCTCGAGCGCCTCACTGCTCGTGCGAAAAAGCTGCCCGGTACTTCAAGATACGCGATGTCCCGAGATGTTTTGTTTCGGATGTCGGCCGTGGACTGCAACTTCTTTTAGCGAAGGTTCAAACTGTCACGGGGCTTTCGACTAAATTCGGGCTGAGTTTATTGACATCGTCGAGTGGCTTGAAGACATCCACGAAAGAACAGTTGGCCAGCGACGCGCTCGGGCGTGTTTCGCGTCGGGGTAAGAGGGAACCGGCAATGGGCAGAAAAATGTATGGGCAAAAAGATAACAGCGGAGGAAACGAATCGCTGATGAACGATGATCAGAGCAGATCGTGATGGAAAGGTTGGCGAAGACTGCACGCACGAAACCTTTCAGCCGTCTAAGTTTTTTCCCATCCATCTTTTGTCCATAAGTCCATCGGCTAAGTTCGCGCAACGGAATAGAAGTCTCGTTGTATGGTTGGAAAAATCCTTCGCTGTGCTCGTTTACCAAACGATCGATTCGGCGGGGAAGATGGGACCTTCCATGCAGGTGCGTCGATAGTCCCAGGAGCCATCCTCTTGTCGTACGCGTGCTACACAGGTGAAGCAGATTCCGATGCCGCAAGCCATCGGTGTTTCGAGCGAGACCTCGCATGCTACACCACGTTGCGATGCGATCTTGCTGACCCCCTCCATCATGGGCTCTGGGCCACAACATGCGACCCGCACGCCATCGCTGGAAGTGTCGAGCAAATGGTTGAGTATATCGGTGACGCGGCCGCGATGACCCAGCGAACCATCTTCGGTCGCGATGTGTACTTCGACTCCTCGAGCTGTGAAGGAATCGAGTCCAGCGAGGTAGCTTGCGTTGCGAGCTCCGTAGCAGAGACTGACCTTCTTTGCGAACGGAGCATTCGAAGAATCACTGCCACGGTTATCCTCGCCCAACGCTGCGCTTGCCAGGGTCAGCATAGGGGTGATCCCAACCCCTCCAGCTACCATCACGAGATGTTCGCAGGGTTCCGTGGAGAACGCGTTACCGAGCGGTCCCCATAAATCCAATTTGGTACCTGCTGCGCATCGTGCCAAGGCGGTGGTGAATTTCCCTTTCACTACATAGGCCATGCTCAAATCGGTCAGCTCGCCATGAGTATCGCGATGCACATCGTAAAGCGCCAGTGCTCGCCCGATGAGAGGATCGTTGCAGTCGGACAAACGAACCATGAAGAATTGGCCAGGCCGAGTCGTACGTGAGAGCTCGGGGGCTCGCACGCGAACTTGCCATGTGTCGCGAGCAATCAGGTGCTGCGACACGATCTCGGTCTGGATACAAGAAATCATTGCCATGCCGTCAGCTTATGCCGTCCAAGGCTAGTCTGCAAGTCCGAGCGACATCACGTTGCGTGTCTCGGGTTTGAACTGAGGCAAACGTTGCTATGTCCTGCGCACTTCCACCCGAATGCTTGCGCATCTCGGCTAACATTTTGTCGGTGGTTCGCACCGAAAATGTGGGATTGC
>JAGWWZ010000099.1 GCA_018970165.1 Planctomycetota bacterium | reverse complement strand
TAAGCTTAGAGGAATTGCATGGAGGGCTTATCGCACCTAAAGATATCGCGAATCGACTGGTAATCATCTCGATCGATCGGCAGATTGCACGTACCTCCGTGACACTTCCCGTGCATGGATTTGCGGATCGGGGAGTTGTACTTGCAATGGGGACGGCGTCGTCGCTTCAGAGCTACTCGAATGTTTTTTCTTTAGGGCTTTTGTTATCAAGATTTGTCTTCATTACAACGTTCGCGTTTGGATTCATGATCGGTCTACGGACCGTCAACGTCCACCTCGCTTTCGTCGGTATCGTGGGAGGCATGATCTTCTGCTTGGCGACGTGCTGGGTGATGACGGTAATTTATGGACAGCCTTCTAAACCCGCCACAACATTGATTGCGTCGATGGCGGCGATGAAGGTCGCATTGGCGATGCGTCTGAGGATCCACGAACTGCTGTCCGGATTGTTTTCAGGTGTCTTGAGCCCCGAAGAGGTTTGGCTTTGGCGTGCGTACGGTGACGGCCTTAAGCCCGTGGTGCTGTTCGATGCGATGGGGCATATCAAAAAAGCCAACGAAGCAGCCCTCAGCCAGTTGGCCACCTTGATGAAGCCTGACGGAAAGGGCATTCCCATTCTGGCCCGCAAGGTGATGGCTGTACTCGGAGAACGGGCGACGACATTGCAATCGGACACCTCAACACTCCAGGTATGGGATATCCATTGGCCTTCCGATCACATTCCGCTTGCGGTCTTCACGGATGTTTCCGAGCAGCAGCGCACCGTGCAGTCGCTGGAAGAGAAACTCTACACGGACCCCTTGACCGATGAAGGAAGCAGGGCAGGTTTTGAGGCAGTTCTTAGTGAACTCGATGCATGTAGCGAAATGGCTTTCACTTTGGTCTACATGGATATGAACGGTTTCAAAGCGGTCAACGATCGGTACGGGCATGCCGCCGGTGACGCTCTATTGCGGATATCGGCGCAGCGGTTCCGAGCATTGCTGGAACCATCGGACTATTTGGCTCGTCTGGGCGGCGATGAATTTGCGATCGTTATTCGACGGGTGCTATCGGAGCAGGATGTACTGGCCTTGCGCGATGCCATCGAAGCGAGTTTACAGGATCCCATCTATCTCGAAGAAGGCGTGATCCATGTTGGGGTTGCAGTTGGCGTTGCTATGCGGCGAGAGGATTCGGAATGCACCGAGCAAGTCGTGAAGCGTGCGGATTTGGAAATGTATCAACGCAAGGCCTGGTTGAAGGCATGTGCGACGTCACGTACTCAGCGATCCGCTATAGTCGCCCCAGTCCATTCAACCCCATTGATGTCTCGCTCTTGACAGTCGGCGGAAGAAAACTTCAGTAAGTTTCACGCAACCCTATAAGGGGACTACAAGCAATCGCATCCGCTGAGTTGCCGAACGTGCAGGTTAAGCGAGAAATACCGCCACGAAGAAAACCATTCAATTTTCTGACAACGTGATCCGATAGCACGATACTCGCAAGAAGGCGAACACGTCGAACTAGGGTTCGAGTGCATGAATCTACGGAAGGTGGTTCTCCATCGAGATTCAGGGGTCGCGATTAATGTCGCTAGATTTGATGAATGCCATGATTGGATGTCTATTCCTTGGCATATGGATTATTGTCGGTCATATTATTGCGTTGGATTACTTTTAACCACCAATATGGTTTGTAGGGCCAATGAAGCCTTTTCCGCGTTTGAAGTTTTGCGGTTTCACCCGCGAGGTCGACATTGAAGATGCGATCCGTGCTGGTGCCTCGGCTATCGGACTAAACTTCGTCGCCAAGAGCAAACGGTACGTTGACCCAAAGACAGCCGCTCGACTATCTCAAGTCGCTTCAGGTCAGATTCAACGCGTAGGGATTTTCGCAAACTCAACGCCCGAGCAAGTAGCACATGTGGTCCGCCTTGTCGGTCTGGACGCTATACAACTCCACGGGTCCGAAGAGCTTGACTGGTTGCCGTGTGCTCAAAGCTGCGAAGGCTTAGCAGGGATTCCAGTGATTCGGGCACTTCCCTACCGGGGAATTCAAGACGATTCTTCTATCGAAGAATGGAGCCGCGAGGCGAACGACTGCGACAGCAACGTCGTTGCGATCCTGGTTGATGCCTATGATCCTACTCTCCTTGGGGGGACGGGAAAAACCGTTCGCTGGGATTTGCTGTATCCCCGGCCGAAAGCCTTCTTTGCAAGCAAAGCAGGAATGCAGGAAAGTTCAGGCACTGGTGACGCTTCGGCCGCTCCGTTGATCCTCGCAGGCGGGATCGATCGACATAATGTTATGCAGGCATGCCAGATAGCTCGGCCGAGTGGGATCGACCTGGCGTCAGGGATTGAAATTGAGCCTGGGATTAAGGACCGGGATGCTATGTTCCGGGTTGCTGAATTAGCGCATGCCTATTTCGAAGGATTCTGTTTCGAAGAAAGCTAGCGGGCTAACCAGGGGCCGGAAAAATTCTATTTCGTTAGCCCTTTTTCCCTGGGTGTGGACCAAACGTGTCCCTGGTATCTACGATCCTAGATGCGTAGTTGTTAAGCCTCGCGGGAGGCGTTAGCATTATGCTCGTCGATGGATTGTTATCTTCACCACAAACGTTTAGGAGAATGTCTCGTGGCCGCATCTTCCGGAAAAAACAGCAAGCAGAAAAAAGGGGACAAGGGAGGAGCACCAGAGCCGGTTACGGGGCTGGAGCAGATCCTGAAACGCGAGCCTGGTTTAAAAACCACGCTGCAGCAGATTGAAAAGCAATTCGGCGAAGGCTCCATCATGCCTTTGGGTGGAGAGACGCAACTGAAAATTGAGGGGATCAGCACCGGTTCCCTATCGCTTGATATGGCGCTGGGTGGCTTCGGTTTACCCCGAGGTCGGATCATCGAGATTTATGGTCCTGAGTCCAGCGGCAAGACGACTTTGGCACTGCATGTTTGTGCAGAAGCTCAAAAGGCAGGCGGGATCGCTTCGATCATCGATGCCGAGCATGCGTTCGACCCGAGTTGGGCGAAGAAACTCGGGGTCGAACTCGACTCCCTCTTGGTCAGCCAACCGAGTAGCGGCGAGGAAGCAATGCAGATCACGGAGATGCTCGTCAAAAGCAACTCGGTGGATGTGATTGTGATTGACTCAGTGGCTGCTTTGGTCCCCCGGCAAGAACTCGAGGGTGAGATTGGCGACACGCACGTCGGTTTGCAAGCTCGATTGATGAGCCAGTCGATGAGAAAATTGACCGGCGCGATTGCTCGCAGCAAGACCGTCGTCATCTTCATCAATCAGATCCGCGAGAAGATCGGTGGTATGAGTTACGGATCTCCCGAAACCACCCCCGGCGGTCGAGCTCTCAAGTTCTATGCATCTTGCCGAGTCGATGTGCGCCGCATCGGACAATTGAAGGATGGCGAAGAAGTGGTCGGCCAGCGTGTCAAGGCGAAGATCGTCAAGAACAAAGTGGCACCACCATTCCGCATCTCCGAATTCGACATGATGCACACCAACGGCATCAGCTACGAAGGGGATCTGATCGACATGGGAATCTCCCACAAGATCATTTCCAAGAGCGGTGCTTGGTTCAAGTACGGTGAAACGTACATCGGCCAAGGCAAGGAAAAGGCTCGCAACTACTTGTTGGAAAACAAGGACGTCGCTCGGGAAATCCGCGATGCGATCGTGGCTGCTGGTGGCTACACCGGACCAGAGGGGCCTGCGGTCGTTGAGGAAACCGAAGAAGTCACCGCCGATTCGTAGGACAGATTTCCGAGGACTCGCTGAGTACTCACCTTGAGTACTCGCCTTGAGTCCTAGCCAGAGCCTGGAGGCAATTCTCCAGTCCAAGCGTCAAAGAATCAGCAAGGGAAGATGTTGCGTTGCTCGCGATGTCTTCCCTTCTGCGTCCCACAAGCAAGTATTGAGTCAGGATTGGCTTCTTTACAGCCATCAGTTCTTTAGTACGCAGTCCCGCAGCTTCAAGATGCCAAAAATCGTTCGACAATTGATGGTTTTTCACTCGATGATCCTGGTCATGCTTCTCGCGTCGAGACGTGCGGCCGCACAGCAGTGGTCGGACACCGTGCTTCCGGTCTCATTGACCGTCGGTTGCACCATTCGGCTAATCGATCTCAACCGAGGCAATCGACTCGATATCGCGATCGTCGACAGCAAGCGAGTGTTTCTGCGGCCCCCATGCAATCATGGTCCGACGCGACAATCGACGAGTCGTTACCTGTGATGCATAACTTTCAAGTTCTCGATTTCAATCGAGATGGACGGGACGATTTGTTACTTGCCATTTTCGGAGGTGTGCACCTGTGGTCGCAATGACATCGTCGCAGTTGGGCGAGCGACCAAGAATGCTGTGCTCTTTCAACTTAAGTGATCGTTCATAATGAAGATTTTGTTTCTGCATGGTTGGCAAAGTGCTCCCGGGGGAAGGAAGCCCACCTATTTGCGAGACCACGGATGCGAGGTCATCAACCCGAAACTCGATGACGACGACTTTGATCTTGCATTGCGCACCGCGCAAGCCGAATTTGATCGGCACACGCCTGACGTGATTGTCGGCAGCTCGCGAGGGGGAGCAGTCGCAATGAATGTTCAAGCGGGCGACACGCCTCAGGTGTTGTTGTGTCCAGCCTGGAAAAATTGGGGGGGTGCGCGGACGGTCAAGCCTGGAACGGTTATTTTGCACAGTAGGGAAGATGAAGTGATTCCGTACGAGCATTCCGTAGAGTTGGCTGAAGCATCGGGTGCCACGTTGATTGAAGTTGGCAAAGATCATCGATTAGCGGATACGGAGTCCTTGGAAGTGATGATTTGGGCATGCAAGGTTGCAGCATCAGGTCAACAGTTGCCGAGCTCAGACGACGACCCCGGTTCCGCTTTCAAACCGATACGCAAAGGGGCGTCCGCGCCGCAGGAAGAGGCCAGCTATGTATGCGATGCCTGTGGCGAGGAGATCGTGGTACCGTTGGATTTGACCGAAGGATCGAGTCAAACGTATATCGAGGATTGTCCCGTTTGTTGTCGCGCAAACATCATCCACGTCGAGGTGGATGATGATGGAAATACTTCGGTACATGCCCAACCCGAGCAAGACTACGACTGACGCCTACCCAGCAGAACCTTTGAGGTTGCGATTCTCCAGGTAAATAGCACTCCTCTTGGGCGGGATCGCGGCTTCGGTTTAGGTCATTTTGTTTTAGCGGAGATCGCGAGAACGGCGGGATGCTTGATTCTGCGCTCTACCGACAACGCGTAAAAACGCTCAACGATCGGCAACTCTCCTAAGCGACTTACACCATACATTCGCTCCACCTCCTCGACGATGATCGTCGGAGCCACGAACACCCCCAACCCCTCCTTGCCTGCGATCTTCAGCATCGCTGCGTCCTCGAACTCGCAGCGAATTTCAGGATCGATTTCGTGCTGGTTAAACCATAGGTCGAGCGATCGTCGCAATACCGTATCCGATGTCGGCAATAGAAATGGTGCGCGATGAAGATTCTTCGGGAACGCATCGCTCGCTCGCAATTGCGAGGCCAGCTTCGGAGCCGCCAAAACACTGATCGACGACTCGCCGAGCAAGTGCGAATACGCTTTCACGCTGTAACGCGGGTCCATCGGGGTGTCCGATAAAACGACATCGAGCCGATGAATACTCAGCTCGCTGATCAAGTCCTCCAGCGCCCCTTCGTGACAGACCAAACGCATCGGTGTCTCAAGCTTCAATGCGGGTTCGAGTAGTCGATAGGCGACCATCTTGGGCATCACATCCTTCACTCCCACACGAAACAGCATCGGTGTACCGAGCGGGTTCCCTCGCAATGCGTTGAGCATCTCCTCTCCGGTCGAAAAAATATCCGATGCATACTGCAGCACCGATTCGCCCGTCTCCGTCAACGCCAAGCCCCGCCCCGATTTTCGCAGAAGCTGCCGGCCGAGGAATTTCTCCAACTCCTTGATCTGAATGCTGAGAGTCGCGGGGGTCACGTGCAATTTAGCCGCCGCCCGAGTCATCGATCCCTCGCGCGCTGTGACCCAAAAATACATCAAATGATGGTAATTCAACGACTCCATAGTCATTCGCTCCTTCGAACTGTCGCGCTTTCAACCGTTTGATTTTATTTAACGATTGTTGTACCAGAATCAGGCGACCTCCGGGACGGAATCGCCGTATTATTCCTGTGTGGACTGACTTGTTTGACTCGCAACATGGAGAATTCAATCGTGCTGGTTTCTATTCACGCAAAGGGTGAAATTCTGCCTCAAGGTCTTCGCGGCTGGATCGAAGATCGGCTTATGTCGGCTGTATCGAGATTAGCGGATCGCGGACGCCAAGTCGATGTGTACCTAACCGACGAGAACGGGCCCTTGCGTGCAGGTTGGGATAAGTCCTGCCGCGTGGTTGTCAGCATCGCTCGCGAACCTCAACTGGTTGTCGCGGATCGCGATTCGAACATCGCTCGTATGATCGACCGAGTCGCGGATCGAGTCGATCGATGTATCAACAAACGATGCGCCAAACAACGTCGCCACCGCGGTGCCCCCGCCCGCGAGATCATCGAAGGGGAAGTCTAAGGAAAGTCCTGCTAGAGTTTGAACGCCATCTCACTTGTTTCCGAGATTGGCGATGGCCCTGGCATTGTCGCCGCATTGCCTGGGCAGAGCCTGGCACATTCCGATCTGTGCCGGGCTCTTTTGGCCGGTAGAGCTCGATTGGCCGGTAGAGCTCGATTGGCCGGTAGAGCTCGATCGGCCGGGGGAGATGGAATTCGCTCAGACGCTTGCAAAACGATATCGCAACCGATGCGAAACAGTCTCAATCGAGCCATTCGGCTGGCCGCCCCAAAAAAGCCAAAGCGTTTTGAGCAGCAAGACAGCCCGAACGCAAGGCACCCTCCATCGTCGCTGGCCAACCGGTATCGATCCAGTCACCGCCGAGGAAGATTCCTTCACGAGCTAACGCTGTGCTGGATAATCTGCTTGCCGCATGCCCAGGTGCTACCGAAAACACGGACTGAGGATCTGTCACTACCTTTCCTCGCAGCATGTTCGCTTTCCTTGCCTCCGGAAACAGTTCTTTTAAATCCTGTTGTACGGCTTGCAGTACAGTTTCGTGATCACCGCGAGGCAGCGACCGCGACCCGCTAATCACAATTTGGTAGTAAGTCTCACCGTTTGCTCCTGGTGAGGTTGCTGCCTCGGGACCGGGAAAGACCCATTGGCAGAGTCTATCAATCAGGATCGCATGCGGCTGGTTCAACCACGGTCGATCCCACCATGTATGAACACCCGTGATGGGAGACGCGTCCAGACGCTCGATGTGACTGGTGGATTCCATGGACTCCTCAGCGAGTTCCACTCCGTGGAGCAAGGTGGCGACGCGATGCCATGGCGTTGCAATGACGACAGCGTCGAATTCCCGACTCTCGTCTCCTTCGATACGCCAGTTGCCCGTACTGGTACGCATCAGACCATGCACTGGCACTCCACATCGAATGTCGACGTCCATCGAAGCGAGCGGAGAACGAGGGGCTTCGTCCACTAATCTTGACAAGGGCTGAGTTGGTACGAGCAAATGGAACGCATCGCGAGTCGCGGCGAAACCGTCGACCAACACTTTCTTCACTGGCCCCATGGCGACTCGATCGACTTGTTCACCCAGTGCGCTGACCAGTATAGTTGCCCAGAACCGATCGATGGTCCGTTGGTTCTGGTAATGTGATTTCAACCATTGCGTTGCGGGCATTTGCTCAAAGCTAGGAGTGCTTTTCGCAATGATCAAACGCGATAACCCTGCGGCAACTCGCAACCGATCCATCCACGATAAATCCGGCCACCTCACGATCAATCCACTCAAATGCAACGGCGCTGGAAGAGGCCAGGCACGAACGGCTAGAGACTTGCCATGCTTCGAAACAAAGTGCAACGTATCTAACGTTCGCCATGAGTCCTCGGAGCCCGTCCACTTGATCCATCGCTTCAATTCCGTGCAGCATTGCATTCCGACATGCTGGCAGTAGTCGATGGGTTGATGGGTTGCTGGATCGAGAAAGGAGCCTGCGCGACCACCCAGCCGAGATTTGGCCTCGAACAAGACCGTTTCGCAACCATGCCTCCCCAAATGAAACGCAGCATTCATTCCCGCAAGCCCACCGCCGACGACAGCAACTCGCGGCTTCCGTTCGATCCACTTCGGTGCAGCAATTTGTTCAATCCAATGCGTGTCTCGATCCGTTTTCGACGCGACTCGAACCAGGATCGGAGTGAAGCAGTGATTGGCCGCAAGCTTCAGTTTACGCGATCTACCGAGCCGAATACGTTCCCGCAAAATCCTCATCGGTTCCTTTTCAATCCGTCCCAGAATGCAGCGATAGGTATGCCACATCAACGAGAACATCCGAAAGCTATCCGAGTCCAGCATCCGATGCAGTTGCCATCCTTGGGCGAACAGTCCGCGAGCTCGCTCGATCTGCATGGCAATGAGCTTGGAGACCGCATCGGGAGACATGCGATGCGTGGATACTCCCGTGGTCAGTGACTCGCCCGCGGTCAGCGAGTCGATCCATTGCGACCGAGAGATACCGAATCGTTCCAGATCCTCTAGGGGCAAATAGACTCGTCCGCGGGCGGCATCTTCTTTGATATCGCGGAGTATATTGGTCAATTGAAAAGCCACACCGCAATCGACCGCACTTCGCCAGAGGGGCTGTCCGGGCTCAATCGGATTACCATCGGTCCAAATGGCAGTGCAACAGACCCCTATGGAGGATGCAACGCGAAATGCATACTCACGCAGATCCTGCCACGAATCGATCTTAGTACCGCGAGCATCCATATCCATCCCATGCACCAAGGACTCGAGCATCGCGCTAGGTACTTTATAGCGTTGGACCGTATCCGCCAGCGCCAGAACAATCAACTGCAAGTCCTCGGGCAAGGAGGGGGTAGATGATGGCGATGACATCGCTGAGGAGCTGGTGAAGCTCCTTCCGTCGGGCCCTTGCAAACGTTGCAACCAATCGAGCCATGAAGCTTGCTGCCACGGCATCGTTTTTCGTGACGCATTCACACGATCATCTGCCGTCCGCATGTTGGGAGTTGCCCAGCCATCGCTCGATTTTTTAACAGCATCGTAGGCCGCATCGTAGGCCGCATCATCCGTCGCATCATCCGTCGCATCGTCCGCGATACGTGCGAAAGCGTACAGTGCATGCATCGCGCGGCGGCGATCGGACTTTAGAAATTGAAAGGAGCGGAAGAAACTGGAGCCGCTCGACCGGGAGATCTGTTCGGCATACGCGTACGATTGTTCCAGATCCATCATGCGTCCAATCGAGGTTGATCGCATGCAGGAATTGCGGTCGACCGTGGAAACAGGATGGCTCGAACCATGAGTTGCAGTTTTTGTACTTTGGAAACGGTAACGCTGCGAGACCAAACATCTCCACCTTGCGAATCGATGTTTCGCAAGATCAGCAATCCTCCGCGAGCGAACATCTGAACGCTCCTGGCGAACCATAGTGGGCCTTGCTGCACGAGTGGAAGTCCATCGCACAGGTAGCGACGCGCAACATGAGTCCAGTCCATCACTCCGCGGCATGCCGCAGCGCCGGGCGAATCAAGAGTCAGGCTCTTTGTTTCGATTCCCAGGCTTTGCAAGCGTTCCAGCGGCCAATAAACTCGGCCCCTCTGCGCATCCAGTCGAATGTCTTGGCACAAGTTCGCCAACTGCAGGCCGGTACAAATAGAATCGCTCCATGCGATTGCTTGCGTCGATGATAACCGTGCGAGTTGTGTTACCAACCTCCCGACTGGATTGGCGGATCGTTCGCAGTACTTGACGAGTTCGCTATCGGATTCGTAGTTGGTCTGCGATTGATCTTGCAGAAACGCAAAGAGCAAATCGGTGAATGGTTCGGGCTTCAAGCGATACTGCGCTATGGTTTGACGAAGTGCAATAAATACGGGATGGGTTGCTTGACCAGCAAAGCAAGCATCCAGTTGGCCTCGCCACCAATCCAGCAACTGGGTCGCTGTAGCCGGATCTTCCATTTCGTCCGCCAAGTCATCCGACCATCGGCAGTAAGCATAGATGCTGGCCAAGTGGGGACGCACACTGGTCGGGACGAGTCGGGTCGCGACAGAGAAATTTTCGTAATGGGCCTGGGCCAATTCGCGGCAATAGGCAAAGGCCTCGTCGATCGCGAGCGGGGGGATGGTTTTCCCCGGCCCGAATCGCTCGAGATCGGCTCGCACCCGACCGACGCCGGATCGAGCAGCTTGGCGATGTGGATTTCGAGTCGTGGCTTGCTCCTCAGATTTCTGCAGGGGCGGCGATTCCTGCTGGGGCTGGGGTTCACCCTGCCCCGATGCGGAGGCTTGCGGCGCAGATTGCTGGTTGCCGGGATCGGTGGAACTCAGTTGAAGTTGAGCGTTTGGATTGGTGGATGCCGGGCTGGACAAGGATGGGATCTCTTCGCGAATGGTTTCCATACCGCTATGATTATCAGCAGATCCTTCTTTTTCTCAACGGAACTTAGAGCCGAATGAAAATAATCCTTGCCGCACCGCGTGGTTTTTGTGCCGGAGTCAACATGGCCGTACAAAGCCTGGAATTGGCACTCAAACATTTCGGCCCTCCTATCTACGTTTACCACGAGATTGTCCACAACCAGCATGTGGTGCGTACTTTTCAAAGCCAGGGTGCTGTTTTCGTCAACGAATTGGCGGAAATCCCCGAGGGTTCGACGGTTCTGTTCTCCGCCCACGGAGTCGCTCCGGAGATTCGGCGTTTCGCCCACGGACGCAAACTGCATGCCATCGATGCGACCTGTCCGCTCGTGACGAAGGTGCATCTGGAAGCGATCAAGTTTGCGAAAGACCACTACACCATCATTTTGATCGGGCATGCAGGTCACGACGAGGTAATCGGCACGATGGGGGAAGCACCCGAAGCCATTGTATTGGTCGAAGATACCGATGAAGTAGATTCGCTCAAATTCGAACCGGGCACCAAGCTCGCCTACCTGACGCAAACCACACTGAGCGTCGATGATGCGAACCGCGTGATCGGCCGGCTGAAGGAACGTTTTCCATGGATTGTCGGTCCACCCAAGGAGGATATTTGCTACGCAACTCAAAATCGCCAAGAAGCGGTTCGTCTGTTGTGCGAGCAGGCAGACAAAGTGATCGTATTGGGTTCGCAGAACAGCAGCAATTCTCAACGCCTACGAGAATTAGCGGAGGAGAAAGGGCACGTTGCTTTTTTGGTTGATGGGCCGCAGGATCTAGATGTAAGTCGATTCAATGCCGACGATGTGGTATTGATCACGGCAGGAGCGAGCGCTCCGGAAGAAGTCGTATCAAGCACGATCCAGTGGCTGAAGGATCGATTCGGCGCGACGGTCGAAGAGAAGGAAGTGCGCAAAGAGGAAGTTTATTTCCCTCTTCCCAAGGCTCTTCGAAACTTGGTCGCGGGGAATTCGAATTAGCCGCGTCATTCCATCAAGAGTCCGAGGATGATCAGCCCCAATGCTCCAGCGAGGGCAAGCCCGGAGAATGTGCTTCCGAGGATTGCAAATACCTTGCTTCGATTTCGCGACATGATTCCGACAACACCGAGCACTAGGGCAATGATCAACATTGCCATGCTACCAAGCATCGCCAATCCCACAACGATCGCTTCAATGGAATCATCCTTGACACCCTCTGGGTTAGCGGAACCCAAAATGACTGCTAGTACAATGCTGAAAAAGATGCTCAGGCATCCTAGGATGCTTACTACGAATGAAGCGATGCCAAAACCTGACTGCGGTTTGCCCATTGATTGATCTCGAAGATGGATGGATGGATGGATGCTAATTGAAAACGCCATAGAGATCATGTTGTGTAGACGGCCCCTGTGAGGCACAAGAGTTAGAGGAACCGATGACCAACGCGAGGTCCGTTTTCCGGTTGAGTCAAGATCTCCGGTCCTCGTTCGGTCATGAGAACCGTATGTTCGAATTGGGCGGACAGTCTGCCATCCCGTGTGCGTACTGTCCAATTGTCTTTGGTGTCGAGTTTGGTAAAGCGAGTTCCCGCGTTGATCATCGGTTCAACCGTAAAGCACATGCCGGGAAGCAACCGCTCCTGACGGCTCTTGCGGTCAGGGAAGTGGGGGATGTTGGGATATTGATGAAATCGTCGTCCTAGACCGTGCCCGACATACTCTCGCACTACGGAAAAGCCCCACTTGGTTGCCTCCTCGACAACGTTGTCTCCAATCACACTTACTGGGCAGCCTGGTTCCAATGCTGCGATCGCGCGATGCATCGCGTCGAACGAGCATTGGCAAACTGCCCGTCCCTCTTCGCAAACGTTTCCTACGAGAAATGTCTCCGATTGATCTCCGTGCCAGCCGTCCACAATACTGGTGATATCGACGTTGATGATATCACCATCCTTTAAGGCACAATCGCCGGGGATGCCATGACAGATGACGTCATTAACGCTAGTGCAGCAACTGCGCGAGTAACCGAGATAACCTAGCGTTGCCGGTGTATGGCGATGCTGGACGGTGTAATCGTGGACCAGTCGATCGATTTCGCCCGTGGTGATCCCAGGTTGAATGAAAGGGCGCAAATAGTCCATCAATTGCGCGTTGAAACGACCTGCAGCGCGCATCCCGTCGCGTTGAACTTCTGTCAGTTGCAGCTTTCTCAGATTCTGCAGCATCGATGCCTCAAATTTCCAGTCGATCCTTTGTCAAACATGCTACCCTGTGAACAAAATCTTAACCAACGTTGGGCCGAATGAAAAGTTCGCGAAATCTAGGGTTGGCCCCTAAAGAGCAGAGAGTGTATGCCTGATCTATTTTGGCAGGATTTCATCGAGGATCGCTTGACGCAACCCCTCCAAATCATCTTTCGCGACGAACATTACGTTGCGGTATACAAGCCAGCTGGCCTGATGGTCCATCGTGGCCCGAGGTCTTCGTCGAGCGAGCCGTTTTTGCTTCAAGCGTTGCGGGATCAGCTTGGCTCGTACGTGTATCCGATCCATCGACTGGATCGGCCGACCGCAGGATTGGTCATCTTTGGCTTGCATCGCGAAGCGGCATCCGAATTAGGTCGGCTGTTCGAGACTCGGCAAGTCACGAAGCATTACCAAGCCCTCGTCCGAGGGTTTGTGACCGGGAGTTTTACGGTCGATCTGCCGCTCGACGATCAAGTGGATAACTGGTTGTCCAACGGGACAAACCATGGAACCAGCCAGCCCGCCACCGAAAACAAGCCCAGAATTCTGGAAGCGATTACGGATTTTCGAACTCTGGAACGCTTGGAAATCGACTGGCCGACATCCGAGTTCCCGACGTCTAGGTTTACCCTTCTGGAGATCCAGCCACACACAGGACGCTGGCACCAAATTCGACGGCATCTAAATCACATCGCCCACCCCGTGATCGGGGACCATCGCCATGGGGATCACCGCTGGAATCAAAGGTTTTTTGAGCGAACGGGGATCTACCGGATGCTCCTGACCTCGATGCGACTCGATTTTCGGCACCCCTTCACCATGGAGCCGATGTCTCTTTGGGTGCCGCGAGGCAGGGATTTTGAGGCGGCCTTAACCCACCTCAGGAACGCTGGGGAATCGGTGAAAGCCTACGAAGATTACTGTTTTTAACCAGAACATTCGTCGGAAATCGGAACGCATGGCGTAGACCGTCGTCTAAAGGTTGGTTCACCATACAACGTCCCAGACTGTCGCAAAAACGATAAAGTCAGGAAAATGCTAAGTAGCTGAGCCATTGCCTACTACGATGTACTTTTCAAGGTGATCCCAACCCGAAGCGTGAGCGAGGGATAGACTTACGTCGCTTGCGACGTCTTTCCTCATGCGTCCCTCGCTCACGCGTCGGGTTGTGATAATCCCTGGCAAAACATTGACTGCGAGCAATTGCGACCGCCAAAAACGCAACTTCCAGGGTAATTTCGCGCCGCATTCGTTTCCTTTCACGCGGACAAACGGAATAATCGGATTCAGCTCGATCGCGGATGCATGAACCGTTAGAGTTTTTGATGTTGCCTACGCCAGAACTTTACTAACCTAGGAATGATGCGACGCAAATTGCAACTGGAATCACTAGAATCACGTTGCCTGATGGCATCGTTGCCCTTTGGTGCTGCACCAGAAGATACCGGCGAGTTCATGCTGGGTCGAGTCGCGGTGACTCCGGTCTTCATCGAGAGCTCTGGCATTCTGGACCAGAACACCGAAGATTGGACTCCTGCACACAAGGCGCAGGTCCTGGAAAAGATCGAGTCGGGCCTCGACTGGTGGCGTCAACTTTTGGCCAAGACCACCAACCGTCACACGCTTGAATTTGTGATTGATCGCACATTCGCTGACCAACCTTTCGTTTCTCTTTACGAACCAATAAATCGTCCTTCCAACGATTACCAACTCTATGTCAACGAGTTTCTGGTCAATCGCGGATTCAATCAGAGCTCGCAGTTGGAGGCAAACATGCGTGCCTTCAATCACGCCCAGCGATTGAGTTTGCAGACAGACTGGTCCTTTACGATTTTCGTCGTCAATTCCATGAATGATGGTGAAGGTACTTTTGCCGCGGGTGGAAGCTTCAGTCGCGCTTTTTCGTTCGCAGGCGGTTTGTTTGAAGTGATCCCATCCACTCGGCCGACTTCGACCTTCACCCACGAAACGGGGCATATGTTCTGGGCGAGGGACGAATACATCGGTGGCGGTACCTATTTTCAACGGCGTGGTTATTACAACGCACAAAACACCAACGCAATCGACCTGAATCCGGCGTCACCTTTTCAGCAAGCGGACAGCATCATGTCCGAAGGAACCTCGCTCGATCGCGCGTTTAGTCAACTGGTGAGCCCCGCGTCAACGCTGGCACAAATCGGATGGCTCGACTCGGACGGTGATGGTATCTTCGATGTTCTGGACGTCCCTTTGAGTCTCGAAGGTTCGGGTCGATTGGATCCTCAAAAAAACGAATTTGTATTTCGAGGGGATGCAAGAGTACAAACCCTTCCCAATCGAAACAGTTCAGGCACTCAGAACGATATCACTCTCAACAAAATCCAACGCATCGAGTATCGGATCAACGACGGGACTTGGGTCACCCTAGCGACACCGAACACCTACACCATTGACTTGGATTTGCGGATCCCGGTCCCTGCAGGAACGACTGGTAAGATTGAATTGCGAGCCATCGACGGTCGCTCCGGTATCACCAGCAACGTATTCTCCGGTTCCCTGACTCCCGCAGCGAGTACCACCCAGACCAACGGTGTCTTCGGGTTTGCATGGAATGACCAAGACAGCGATGGCGTTTGGGATGCGATCGAAAGTGGTGTCAGCAACGCGATCGTGAGATTGGAAACGCCCAATGGCGATCCTGTTCGAACGCAAACGATCGTTCGTCCAAGCGATTATCCGGAAGGCCAGATCACCGGAAATGCTCGAGGCATCACCCTGTCCACCATCGGTATGGATGCGGATGGGAAAATCGCATCCTTCACCGATACGGACTCGGTATTGGACACGCGGGTATTGCGCCCCTTTTCGTGGCGGCTACAGAATTATCGGGAGTCCTTCCAGGGAACCGATACGCAAATGAAAGCAACGTTCACCAATCCAACTCGCTATGCATTCGTGCATGTGATTGGTGCAGAGAACGGGGCGATTGCGAGACTCGATGCGTTTGACTCTACGGGGAAGGTAATCGCTCGCGCCGAATCCGTATCGCTCGGGTCGGGGCAGTCCCAGGGACTCGAAGTCCTCGCTGACAGCGAATCGATTGCCTATGTCGTCGCGTACGGTCATCGAAATAGCACCATCAAAATCGATCAGATTCGATTTGGACTACCGTCCGAAGTCAGGACGCAGCTCGATGGTAGCTTTGTATTCCCGGGAGTCTCACCATCAAACCTTAATGTGCGCATCACGCCTCCGAATACATCGTTCAGCAATAGCATCCCAAGCAACGGACTCTCTTCAGTCACGATTCCACCGAGTGGTACGGTACGAACCGACTTCGGATTGAAGTTGGTTGTTTCTCCATGGCAAAATCAATCGCGGCGTCAAGATGTCAACAACGATGGTCAAGTCGATTTGTTTGACGTCTTGGTGATCATCAATGAAATCAATCGCAACGGGATACGCGAGCTGAAGCAGACCGATGCCACCCCACCCCCGTTTATTGATGTGGATGGCGATCGCATCGTTGCTCCCACCGATGCTTTGATCGTCATCAATCTTGTGAATGCACAAAGATCTGGTGGACAAGGGGAAGGGGAAGTCGGTTTGCCAACGGATCGGTTTGGTTCGGGTCCTGAATCGTTCGGTTGGGATGCAAACGGTCCCGAAGACGAATTCACCAAAAACAAACGCCGCCGGATTTCTTAGATTCGTTTAACAAACCTCGGCATCTCATGACCTGGCACGCGCTAGCCAGATTTTCGTTCGTAGCCCCCCCAATTGTGGAAGGTTGCGAGGCGATTCCTGTTCCATACCGAAACGCTGATGAACACCACGCAATCCCGCGCAAAAGCAGGTATCCCATCGACGGTTGAGCCTGGGGATGAAATGCGAATGTTTTTTCCTTTGGTCTGGTCGAAATCCCGGAACCGACGTGGTATTCTCGCAACAACTCGAGTGGGATTCGGGTTGCAAAGCAGGTCGCCATTTGGATGGCAGAAGTGTCACCCACGGGGACGAAGTCCCGACAGATCGGCGAGACACTCTTGAACAACTTGCTGCACCGAAGTTCTCCCCAAGGAGAACAGCAGACAATGTAGAACAGCAGTCCTCTGCTGTTCCCGCCCAGCGCAACTCATTCCGTACCGCCCCGCATCTAAAGTCGCCCATCCATCCGCACCATCTCCTTTTGCCCCCTTCGCCCGGTTGATTAGTTCTCCGACGGCTCTTGATAACTAGCGACCTCGCAAGACCCGTGCGTATCGTAAGACATGGTCAAAAGATGTAGGGCAAAAAATTGCTAGCCTGACGGATCGAAACATCTTTTGCCCTCCATTTTTCGCCATATCCCTCGGTATTCATTTTCTGCCCAAGCATCTTTTTGCCCACTCTCAACTCCCCTAACGATTACAAACGATCCAGCGGGCTTTCGACAGCCAATCCTGGTCGATTCATGACGTGCGTATAAATCATCGTCGTTTGAACATCCTTGTGCCCGAGAATCTCTTGAACCGTTCGGATATCCGCGCCGTTTTCAAGCATATGCGTCGCGAACGAATGTCGAAGCGTATGCGGCGTTGCAGGTTTGTCGATCCCGCTCAAAAGCAGAGCGCGTCGCATCGCTTGGGCGAACGAGCTTTCGTGAACATGATGGCGACGAATCGTACCGCTTCGCGGATCCTTCGAAAGTTGACGGGAAGGGAAGACGTACTGCCACTTGAACTCCCGATCCGCGTTCGGATACTTCCTGGATAATGCAAAGGGCAAGTAGACTCGTCCCAATCCCTGTTGGAGATCCGTATCGTGGACAATCTTGGCCTGTCGTATGACATCCTTCAATTTGTCGCAAACCGATTTGGGTAACACAGTCACCCGATCCTTTTGACCTTTGCCGTCTCGTATCACGATATGTCCCGTGTCGAAATGAATATCCTTGATTCGGAGTGTTCGACATTCCCGATGTCGCAATCCAGCCCCGTACATAAGGCCCGCCATGACTTCGAAGACTCCAAGAAAATTGCGCAGCAACGCTCGGACTTCGTCTTGGCTCAGCACCACAGGCAAGTGGCTGCTCTCTTTGGCTCGCACCCGATTGATGAAGTGGATGTCCTTGCCGAGAACCTTTTGGTAGTAAAAGAGAATCGCGCAGAGTGCTTGGTTTTGGGTCCCTGCGGTGACCTCATGAACGACCGCCAATTCGGTGAGAAACTCCCCGATTTGATTTTCGCCGTACTTTTCTAGGCGTTCGTCATCCAAGTGTGCGATCAGTCGAGTAATCCAGCCGGCATAGGCATTCTCGGTCGAAATAGGATGGTGAAGCATCCGCATCCGCGCTCGAAGTGCTTGAACAGGTTTTGGCTCCCCCTCGTCGATGAGTCCCGGCCGTCCCTCACCATCCATCCCCTCACCATCTTGCAAAGAGTCGGCAGTGGCTTTTGCTTGCTTTTCCTTTTCAGCCAACTCCTGAAGCTTGAGCTTGTAGTGAGAGAAATCAATAACAGATTCGCGGAGAACAAGCGTCTGATACCACTCGAGGGTACGAGCGGCTTGCAAACGCTGCCACGCCGGAACCTTTCGATCACGAAGTCGTTGAAGAAATTTCAGTACCTCCGGATCGGAAAACCGAATCAAGCCATCGGACTCAGGATGGTTCCTCGCGAATTCCTGGAGCCAACGAGGCATCCACTTGATGTCGTCCGGATGCAGTCGTGACTTTGCCAACCGTTCTCGAAAAAGAACAATACTCATTGGCTCCCCTCCTTGGTCAAAACCTTGGTGACTTGTTGTCCTCCTTGAGTGCACCACTACCAACAGCAGCAAGCCGGACACCGTTTCCAGGCAAAATCGGCTGCGGCAATTTGCAGCGGTTTTATGCACGGCTCAGTTGAGGATAATGTCGCATTATGTTAACCTGGGGCGTGGAGAACATACAAGCTCCCTCATGTCGTTGGGGGATAATTCATAGTTCGTGCTTCAAGTCGGATTTCCTCGTACTCGTACTCAGTGAAACGGTACTCGTACTCGTACTCGAAAGGGCGCAGATGACCGAGCCAGTTTTTGACCACGAACGACTCGACGTCTATCGACTTGCGATCGAGTACGTTGCTTCGTCTTATCGAATCGCGAAATCATTAAACGGTGCGGAACGCCATGCTCGGGATCAGTGGCTGCGAGCTGCACAATCCATTCCGCTCAACATCGCCGAGGGCAACGGGAAACAAAGTCTCAAGGACAAGAATCGATTTTTCGAGATCGCGCGTGGCTCAGCTTTGGAATGCGCTGCGATTCACGATATACTCGTATCATTCGAGGCGATCGATCTTGAACTAAATCGGGTTGGCAAGACCAACCTGAAACGGATCGTGTCGATGTTGACTCGACTCATCCAGCGAACTGATTCGGTATCGGAGGGATCGATCGAGTACGAGTACGAGTACCGCGATGCTGAGTACGAGTACGAGAAAACGCACGAACAAAGCATTGGACCGAAGTGCTCGATCGGCGCGCTCTGACATGGTGACTTTTTCTCCTCGCACTCGGTCAATACGTGCGTTCGTCCACACCGAGGCAAATGGTCCTTGAATCCCAAACCGAAGATCCAATACCTCAATACCGACCTTGATCTCGTCTCGTCTTGCTCGCTGGATGACCTCTGCGCGGAGATTACCGAACGCGAACTATGTGGCCATGTCACTCACGGAGAAGATGGATTGTGGTACGCGATGTTCGAGGACTGCAATGCGGAAGAGCCTGAACCGAATATCAAGAATCTTCTCGACGCTCTTGATCAACTTTCGCCCGCAGCCGTTCAGGTCCTCAGGCAATGCACTAAAATCGAATTCAACATTGGCTATGACTGCGGCGACGAACCATGGTCATTCAACCAAGGCTTATCCCATGAAACACTTCGCAGAATCGTCGAGCACGGCGCGTCACTTCGTGTTACACTTTATCCCTACATTCCACCTGGCGATCCACGGATCAAAAGCACAGGCGTGACAGACCTGGACAACTAAACGCCAGGACTGCGGACGAACAAAGAAATGCACGCGAGTTGCGGTTCGCGCGTTTCCTGATGGTAGATCACTCGGCCGCAACCGCGTGATTTCAGTCGTTCTGTCGATTCAACGAAAGGTCCAAAATGTCAGACAATCCGTACGCTTCGCCGTTGACGGGCGGTGGTGCAGACGCCCTTGCGGTTTCCGAAAACGATGAATTGGCAGGGAGGTTCACTCGCTTTGCGGCTGCGATGGTTGACGGCATCCTCATGAACGGAATCACGATGCCCGTTATGTTCGCAACGGGATTTTTCGCTCGTACCCAGGCTCAGCAAGTCGGTTTTGTTGAGCAGATTGCAATGTCGTTGTTCTGCATGGCGGTGATGCTTGCTCTGAATGGGTATTTGCTAGCGACTCGTGGTCAAACAATCGGCAAGTTGCTGACTAAAATCCAGATCGTTGACGCTCAAAGCGGAGGGCTCTTGCCATTCCTTCGGGTTTGTGTCTACCGCTACCTTTGGATGTTTCCGCTCGTGTTTGTTGTGGCACTTATTCCGGGCACAGTTGATGACGGGCTAGTCAACGTTGTTGCGCTCATCGACGCGTTGTTCATTTTCGGCGCGGCTCGCCGGTGCTTACATGACTATATCGCTGGATCAAGGGTAGTTCTGTATAAAGCAAATCGACAAAGGGCCACCTAACATTCACAGCAAACAACATGTTGCCCTTCACCGATCGACAGAACAAAAAAATGCACCCGAGTTGCCGATCGGGCGTTTCCTGAAGTCAAAGTCTCCCCTCGGCAACCGGGTGATTTTAGTCGTTATGGTGACTACGCAAATCCCTGATTTTTGGCGACCAATACCCACTGCATTTCGCCATGACGCTGGTACGTTGATCCTCGAAGCGGACCGTCGAGT
>JAGWWZ010000098.1 GCA_018970165.1 Planctomycetota bacterium | reverse complement strand
ACGTCATTTTGACGTACAATTCAGAAGTCCGAAGGTTCCGAAGTGGCAGGGGTATCGATGGCATCAACAAAAAATGACGCGAGAATCAATTTTCGACTCAGCAGCGAACTGAAGAAAACCATAGAAGATGCGGCTGCGGAATTGGGGCAGTCGGTAAGCGATTTTGCGGTAGCGACTCTCGTTCAGGTTGCGAGAAGAGTTCTGCACGATCAACAACAAACGCGATTGAGCGATCGGGATCGAAATCGATTCGTTGCCATGCTGGATGATGAATCCAGCAAGCCAAATGCAGCACTTCAGAAGGCAGCGAGGCGGTACAAGAAGCAGGTTGATTGATGGCGGATTGGATCATTAGCCGCTTGAACATCCATCACGACCGTTCTGCGTTCGATTGCGGCAAGACGGTTCTGAATGAGTGGCTAAAGGAAAGAGCCGGGCAATTTGATCGACGCGACTTGTCTCGTACATTTGTGGCGACTGACCCAGGCGGAAGCATCGTACGCGGTTACTATGCAATATCGTCTCATCGCGTGGTCCACGATGCTCTGCCCCGAACAGAGGCGAAAGGATTGCCGAGATTGGATGTACCTGTCGTGTTAATTGGTCGACTTGCGGTCGACCTTAGCGTGCAAGGCAAAGGTTTAGGAGCGTTATTGTTGATTGATGCATTGCGACGGGCATTGCTCATCTCCAATGAGATTGGTGTCCGCGCTGTGGAAGTAGATGCGATCGATGGTGACGCACTGAGTTTCTACGAAAAATATGGATTTCGATCCTTGCTTGATGATCCTGGCCATCTGTTTCTACCAATCCACGAGATTCGCAAACTAGGCCTGTAGCTTCGCTACGCATCCGAAACTCTGTTCTCGTCCGAATCTATTTTCAAATAGGCTACAGCGCAGCGAGTCGATCAATAATGAGTACCCCCCGCGTTTTGGTTTGCGGCTCGATCAATAGGGATCTGATGGTCCGAACCAGTCGACTTCCCTCGCCTGGCCAAACGCAAACAGCGCATGGGATGGAGGAAGTCTCCGGGGGCAAGGGAGCGAATCAAGCGGTCGCAGCGGTACGCTTGGGCGCCGAGGTTTGCATGTTGGGTTGCGTGGGAAACGATGGCATTGCTGCCACGCTCAAAAACAACCTCGCTCGCGAAAACATCGATACGCAATGGATCCGGTCCGTGCCTGGCCCGAGCGGAATCGCGATTGTCTCCGTCGATGACGCAGGAGAGAACTCCATCTTGGTTGTCCCAGGTGCCAATGGGCAATTGAGTCCAACACATATCGATGACGCACTCGAAGCATTCGAATGGGCGGATTGGATCGTGTTGCAGCTTGAGATTCCGATCGATACGGTCAAACATGCGATTGCGATCGCCAAACGCATCGGCAAACGAATCGTTCTCAATCCTGCACCCGCGCCTGTTCGATTCGATAACAAGCTGTTTCATGTCGATCTACTCTGTCCGAATCAAACCGAAGCTGAAGCGATTCTCGGTATCACAATCAAGGACATCGATAGTGCACGGGCCGCGGCCATCGCGCTTTGCCAACGGGGGGCGAAGCAAGTGGTGATCACGCTAGGGAGCCAAGGTGCCATCGTCTGCGACGGCATCGATGACATAACCCATTGGATTCCTTCGGTTGCGGTCGATGCGGTCGACACCACGGCGGCTGGGGATGCGTTCATCGGCGCGATGGTAACGAGGCTTGGATTGGGCGATTCGTTGCTCACTGCGGCAACGTACGCCGCATCTGCCGCTGCACACGCGGTGACTATCCCTGGGGCGCAACCTTCTCTTCCAAACCACGAAGAGGTACTCGCGATCCTCGATCCCAGTCGGTCGTAGTTCCCACCCCCTCCCCCGTGCTCGTGCTCGTGCTCGTGCTCGTGCTCGTGCTCGTGCTCGTGCTCGTGCTCGTGCTCGAAGCGACGAGTACGAAATCCCTCGCCTGCCGGAGCGGGTAAACGAAGAGCTGACCTACTTATCGCTACGCGAAGTGGGGAGGCAAGCGACCAATCCCGTTACCACGAGAGTTAGCCATCCGACAACGTAGATGCCCCCGGAATGCTTTTGGGCGAGCAGCCCCCGACTATCGCTGAACCAATCCCAAGGGAGCGAGAAGATAGTGAAGTTCATCCAGAAGTACAGCGTTGAAGTCACAGCGAGGCAGATCCCAGCGAATCGACGTGCTGATCCCGCAACGGTTCCGCGATGTGCAAAATAGAACGCCAGCCAAATCAGCAGCGCGAGCGGCAGTGTCACCAGAAAGACAAGCCCCAGCGACGTCGCCAGAAAGTCTGCCTGCAAGAACTTGGCCAAGTATGTCTTTACGATGATACTCAGCGCAACGATCGGCAAGATATACAAGAAGGGTGCATAACGTCCTCCTACCATCACGACCATCGGGACAAGACCCATCAGCAATCCGATCTCATGGAAGAGTACGAACACCGAATATCCCTTGGGCAAAGGTAGCTGAGTCCCATGCTTCGGCCGCTTGCAACGATTGACCGATCGGAAAGCCGAGCCCACCGATAACACCCCAGAGTCCGAGCAGCACAGGCAACGGATCTCGTTTGATCGCAACGAAGTAACTCATCAACCCTGCAAACGCGATGAGCAATCCGCCCCACACCTCCGGTCTCGGTTTGACGTTGCTCGCATCTTCCCATTGCCAGTGATCCGAGAAGTAAATGTAGGGCAGTTGCTTATTCGGTGGATCGAATGGGGTATTGAGTAGCCAGCGACCGACGAAAAATAGGAGGATCAACGCGATCCCGATACCAAGCATCTCCCGTGGCGAGACTTTGCGATGACTCAGGCCGATACCTAGAAACAGACCTCCGAATCCAATCCATAGACCACCTTTGATTGCCAGACCGACCATTCCCCATCGATATGCAGCGGCGTTCCAGTGAGGATCGGCGACATTGCCATGGATCGATGCATCCATCGTTAAGCCGATGGTCTGACCGTAGGTCATCGAGCCGCCGAAGCCGATGGCCAGGGTGAACAAGCCAATAGCTCGCGCCGCTTGCAGCGCCGTGGCTTGTGGCACGTACATCAGCACGATCACCAAACCGACGAGCACTCCAAAGATCATCGCGCCGGTTTCATGCCCGTATTGACCGCGGATCCCCCATGCCATCCCGCCTGCCATCGCCGCCAACGGCACCGATCGAACCAGAAGTCCTATTTCACTTTTCGCCATAGCCATCACGATCGGCTGACCAAAGACTCGGAACGGTAATACACGTACATTGTCCCCAGCGACGCCGCAGTCAGAAGATGCCAGAGCGCGTGGCCTTGAAACAAGGTATCCGGCGTACCGAATCGGCCAGCGACGTCCAACTGCCGGAAGGTGATTGCCAGCGACAGGGATACAAACGCAATCAACAGCCAGCGTTTCTGAAGTGTGCTGCGGTGAAGCCCGCGAGGAAGAGGTATGCTATCGGCGATGGCGAATGCGATCACAGTCAAAATATGGAACGGCAGGACTAGGCTCGATGACATCGACCACTTGTAGTGGTAGAGCAACGCGGCGATCAGCACGACGCTGGCTACCAGCACTGACCAAACTGGCAAGGACACGTCTTCGCTCAGTCGCCATGCCCTGGGTAAGTAACGTCCCAAATTGATGGCGATACAGACCAGGAGCGGCGCATACATCGCCCCAACATCCAACTGCTGCCCCCAACGTGTCAGCGATGCATGGAATAGTCCGCTCCCAAAGCCAAGGTAGCAACATGCGACACCCATGAGGATACTCATCGCAGGGGTGTCCAGAACATAGTTACGCTTGGTTGTCGAAGCTTGTGCGCGATCATGCATTCCTAGCGCGATACAGTAGAAGCCAACGAGAACGTAAGCAAGGTTTGACCACGTATTTGCTCGCGTCCGAAACAAGTCGGCAGCATGGATCGTTTCGGTGTAGCTAGGCTTGCGAAGTTCTTGGCTCTCCGTCCAGCTCTGCCAAACGTCTTGAGCTTGGTATCTGACACTGATCCACGCCAATGGCAGAATGAGCGCGAGCATTCCTCCCCAAGCGAACGCATGGATCTTGGAACGCCCGTGTATTTCACGTTGGATCAAGGAATCGTCTGACACTTCTCTGTTGGACTTCTTCTTGTTGATTTTTAGATATCGAAACGGCAGATTATGTCCACGCATTGTATCGGTCAGTCTGTCTGCGACGGGAGTGTATTACGGCGGCTTGCAGGCACCCTGCATCGCAACTCGATACAAATCTGTGGATGGAATATCGAGATCCCCCATCGGGCTTGTGAAAACAGAATGCCGACGGCAGGGAAACGAATCGGGCCTCATCCACTCCCAAAGATTGTCTACGATGTACGGGATATTCCCCGGTGGGCGACGAGTTGTCTGTCGAAATCGTATATCCAATGAGTTGGAATTTGTCTGCTCTCGCCTGTAAATTGGAACTCCGCAATCCCATGTCCGCATGTTACCCCCACCTTGTCCACAGTCGTGCTGGTATGGAATCATTTCGAGATCGCAGATTGGCTTGGATCGGATTTCTGGCCTGCGGTATTCACTGCACGAACTTGATATCTAGCTCCATTTTTTGGATCTAGATTCGGAATCGCGTAGGACATCGCGATCAGCGGTTGAGGTGGCGTATCGCTGTATTGCAGATTCTGAAACAAAGGTCGGCCAAAGGGATTCGCTGGCTTCTCCGGCCATGTCCCAATTACGCCTCCATCCCGCTCGATAATGAAATAGGACAAGCCACTCTCGATATCAGCTTCACCCTTCCATCGCAATGTGTTCCCGTCGAGGATCACTTCCGTAGGTGTCGGTGGAGGGGTTGTATCGGTGACTTGCGTATCAACGACGTATTCCATCCAGCGCCGTGCGATCGACTCGTTGGGCAACCAAGCGGCAGCGGTTGGGGATTCTTGATATTCGGATGCTTTCCAGGCTTTGCTCCCGGTGGGTTCCGCGAGCCAACTTGCATCTTCAGGCATTGCTCGCAGCGGCTCTCCGAGTTGAGCGGGCAATCTTGCCGCGAGGCATGCATCGAGCCAAGGGATAGCGAGGTAACGCTGGTTCCCGCATTCGTGGCTGGAGAGTGGATCGACAGCGACACCTACGAGCCCATCGCGTCCTCGGACTTGCAGGAAGAATTTCTCATTGGCAGGCCAGACGCCGGCGAACCGTTCATCCTTGACCGTGACTCCTTCCTTGGTTCCTAGATTGCACATCATCGGCACTCGCAACGCGGCCTCGGGCAATTCGTGCGCGCGGATATTGCCGCGATCCGGCTCGGGACTCAGTATCGGAACCCCCGATCGCAACCAAGCGGCAATCACACGATCCGGATGAAGCATCACCATCCCGCCGGCCCAGTGCCCTCCACCGCTATGCCCCCAGAGGGCCCATGGGACTTTGGGCAACTCTTCATGGCCCGTCATTTTCGCAAAGTCAATGAGGCATCGTTGGAACGCGCGATCCGATCCCTTCCGAGGATCGCACCACATTTGGCAGTCCGCTTTATCCGGTTGCTCATAGGCCGGGGCGAGAAGCGCGCAATGATGCTTCTTGGCAAGGGCTTGCCAATGCAAATCGTAGGCACCCGTCAGCCCCGACTTGCATGACCCCTCACCGCAACCATGCTGATGAACGATGATGCCGCGTAACGATTTCACCTCGGGAGGAATCCACAACGTGAAGTTGACTCCGTACACGAGTTCCCCTTTTTCGGTGGATGGTTCGTAGCGCACGCGGTAATAAGGAGGATCAGCCGCAGGAAACACGTCATAGGGTGGCGATTGGGCTGTGGCAACGAAACTCGAAATCAGCAGGGTGCCCATCCATGCCAACAGGAGAAAATAGTTCTTCATGGGTATGAGTTCGCAATCGTTTCGAAGTGAAGAAGCTCGGCTTAGTATCCGTGAATCGTTAGATTATACTAATGATTCATCCAGAACGAGATCCGCAACACCTGCCGATTGGTGAACCGATTGCAAAACCAGACATGAGCGAAGCAGAAGCCAATGCGTTTGCGATGAAAGCTACGGCGTATCACGAAGCCGGTCATGCGGTCATGGCGTTGTTTCTAGGGCGACCTATTCAGAAAGTAACCATCGCACCAGGAAAATCCGCGATTGGAGATCAGCATCTGGGGATGTGCCACGTGAAGAAGGGGCCAGGCAAGGGGTCGAAAGATTGGTTTGAGGATGAGATCATGATCTTGCTCGCCGGGATGGTGGCAGAGTCACAAATCACCGGTCAGTATTGTGCAGCGGGCGCAGCGCAGGATCTTCGTAATGTAAGGCGATTCCTGCAGTCTCGAGCCGAGAGCGATCGACAGATCGAGCGATTGGAACGGCGGCTTTTAAGCAAGACCGAGAACCATCTGAGCGATACCGCACTCTGGTCCGCAGTGGAAAAGATCGCATCGGAACTGCTGAAAAGCGAAACGATCAGCGGACGTGCGGCGAAGCATTTTTATGAAACTGCCGTCTCGCAGAGGCGGGGTTCCTGAAACTGGATCCAGGCATCAAAAGTAACAGGCAGATTCCATATGCCGTCCGCTTGTCATAACACTGAACCCATGGAAGCGAACGGCACGTTGGAGCGTGCCTGCGCCTCCGCGTCTCAGTGCGTATCAAAAGACATTGACAAAAAATGGAGGGCAAAAATGGAACGCCTCACGGTTCGAAAAATCTTTTGCCTTCCATCTTTCGCCATCACCCCTCGGTGTTCATCTTTCTGCCAAAGCATCTTTTTGCCCGATGGTTTTCATCCGCTTTGCCCGCCCTCGCGTCTCCGCGAGAGACAGAAGGTCTTGTCAAAGTAGTAGGCACATTCCATGCATGGAATGTGCTGCTACCTGCGGCCCAGTACTTTGGGCTCCTATCGGCTTTGGTGATTGAAACTGATGCCCAAATCCTTACTCAGGCAAGTCCACCACTTCGCCGCCGTTGCGAGTCACCATCGCTTCAAAAGTTGCGCGATCGATATTTACAGGTAATGACCGAACACTGCCATCCGCAAAGACGGCGAGCACATCTTGATCCTCCTGTTGGATATACCCATAGGCTTCGTCGACGGTCAAATTGGCTGGGTTAGCCCACTCCGTGGAGTGTTTCCGGAGCATGATGGCGAGAAGAGTGTATGATGTGCCATCTATGATTTCGGGTAGTCTTGTATTCTCCCCTTCTACAAATATCGGCGAGACCGACGCTGGTTCCGGAGCGGAGATTACGAAAACATTGCAAGCTTGGGAACCGGGTGGATGATTAACATGCACCGACTGGAAGACTGCAGGGGACGCTTCCTGGAGGACCTTGTTTTTTGGATTATTCCAAGGTTGCATGTCCTGAAAGTCAATAGCCTGATAGCGATTCACTTCCTCGATAAATGGGAGGATGGAAACTCTCCATGACCAAACTTTTTCGCCTTTCGAGTTTATGGCCGCAGGTGCGGGTAATCTCTTGTACACGCTCTCGTAGTTGTGCATGGCCAAGCCCACAACTTTTAAATTGTTCGAATCCTGCATCTGTCTAGCCGCTTGCCGTGCCGATTGAACGGCAGGAAGCAGGGCCACGAGCAGTCCGATCGTCAGCACTCCACCGCCGAAAAATACGCCGAGCACGATCAGGATGATTATGAGGACGGATTTATTGCTGCTGCCACTTGCCTTGTATTGGGGCGGGGGAGCACTGTAGTTTCCGAAGCCAGAACCAGGAGTTTGTGGATTCTGTTGCGGGAATTGAGACATAGAGCCCTCGGCAGAAGCAGGAAGTCAGGAGTGAAGCGGATGATCAATCAATTGTCCCATTAGATTACCACACCTGGAAGTCCTTGGGCATACACCAATCATTTCGGTGCGCGCACGGATTCTCCGCCGCGCGGAGTGACTATTGCATCGAACGTTTGGCGATCGATATTTACAGGCAGACGGCCAGTACTGAAATCGCCGTAGAGACATAGCACTTTTTCATCCTCTTTTTGTATGTATGCGTAGGCTTCATCCACGCTCAGGTTGGCGGGGTTGGCCCACTCGGAGGAATGCTTGGCGAGCATGATTGCCATGATCGTGTCCGCCGGTCCGTCGGTCAACTCTCTCACTTTCGTCTGACGGCCGTCTACGAACACGGGGATCACTCCCTCGCGTTTGGGAGCGACGATCAAAAAGACGTTGGAGAGTTTCGAGCCCGATGGATGTCGAAATCGCGATGATTGAAAGATCGCAGGAGCAGCTTTTTGGAGGACCGCATTCTTGGGGCTATTCCAGGGCTGCATATCTTTGAAATCAACCTCTTTATGAAGATTGCGATCGGCGTCGGTGTAGAGGTAGGGAAGCAACGCGATGCGCCAAGACCATACCTTCTCCCCCTGCGCATTGGTGGCGACTGGAAAAGGGAGTGACTTATTCGTTGCCTCGTAATTCGCGATCGCCAAGCCGACGAGTTTCAATCGGCTCTCGTCCGTTTTTAGCCGGGCATCCCGTTGTAGTTGCAGGAGGAGCGGAAGCGAAATCGCGAACAAGACCACGCCGATGGCAGCCACGATCCCGAGCATGAGCAGCAGATTCTTATTACCCGATTTCTTCTGTGTGGCTTTCCGGCTGGCTTGGAGTTTGGACACATCGATGTTTGCCAATCCTGAGCCAGCAAGACTTGGTTCGTTTTGTGGGGTCTGTGACATGTTTCTCTAGGCACACATGTAAATCGATGAAGCCTTCCGCCGTTCGGATCATAACCCATCCGACCTAGTCTTTGGGAGCGGCCACGGAGCGACGAAGGTCCGAGCAGCATATTTCTCGTATAGTTCGACGAGTTCCGCCACGATCTCGGGTTTGCTAGTTGATAAATCCTTGGATTCCGTCCGGTCCGCACGGATATCGTACAACTCCCAGGAGCCGCCATGCTTGGCAACCAATTTCCAATCCCCCTTGCGAACGGCCCGGTTCCCTTCGTGTTCCCAATAGATCGCCTCGCGCTCGATAGCATGATTAGCGAATGCCGGGACAAGGCTACGGCCTTCGAGCGGCGTTGCATCGATTGGGTATTTTGCTTGGCCGAGTTCCTGAAGAGTAGCCGCGATATCGATCAGGTGGCCTGGCTGAGTTCGCAACTCTCCTCGTGCAGCAATACCGGCAGGCCAATGAACAATCAGCGGAGTGCTGATTCCTCCTTCGTGTACCCAGTGCTTATATTCTCGTAATGGAGTGTTAGAGACGTTTGCCCAAGCTTCCCCGTAGGCAACGTAGGTGTCGTCCCCTCCGGGCATCACATTGGGGCCCATGCGAACAGGGTAGCCATCGCGTGTTTGGCTCGGCACGCTTCCTGCGACCGCGAAATCTGTGCTCCTCATCGCGGGGAGCGTGGGCGCGTTGGGGCGGGGAATGTTTGGATGATTCTTGTTGCCGGTCCGCCCCATCCCTTCGGCGCATCCGCCGTTGTCCTGCATGTACAGGATCACTGTGTTTTCATAGTCACCCGATCGTTTGAGTTGATCGATAACTTTGCCGATCCCCTGATCCATTCGGTCGATCATTGCAGCATAGACTTCCATGCAGGCCGACTCCCACTCCTTGTCATTCACCTTGCCCCAATCTCCGATCCCGGCGGGGAGTGGTTGAGCAGGATCGATGATCCCGAGCGAGCAGGCCTTTTGGTAGCGGGCTCGTCGAATAGGTTCGTAGCCGTGATCGTACTTCCCATCGTACTTTGCGATATCCTCTGGAAGAGCATGCATGGGCCAATGGGCGGCGGTGTAAGCGATGTAAAGCAGGAATGGACGATTCTCTTCCTGTGCGTGGTGCTCTTTGATGAAACGGACGGCATGGTCGGAAATAGCATCGGTGTAGTAGTACTTGTCGGGAGTGTATTCGGGATCGGCATAGGGAGAAATCATGGTGTTGTCTCGAACAAGAGATGACGGATCGTAAAAGCTACCGGCACCATGGATCGTTCCGTAGTAGCGATCGAATCCGCGTTGGCATGGCCAATTGTGTTTCGGACCATCGGCACCTGCATGGCGAGTCACATGCCATTTTCCGGTGGCATAGCTTCGGTAGCCTGCGGGTTTGAGCATCTCGGCGAGAGTTCTGCACGATGTACTCAGGTTGCCGCGGTAACTGGGGATCCCTTTATCCTCCATCATGTGACCGATGCCTGCCTGATGCGGATATAACCCGGTCAATAGACTCGCCCGCGTTGGGCAACACCGAGCCGTGTTGTAGAACTGCGTAAAGCGAAGGCCGCCAGCGGCGAGGGAATCGAGATTCGGAGTTCGGATCTCGCCGCCGTAGCATCCGATGTCGGAAAACCCGATGTCATCGCTGAGGATGACGACGAAGTTCGGACGATGCGATTGTGTGTCGGCATATGAAGAACCGCCGAGAAAAGCAAAAGATACACCGAGCAGAAAAGCGATCAGTCTGAGAGGCATTTTCGTTTTCTATGCACTAGAGCAACGCTACTTCATTGCAGTTCGATTCGAAGAGCTTCCCTTCTCGGTTGCGGTTCTTGCAACACGAAAACCGATACAAGGAATTCGACGGGTGGGGCCAACATATGACACCATCGAGTATTGACAATTCGACGGATCTTTGTGGGAGCATCCGCCACGAATAGGACGGTACCCATTGTTGCTGCTATACCTTGCGTAGGTATCTTGACACCATTCCGATACGTTGCCATGAGTATCGTGTAAACCCCATGCATTTGGCAATTTCGAACCGCAGACAGCTAGCCGATACGAGGGTTTGATTTGACCATATTCCGATAGCAACGACTCGCTGTCTCCAGGAAACCATTTGGTCTTGGTGCCAGCTCTACACGCAAACTCCCATTCCAATTGCGTGGGCAACCGATAGCCATCTTGGGCCGGGTCGAGAATCCACCGATCGACCTCCATTTCCTGTTGGCGATCATTATCATCCTTGAACTGGATTGTCTCTTTTCCAAACAGTCGGTATGCGGGCTTGAAGCCCTCTTTGGAACTAAGCCAATTGCAGAACATTACGGCTTCATACCATGTGACATTCTGAATGGGGTGTTCCCCGGTCAAAGTGGGTTCCAGTCCCATGAAATCATCCGGTCGCCATTCATTGGCTTTCTCTCCCTTGTAGCTATCGTCGGTGAGAAAAGTCTGAAAATCACTGCGTGATACTTCGCGGGATGAAATCCAGTAAGGAATCGAAGGCACCTCGTCAGGCACGGACATCAGACTTTGGAATTTCGGATGGTTCCGAATTCCGAAGAAATCCATGTCCTCACTTATTTCCATTCTCGAACCACCGCTACCTTGCAACCAAAGATCGAGCGTTCCCAAGGATTCTTCAACCATTAATTCATAATCGTCGGATGAATCGCCTAACGATGTCGCTAGTAGTGAACCTGCGCAAGCGAGAGCATAAAGCTCACTTTGGTCAAGTGACTCCTTCCGTGCGCTCCTTTCGCGAAAATTGACCAATGCTTCTTGTTTTTTCCCAAGCCAAAGTGGTACTAAGATCCTCGCATAATCAACAAAGGAGGAAGCGTCCCGAGAGGGTGACTCCGACTTTAGCTTATAAGGCCCCTCTGTGTGAAAGTACTCCACCCTCAATTGGTGTTCCCCAGGATTGTTTTCGAAAACCACTTCTTCGGAGTCGTCTTGATCGGGGGCCCATTTCTCAAGCATTAGTTTATCGTCAAGCCAAATGCGTATACCGTCGTCAAAGCTGAATTTGATGGTGTAAGGGTCATCGGGCAGCACGATCGGAACGGTCGCTTCAACGGCGAAATAGTCCGACCGAACATCTTTCGCAGGAGATGCAGTCGCTATTCCACTGAGCGAAAGATTCTCAGACTCTGACTCTGCGATTAAGGGAGACTGGAGTATCTCTTGCCAATTGCTCGGCGTTTTCTCTGAACCCGATGGTTTCCAGTGATAGTACTTCAACTTCCATTTGAGTTTGGACTGGGTAGCAACCAACCGTTTCAGAGCGGAGTCTGCCTCGGATTCACGTCCTAGTTTCGCTAAAGCCAAGCACCTATACATCTGTAGCATGCCAGCTTTCTTGGTGAGTCCCTTTGTCCGGTCGAATTCCTCAAGAGCTTCTGGGAATTGGCCAAGACTATACAAAGCGACTGCTCGATCATATTGGAGAAGAGGCTCTTTCTGAAGATTCTCGCCGAGGGCTTCAGCAACCTTCAGTCGGCGACGATATTTTTCGAGTGGATCCGGTTGTTCAATCTTCTTTACTTTCGGAGTCGGTTCGACCAGAACCATGGTCGTACCGCGTGAATTGATAAACCATTCCCGATCCGGATCTTGGGCCGACGGGTTGTCGATCGCAGGTACCGGTTCACCAAATCGACGCAGTAACCATGCTGCGGATGCGTGAGTCGTTCGGTCTGGTTGGGAGTACCAAGTTTTCGCGATTGCTATGATGGAATCGTAGAGTTCTTGGTTCATCTCCTGTTTCGGTAATTGTCCGAGGGAAAGGCAAAGGGCCGAGCGGATAGCAGAGTCCTGGGTATTGCCAACTTGGTACAGGTATTTTTCAATCTTTGGGCCGAGCTTCGTAAGGTCCTTGACGAACCAAGAGTGGGGTTCATGCGTCGAATTGGAGATAAAATCGACGGCTCGGTTTGCCAGTGACTTGTCACCGACACCGAGCGAAACCAGGGCAAGCCTCGCTTGACGACGATGCTGCGCGGTCTTTCGTTCATCCTTGTTTTTCGTCTCGCGGTACGTATCTGCTGGCCGCTGCCAGATTGAACTTGACTTGGTGGAATCCCTATTGCTCACAAACGCAATTGAAACGGGTCGGTATCCTTCATCAACCAGTTTACGCATCTGGACCAAATGTTCTTCCGGCGAGAGCAGCAGTAAACCTCGAGATTCCATGTTTAGGTTCTCGCGTTGAACGAGCGAAATCTGCAAGCTGTCTAGAGTATTGTATTCAAAGGCATCGTCATACATTCCCAGGTCGATCGCGACATTAGAGTTCATCAGTTTCGAATCGATCCAGTCCTGGGAACCATACCAGTATTCGGAATCTTTGTTGTCAGTATCGGTATAACTCAGAACGTGGCGAATCTGGCTGTTTGGCAATCCGAAACTATGCCAAATCGCTGGTCCCAATTTACTGGTCGACGAAGCATTTACGGGTGCACTCAAATCCGAGGTTTTCGTGCCGAAGAGCAATGCGGATTTGTACAGTGTGTTTTCCTGCACCCAAACGCCGAGGTATCTTTCCTCGCTTTCGTCTGACACATAGCCAGCCACTTCCTGCAGGGAAAGTCGTTCGTTTTCCGATGCTCGATTCCGTTCGATCAACTGTTCTTTGCTGAGACTCTTTTCCCATGACCAGACTTTATTGTCTCTGAGCCATACGGCAGCAACCATCAGGCTGCCCGCTTCAATGGGTTGTCCAATAACCCGATGCGGCCGAATCCTCACGGGCCGATATCCCGCAGGCTTCATACTGTCCACCAAGGCGAGAAACCTCTCCCATGACATCGATTGGCAAATCGCAAAACGCTCATGCACCATCCCTCTTGCTCGTTCCAATGCGACGATATCTTCCTTGGAAATCTCTTCTTTGTACGAATCCAGCGGGGGATCGCTCCAACGGACGGGTTTATCGAGTTCCTCAAGAGCCTTGGTTGTTTCCGCATACGCCTCGGAAAGCGCTTTGCTCGATGCCTCTGAATTCATGCCAAGCGCCATGATCATATTGTTGATATCCGCGTCCTCTAAATCATGTATTCGGGACATCAAGTATTCGATTTGCACATCTCCGAAGGATGCCAGTCCGAAGGCTAAAGCTAGTTTCGCTTTAGGTTCGTTCGCATCTTGAAACCTCTGCTTCAACTCGGGCGGGACAAGCTTGGCTAGCCGGGGTCCCTTGAGTTTCTGCAGATTCACTTCGATGGCGGGTCCGGAACTGGCCTGCAGAGCTTCCACTAAATCCTTGACGGTTTTGCTCTGGGTGCGAGTCTGCTGATCTCGGAATCTCCTTTCTTGGCTTAGAAAGACATATCCGAGCCCGAGTATTAAAGTAATAAGAGTTAACCCGACGGTACTCCAGGTCCGCAGATGCCATTTCGCAGCGGAACGCATCATCAGCTTTTGGGGTTCTGTCCAGCGCTTGGCATCCGTCGCGAATCGCATGTAGGCCCATTCGAGGAGTGAAGGCAAGTGCCTCGCTTCCCGTTTGGTGCTCCAAATCTGGGCGCGTTCGGCGAGTTTCAATGCAGCTCTACCTCTTCTAGACTCTCGCTGCTTCTGTGTCAGCCAATCCCGGAGCGAAGGGACTAAAAAGTCATGGGTCAATTGGTAGTGGGTTCCGGCCGAAGTATTTCTCGGAGATGAATCCGAGGTGCGCGACTCGCTATCTGCCGAGTTCAACAAATCGGCATCAACTGGCGTGATCAACCTGAGACTCTTGTCCAGCATTTGCAACAGTTGCTCGAACTCCCTCGGTCTGCTTTCATAACCGGAGGCGATCCTCAAGGCGTCGGTGCTACTCATTGTCCCCTTGATATCCGTACCACTGATCGGAAGAAGACTCCCCAGCAACCCGCGTGCTGCCTCCTGGTGTTGCCGATGCTGGATGAGCGCGTGACGCGACGAAAAAGTCTCCTCCAAGAACGTGACTCCTACTCCTTCAATACCACCGACTTCACGCAATGCGGTGGGAGTCCAGTCTCGCGACTTCATCATCTCTGCAAAAACGGCGAGCCGGACGGAGATAACTTTTCGCTCCTGGGATAGTCCCAATACCGCTTGCTTGATGAATTGCACGTGGTCCTCATTCCAATCCTTCATGCTGTCGGGAAGTTTGCCAAAGGATCGACCGAACAAACCGAGCACCTTTTCCGCATGTTGCAGATCAAACAGGTCGACGAGGGTGCTGTTTTCTTGTTCCAAGATAGGAATATCGAGTTCCCGCAGGAATCGACTCACAGAAATCCAGAAATCATCACGCACCATGATAATGGCCTGCACCACACCACCATCGCATTGTCGCAAAGCTTCTGTGAGTGAAGAATTCGCATAGTCTTTTTCCGAGAAGAGCCACTGCTCGAACTGATCGAGGACCAGTAGCAGTTTTCCGCCGCTGGGAACAAGCTTGCGGCGGCGAATGGTCCCAAGAACTTCTTTGAGCGTTCTACCTTCAGCCTCGGGAATCGCTTTTCGAACCGCTTTTAGTAAACGGGACTCGGTCTCGTCCGCATGAGATTCCGTGTAAACCGAAACTATCTTGGGGCTCAATCGAGGCAACATACCCGCTTTGACCAGAGAGGATTTGCCACATCCCGAGGGTCCGTAGATCAGCCCCACGCGAAATGTCTGCTCGCTATCTAACTGCTCTACGCGAGATTTCCAGAACCGAAGTGTCTCGGGCAACCCTTCGCGATCGAATGGGCCGGGGAGAAGCTGTAGAAAGAAACCGGCGTCCGACGCGTCGAAGGATCGGAGTCCCTTCGGAACGACTAGCGTTGGCCCTGTGCGATGCGAATCAGTCGATGATCGCGACGTTTCCGAGGCAAGCATTTCCGTGGTATCAGAAATAGCGATCGAAGGAGTGACTCCAGGCGCGGGTGTCTGATGACTTGCAGTGGAGACGGTAGTGTGCGGGGATAGATGGGATAATGCCCAACGGATATCTTCTGCAAAATCTTTTGCAACCGTATAACGCTCACTGGCTCGGCGAGCCAGGGCTTTCATGCAGATTCGCTCCAAGTCTTTCGATAGGGTGTCGTCGTAAACTCGAGGTGACCGGACATCTCCGGTAGCAATGAGCGACATCAGTTCGAGAGGATTCTCTGATCGAAAGGGGCGGCGGCCGGTTAGCAATTCGTAAAGAACAACTCCCAAGCTGTAAATGTCGCTCCGGTTATCAACTCGATGCCCCTCAGCGCGCGCCTGTTCCGGACTCATGTAGGCGGGTGTTCCAGCGGTTTCTCCTTGTCTTCCTTGCTCACTCTCTCGGAGAGCGATACCAAAATCAGCCAAGTAGGGTCGATCATTGCGGTCCACGAGAATGTTTGCGGGCTTAATGTCACGGTGCACCAATCCATGCGAGTGAGCATGATGCAGCGCCTCGGCAATCGCCTCGACGATACTCAGGGCCAAACGTATACCTGGACGGTCGATCTTCAAACGGTTAGCTAGATCGCTTCCGCTTATCAACTTCGAAATCACGTAGAAATCGCCTTGCTCCGTTCTCCCAACATCGTAAACAGGGACGATATTGGGATGATCTAGCGACGCGACAATTTTTGCTTCCGTCAAGAATCCTTGCCGAACCGCCGGATCTACCAAAGAACCCAGGGTGACCTTGATGGCAACGTCGCGTTCGAGTTGCTCGTCGACAGCTTTGTAGACGCAGCCAAATCCACCTCGGCCAAGCATCGAAATCACGCGGTATCTTCCGAACGATTGAGGCAATTCATCCAACACCCTTGGAGATTGCTCGACCACACCTCCTGATTGATGATGCGGAATTGTCGGGCAATCCAGATCATCGGAAACGCCTTGTTGCTCCTGAGAATTGCCGTCTGGGAGTGAATTCGACATAGGGGATTCTTTTTGCCACCAATAATGAGCGTTGCGAAACAGGTGAAAAACGAATGCTTCGTCGTTAATGATTGTTGCTTATGAATCGGCAGCTGTCACATCCTGAAATACAGCCTAGTACTTTGTGGGTAACCTGCTTATTTTCAGCGCGGTCGCATTATATCAGTTGTTACCCTAGTCAAGTTCCTGATCTTGAATTTCTGAGGGAAGCTTTGCTCTCGATTTGTGCTCGGTTTTGCCTCCAAACGGAACGCGGAAACCGTGTTGCTCCATGTCAATGAATTATGGGTTTGTCGGTGCCGAGCGTAAACAGGGTGGTTACGTCCCTGCAAATCACAAGGAATCCGGCGCATCCAGAAACGCTCTTCGAACTTAAAAGCCGAAGGACTCCTGTTCGATGGCGAAACGATGCGTAGGTGGCACGCATTAGTTTTATCGAGCAACGGCTGTAGCCCGCTCTATGTGTTCAGTACTTACGACGCAATCGCGTTCATCGAAGAGATTGAAGTACCAGACTTTCGCAGCGACGGGGATTTCAGCAGATATGCGGTCGCTTTCGATTTTGGCAGGGATCGCTTCCCAATTGCGGTCCTGCCATTTTCCAAGATCTTTCGTGTAGCAAAGCTCGGCCTTTTTGATTACTACTTTCGTTCGGTAGCGCGCTGATGCGTTGGGACCATCGAGATGGATTTCTTCGAATGACGCGAAGGGGGCACCACCCTTTAGGATCGAATTCATAAAGACATGAATCTCCTCAGGGTTTTCGCCAGCCACTCCATGTCCATGCGGCATCCGGATTCTTAAACTGAGCGTCGAGGGCTGGTGGAGCCTCGCAGATCGTTGCCATGAATCCATCGGATACGCGAAATCATTTGTGCCGTTCACCCACAGCATCGGAGTCATCGTCTTGGGAAGGTAAACCGATGGATCCCAACGATTCAGCCACTTCTCCGCGCGCTCCTTCCCGATCGATTCCAGGGTTGGTAACCAAACCGAGTTGTCACCTAGGTAGCCGCATCCATAGACGGGAACTGCGCACTGAAATCGATCATCGACACCAGCGACAATGCAAGTCAAATAACCTCCCCACGAAATACCTGTCACTCCGATGCGATCGGAGTCGACCTCTGGCATCGATCGCAACAGGGAATGGGCAAGCAGCACTGCGGACACCGCGTGGGTTTGCCATTGGTCTTCGACCGGTTCATCGATTTGCATGAAACTCGCATCCCACCCTGGTGGTCCACCGTCAGCGTGCCTCTCCCAGTTGCCGTAGGTACCTACAGGTACACAACCGCAGACATCCATGGCGATGGCTGCGTAGCCGCGACTGTTCCATAACTTGACCCAATTTGCGAACGCAGTGCCGCCACCTCCGTGGATCAAAACGACTCCTGGAACCTTCTCGGCGCATTGCGATTGTGATTCGCGACTGGGGAGTCCGTAGTACGCAAAGACCTTGGTGGGATTTCCACGGTAAGGGGTTCCCTCATAGAAGATAGCGTTGACACCTTCGGATGGAATGTCGACAGCAGTCAAAACGGTTGGGGATTTCAATAAACGCTGAAGATCAAAGATCGTCTCATGAGATTCGCCGGCGATTTGGGCCAGCAAGGGAAACGAACTCACAAGCCATAACGAGTAAGCAACAAGGCACCGACCTAGGCTGCGCATGGCAAGGAGCCTCCCATGTTGAGTCGAGTAAAGTGAAGGACTAGGAAATGCATTGTATCACACGCTTGACCGCTAAATGTAAGCTAATCGGCGGACAGCGGAGCGTGCGTGCATGCCATTCTTACAACGGACTTCTAGTCCGTTGAACTACCTCAGGCACCGGGTATTCGCCGAAGTAGCCAAAGCTCTCGCGGAGACACCATCGCTAAAAGAACGAGGTCTGGACGATGCCCATCTACCCCTGACTCGTCCCCGGATAACTTACCGTCGCAACACCTCCAATTCTTCACCAACCAAACGCAAGTCCTGTCCTTGTTTTCTTGGTGGGTTAGACGCAAACTAGGCGAGTGGACGATGCGAAGTCGAGAAAAAGTTACAGTTAGTCGATAAGTAGCGGGACTAACTCGGATACTGAATGAGGTCTGGAGCTGATTGCTTTTTTCATGGCAAATTTGGCAACAGCTACCAACTTTGCCTCTGCTGGCGTGACAGGTGCGTTGGGTACTATCAAGTCTTCGTCGGCAACGGTATCGAGCAATAAACTGGAATCATGAGGGCTTTGACCTGTAAGCAGATAGAAAGCTAATCCGCCGATCGCGTAGATGTCGGTAGTAAAGCCAATCGTGCCGAAGGCAGGTGAGATCTGCTCGGGGGCGGCAAAACCAAGCGTTCCACCAGGTGATGCGATCGACTCAAGTGCAGCACCGTCTGTTATTGGTTCACGCGAGTACGTTGCGAAACCGAAATCGGTAACGACGACTCATCCGTTGTGATCAAGCAGAATGTTATTGGGAGTTAAATCACCGTGCACGACTCCCGCTTGATGTGCGGCTGCAACGGCCTGGCAGATCTGAGCTAGCCATTGCACTGAGGTCCCCGAGTCGTTTGGCTTAACGTGAGTGAGGGGCTGGCCATCGACATACTCACAGACAAGATAAGGGCCACCGTGCGGCGACTGTCCCCAGCCGAGATACTTTACAACGCCGATGTGGTTGATCTTCGATGCGTGGTCGATCTCTCGCAGAAACGAGAGTCTGCTATCAGGGTTGGTCCATAGATGCCTGTGCATGAACTTCACAGCGACGACCTGACCATCGGACTGCAATCTTGCTCGATAAACTTTTCCGAGCGCCCCACTACCAACGAGCTTCCCAAGTACGAACTGTCGGTAACTGATGTTGGGAAGACTTATTGGCACAATTGTTGAATCGAGTGATGCCCTATTTCGTTCATCGACAGAAGCTTTTTGCCCGTTGACGATGTCTTGCATCGATCTGATGCGCCGGCGGATCGTCCGCTCGTCGACTCCTAGCTGTTCCGCGATTTCCCTTTGAGTCTTGTTCTCCAGTAGAAGTTCGAGAAGTCGCGAATGATCCGAATTTAGCATTGAATGGATCTCATCCAACAATTCATTGGCTTCGGTTACGGAAGGGTTCGTGCTTAGATCGGTCTCAAGATCATCGAGCGATATTCTGGTCCGTCCGCCACCACGTTTGACGGCTGTCTCACGTTCCAATGCCCTCGCCAGTTTTCTGCGAACGAATGTCGCCAGGATGTTCCATGCGGACGCTGTGCTTTCGAGCTTGATGGATGGGTTGGCACCTGCCCTTGTGACTCGGAAGAAACTGCCCATGGCAGACTGAACCACATCTTCGGGGGCAATGCCGTCTCGATACTTGCGATTGAGTCGAGACGCAACTAACGCAATCAAACGGACCTCGTACCGGGCCAAAAGTACGCGGGCAGCATCCTGTGAACCCGACCGCCACAATTCGACGAGTTCACGGCTGGCTCGGTTCGTCAGATTCGAATCCGAAATTTTTTGAATTTTGATGTCCGTTTTGTCGTCCAGATTCTCACCTCCTCCGGTACCCACTCTGTTTTCCACAATTCTAACGTAAGGATCTCCAATATGACGATGGTCGTAACTGAGCCGTGCAAAGGCTGCAAAGACAAGGCTTGTCTGAAGGTTTGCCCATGTGAGTGCTTTTATGAGGATGCCGATATGGTCTACATTCATCCCGATGAGTGCATCGACTGTGAAGCCTGTATTCCTGAGTGCCCTGTCGAAGCCATTTTCTATGAAGACAATGTGCCGACGCCGTGGCGGCATTACATTGAACTGAATGCCAAGCGTTCGAAGGAATGTCCGCCCGCTCAACCGAAATAGAAAGAACCAATTAATTGATTCGAACTCGATTCGCTTACCTACTCGCTGCCACAGTCGTCGTGTTTGCGGGCCTGGCATCGCGCAGATACCGTGAGCAGTTGCCGGCATTCTTGGCTGAGTACGCCGGCGACACACTGTGGGCTCTCGTGTTGTTCTTGTTGGTTAGCACGCTGCTGGCTGGTCGGCCGATCCTAACGCGGGTGGCAATCTCGCTAGCTCTCGCTTTTCTAGTCGAGATCAGCCAGCTCTATCACGCCCCGTGGATCGACTCGATCCGTCAGACAACGCTGGGTGGGCTAGTTCTGGGGTTCGGATTTCTTTGGACTGATCTCGCTTGCTACTCGGTCGGCATAGTGAACGGATCGCTCACAGAATGGGGAATCAGACGTTTCGGCTGGCCAAAATTGGAGAAGGTTCCTGGCCGTTCCCGAGCGAAACTCTCCTCGAACAAACCCAAGACTCTCGCGCTTTGGAGTGCGAAAACCCCAGAAAAACGGTCTTTTCAGTT
>JAGWWZ010000285.1 GCA_018970165.1 Planctomycetota bacterium | reverse complement strand
GCACAAGGCTAAGAGACGATCTCGGAGATAATTCTCGCACCTTCAACACCGCTCAATCGGAAATCCAGGCCCTGGAACTTGTAGGTGAAGGCTTCGTGGTCGATGCCGAGTTGTCGTAGCATCGTCGCATGCAGATCATGGACGGTACAAATGTTTTCAACGGCCGCGTAACCCAATTCGTCAGTCGATCCGAGAACCATCCCGCCTCGTATGCCCGCTCCGGCTAGCCACATCGACATCGAACGATTGTGGTGATCGCGACCGATGGGGCCTTTGTTGCTCTGAGACATGGGCGTACGTCCGAATTCTCCGCTCCAAACGATCAGTGTGTCCTCGAACATCCCGCGTTGCTTGAGATCGCGAATCAAGGCCGCGCTGGCGCGATCGACTTCAGCAGCTCGCAGGGGAAGTTCCTCGCGCAGCAGGCTGTGATGGTCCCAGTCGCGGTGATAGAGTTGGATGAATCGAACTCCTTGTTCGGCGAGTCGTCGCGCGAGAATGCAGTTGCTCGCAAAAGTGCCGTCCCCAGGTTGGCAGCCGTACATGGCGAACGTCTCTTCGGTTTCGTTCCGCATATCCATCAGCTCCGGCACACTGGCCTGCATCTCGAAAGCCAACTCGAATTGCGCAATTCGAGTTGCGATCTCCGGATCTTTAGCGACCGATTCATGGTGTCTGTTGAGGGCGTTGATCGCTTCGATATCGAGCCCTTGTTGCTCGCGTGTAATGCCGGGCGGATTGCTCAGATAGAGGACCGCGTCCCCTTTGCTCCTAAGCTGCACTCCTTGATATCGGCTCGGCAGGAAACCGCTACTCCATTGCCTTGCCGCGATGGGTTGCGGAGAGCGTCCAACTCCGGTCGAGACGAGAACTACGAAACCGGGCAGATCCTCTGTTTCGCTCCCTAGCCCATACTGGATCCAAGCACCCATGCTTGGACGGCCAGCGATTTGAGAGCCGGTGTTCATGAACATATGGGCGGGATCATGGTTAATTGCATCCGTGGTCATCGAACGAATCAAGCAGATATCGTCGATCACGCTGCCGATATGTGGCAGTAGAGTACTGATCTCGGTCCCGTTTCGACCATACCTTGCGAACGGAAACATCGGCCCGAGGCAAACTAGTTTCTGTCCCTGAAGCTGCGCAAGCTGCTGTCCTTGCGTCATGCTTTCGGGCATCGGCTCGCCATTCATTTCCGCGAGCTTGGGCTTGTTGTCAAACAATTCCAGGTGCGAGGGGCCACCTGCCATGGTCAGCCAGATGACGCGTTTTGCTCGCCGTGGATATGCGAAGCGAATCGACGCAACTGGACCCTTGTCGGCTGGATGTTGGTTGCCATGCGCTTTGTGCCCGAGCAACAGCCCGAGGGCAGCAACCCCAATGGTACTGCGCCGAAGCATTTGCCGTCGACAAAGTGGAATTGCAAAGGGATCCAGTCGCATGGCGATCAACTTCGGGTGATGGTTTCGTGGAGACTCATGAGCACGCGAGCTACGTGGGTCCATGCTGCAAGTTCGACAGCATTGATCTCTATTGGCGGCTGTGCGAGGCCTGTGGATATCAGTTGTGTTGCCGCCGCGGGTTCCGTGGCATAACGCTCGCGATGACGAGCCAGCAATTGTTCGAGTGTTGCGATTTCGCCGCTGGTAGGTTGTCGTTGCAGAAGTTGTTGAAAACCCCATGCGATGCGAGATTGCGTCGTGTCCCCACCCTGGCTGAGCATCCTTGCTGCAAAACCGCGGGCTGCTTCCACATACGACGGATCGTTCAATAAAACCAATGCTTGCTGAGGGATATTGGAACGAGTCCGTTCGGCGCAGCATTCCTCTCGGCTTGGTGCATCGAACGCAAGGAGACTCGGATGCAGAAACGTTCTTTGCCACCACGTATACAAGCCTCGGCGGTATTGCCCTGAACCATGATCTTCTTGGTAGGTTCGCATAGGGAAATTGAGGTTCTCCCAGTAGCCTGCAGGCTGATACGGTTTGACGCTTGGTCCACCGATCTCGAGGACCAAAAGCCCTGCGACGAAGAGTGCCTGATCGCGTATCAACTCTGCCTCCAAACGAAACGGCGACTGCCTTGCCAGTTCCTTGTTGTACGGATCGGCAGCCAGTTGTTCCGGTGTAGCGATCGCGGATCGTTTGTAGGCCCGACTCGTAACGATGAGCTTGACCATATGATTCCAATTCCAACCGGAGTCCATAAACTCGCAGGCAAAATAATCGAGAAGTTCCGGGTGGGCCGGGGGTTCCCCTTGGGCTCCGAAGTCGTCAAGGATCTTGCTCAAGCCCGTTCCAAAGAAATGCTTCCAGAGTCGATTGGTCACAACGCGTGCAGTCAATGGATTTTCTCGTGAAACAAGCCACTTAGCGAGATCGAGTCGATTCCATTCGCGGTCGATGGCTTCTGGTTGCGGCAGATAGCTTGGAAAGGCTGGTTTCACAATCTCCCCCGAATCATCGAGCCAATTGCCACGCGGCAGTATGCGAACGACACGTTTTGTTGAGCCGCTCTTGGAGACAAGGCATTTGGGTATCTGACGATAAAGATCCGATCGAGCCTTCTCGGCCTGGTCGAGAGCCAACCATGTTTGGCGATGCAGCGAATTGACATGCTGTCGGAAATAACTCTGAATTTCCTGCCGTTGAGCTTCGTTCCTTTTTTCGGCTTTGATGGCACTTGCGATGTTGCGAGCGGTCTTCTTCTCAGGTTCTTTGGCTTTCGACCCCGGTTGAAGAGAATCGAAGACATACTGATCCGAGCGGACCGAGTCTTCCCACGCTTGCTGTGCTGCGTTCACTTCTTCAACAACCGATTCAAACGCTGCTTTTGCGATCTCGAACTTTTGGTCCAACGAAGCGAGACGATCCTTCTGTTCTGGATTGGGGATTGGCATCCCCTCTTCTCGCGAGGCGACTAGGCCTTCTTGGATGTCCGCGAAGAAGGCACCCAGGGAATAAAAATCGCGTGTAGTGAACGGATCGAATTTATGGTCATGGCATTGAGCGCAACCGGTCGTTTGAGCAAGCCATGCGGTACCGATGGCGCGGACGCGATCGGCGAGCATTCGGGCTTCGTAGTCTTTGGGTTGCGCGCCACCTTCCTCGGTGGTCAAGATAAGGCGATTGAAAGCGGAGCCAACAAGCGATTCCTGGTCCGCATCCGGCAGCAAATCTCCTGCGATCTGCTCGAGGGTGAAGCGATCGAACGGTTTATTGGAATTGAAGGAACGAATCACCCAATCGCGATAGGGCCAAACATTGCGAGGGTTGTCGCTATGGTAGCCGATCGTATCAGCATATCGGACCACATCGAGCCAACCGATTGCCATCCGTTCGCCGTAGTGTGGATTGGCCAACAGACGCTCGACCAACCGATCATAGGCATCTGGTGAATCGTCCGTGAGAAAGGCCGAGACATCCTCAGGGGACGGCGGTAGGCCGATCAGGTCGCTGTACAAACGGCGTATC